>DATCID010000054.1:0-26348 GCA_036507975.1 Ruminiclostridium sp.
TCAAAATATTATCGAAAGGCAATGACAAAAATAGTGGAATTTGGATGAAGATTTGAGGATTCATCGTAAGAAGCAAAAGAAATTTAGATGAATTTAGCAAAAAATCTGCGTAAAAATTTCATACGCAGATTTTCGGTAATACTAAAAACAAAAAAACTATAAATTGAGAAGGAGTAAAAGTTATGAGTAAACGGAATTTTAAGAGGGTACTAGTTTTATTTTTACAGATTATGTTGGTTGTAATTTCTGTTTCAACCTTTGATTTACTAAGTGTATCAGCAGCAGGAGGTACAACGTATTATGTGAGTAGTTCGGCTGGTAACGACAGCAATAACGGGACAAGCTCATCTACACCGTGGAAGACTTTGGCTAAAGCTTCCCAAGCATATGTTGCCGGTGATAGCCTACTACTTAAGTGTGGTGATACCTGGAACGAAGAATTACACCCCACGGGTAGTGGAACTTCAGCAAGTCCAATCACAATTGGCTCATATGGTACAGGAAACAAGCCTATAATCAGTCGACAAAATCAAGACGATACTAGTTTGTTCTGTATACATTTGACCGATGTAGCCGGGTATAAAATAACCGGAATAGAAGTGAGTAATGCATATAGGGGTATTTATGTCCAATATTCGGATGGCGTTTTGGGAAAGGATTATCTATATATAGATAACTGCTATATCCACGACTGCAATAATTTTAATGCTTCTTCATATACGTGGGGTATCGGATTATATGTTACTACAGCAAGTAACTCAGGGCAAGTCCTGTCCAATATTACTGTTGATAACAGTACCTTTGAAAGATGTTCAGATGGCTTGGATATTTATAAGGATTTTTCTAATAAATCGTACTTTTTTAAGAATGTGACAATAAAAAATAGCAAAGGAATTAATGGTAAGTCGTGTCAATTCTGCGTTGGGCAGACAGATACAATATTATATGACAACCTTTATGTCAATAATATCGGTGTTGGGTATTTTAACCCAGGAGGAATAGCTGGTTCGTGGATTCAAAACTCGAAGAACATCACTGTGCAAAATAGCGAATTTGGATTTGTAACCCGTGGCAATGGCAGCTCAGATGGTGAGTGCTTTGATTTTGAAGGAAATAATGTGAATGCTACAGTTAGAAACTGCTGGTTCCACGACTCTGAAGGGTGTGCGGTTCTGATACTTTCTAACAATGGTGATAATTTGAATATTAATTTTGATAACTGTGTTTTTGATAATAATACGATAAATCCACCTCCAGGTCACCCAAATGCACTTCTTTTTGTTACTAGTTCTACCTCAACTGGTTCAATAAAAAACAGCAAGATTATTTTAAGATCGGGTGTGGGTATAGGTGCAACTTCGAATTTTACTGTAGACAGCACAAATACTATTACAACCCTCATGGATTCAACCGCAATGTATGAGATAGTAAATAAGAACAGCAACAAGGCTTTGAATGTAGTTGGGGATTCAACAGCAGATGGAAGCAATATTGAGCAGCGGACCTATAGCTCTGGTAACAGCCAGAAATGGCAGTTCATATATACAAGTAATGGATATTATAAGATCAAAAATGTAAATAGTGGTAAGTTGATGGATATTTATCACGCCTCAATGGATCAGGGAACTAATAATATCCAGTGGTCTGACAATGGTGGGGATAACCAGCTATGGGAAATTATAGATGCGGGAGCAGGATATTGCAAAATCAAGAACAAGCACAGTGGCTTGCTTCTAGATATTACAGGTACTTCTACACAAGATGGAGCACTTGCTATTCAATGGACAGACAATGGTCAAGATAATCAGCTTTGGAGCTTAGTGAGTTTATCTTTAAAAGATGACATGAATGACTGGTCAAAGGCCTATACGTATAGTACAGGTTTAACTTTTGATACGACCAGCGCTTCATTTTTTGGCGATTCCAGTAGGGTTATTAGGACGACAAACGATAATAATATGCAATGGATTGCTTGGCCTTATAGAGCGAACATTTCTGGTGCTACTATTACTACATATATTTTAGCTTCAAATCCGGCAGATATTTCAATTGTTACATCGCCTTCGGCAGGATTAAACACTTGGACAACCAGAACAGGAACTGTTACTGATACAGATATAGGTCAAGGTTGGCTTAAGCGAGTCTATACAATTACGGGAATTCCTGCGGGTGAAAACTATTTAAGCGTGCGGTTCCCAACGGGTGGGACTTATAATTATGTTCCTAATTTGGGTCAGGTAATTATAAATCAGCCTTGATCTCACTGAACCAACAATTTTTAGACTATGCAGAATTTTGTGTAAGTGACAAAATTCTGCATAGTCTATTTTGCTTTTTTACCGAAAATAGAATGCGGATGTGAGATAAACGTTTAAAAACTAAGTACCATGTTCCCGAAGAAAAGGAAAAGCTATTTCCTAGACTTACATACAAAAAAGATTAAGTTTGAAAATAAGGTAGGTTCAACTGAACCTTCACAAAAATAGTAGAAACCATTATTTTCTGTGGCTAGTTATTTCCATTTTAAATCGAAAATATGCAACCTTCGAATAAATTTGGCAACAATTTTTAATAATGTTAAGTCAATAAAACTACTTCAAGTTTTCCGGTACTCTTTGGGCGACTTGCCAAGTCTGGTCTTAAACTGCTTGGAGAAAAAGCCGATGTCTGAATAGCCGCATTGTGCTGCGACCTCGGTTATATTGAAGCTGCCTTCCTTCAATAGCCTACAGGCAAGATTAAGCCTTAATTGAATTAAATAATCGGTAGGTGTCATGTGATAGTTCAATTGAAACACTCTTCGAAAGTGCCTTTCTGACATATAAGCCATGGCGGCCACCTGATCGATTCGGATTTGTTCGGTATAATTATTTTCTATATAGGCAATGGCTTTAGCAAGAAAAAATAGTTGATCTGAAACGGTATTTTTTCCGGAGGTAAATTGCCTGGAAAGGAATGCCGCCAAAAAGATAAAATATGTCCGTATTACGGGTTTGAAGCCATCCTTACGTTGTTCGTGTTCATTTAGCAGCTGAAAAAGCGTTTTCTCTACATAAATCATTTGCATTGGATCCAGCTCCAACTTGCTTTCAAATTTATGATGCTTTCTATAAAAAGGTTCTAAAATAAAGAGCGACTGAAAACCTGACAGCTTCTTTAAGTCAATATCATAGTCAATGAGCTTATTAAGGTCAAACATAATATTACAAAGCTTCAACTGATGGACATCCTTATACCCATGGAAAGAATTAATGTTGATAACGAACACATCACCAACCTTGATAGGAAATTCCTGATCATCTACAAGGTGTATGGCGTTTCCTCCTAATATTATAACCAATTCGAAATAATCGTGGGTATGAACATCAACATTCTCTAAATGGGTGCCAATATCCATATAAAAGGGGAAATCTTCTGTAATTAATTTCTCTGACAAAATAAACTGTTTCATAATGTCCTAATTGTACAAAAAGAAAGCCAAAAAGTCAATGATTTGCCTGGGATTTTAGGGTAGAATGATAAATAATATTTGAAAAATCTTAACTCAGTTATGGGTAAAAAACAGGAATAAAGGAGATTGACAATGAGCAAGAATTATTGGTTTAATAGCAAGGGAGGTACTTTTATTCTAACTGACCCCAAGACAGGAAAATATTGGTATAATCAATTATGGAACAATGATGGCTACCACGCGGCCGTGTCCCATACTGGACACGGCTTGAGCAGGTATGTCAGCGAAGATGCCAAAAATGTAGATCTTATTCAGGATGAGCAACGCTACCTTTATCTCCGGGATGAGGAAAACAAGGAAATCTGGAATATTGGCATCAGCCCAACCATGATCCCGGTGGGAAATTACCGCTGTGAGCATGGCTTGGAATACACACGAATTTCTTCGGAATATAAAGGAATCCGAGGCAGTTGGTTCTTTACTGTCCCGGAAAAGGGAACCTATGAAATATGGCAGGTAACGTTGGAAAATACAACTTCACAAAAGCGAACTCTTAGCGTGATACCGTCTATCCGCTTTGATCTGGGGGGGTATACTCAGCCTACTTATTACCATCCGGATACAACCACCAACACCTACTTTTTAGAAGAATTGAATGGCATTTTCAATTGGAGCAAGAACCCATTTCAGCCGCATGAACGCTGCAGCGGTTTTTTAGCAGCCTCTGAAAAGGTAGATTACTATGACGGTTGGATGGAGAAGTTTCATGGAACTCCCGGGAATGCAGCACGTCCAGACATCCTGGTAAACGGCAAAAACTGCACTAATTCAAGTGCTACTGTCCGGGAACGGAGCGGAGTTTTACAAAATATCATTGAGCTTGCTGCTGGAGAAAGCCGCACTATATACTATATTGCCGGTTTTAGCACTACCCCTGAAACCGCTGTCATAGAAACCCGTGAAGCTTTGAAAACAGCAGAGGTAGTATGCCATTCCGCAGTTGAACGTGGTTTGCGACGCTTTGGAACCTTGCGGGTTGAGACGCCGGATGAGCGGATAAATAATATTATGAACTATTGGGCACAGAAGCAGGTTAGTTTTTGTATGATTGGTAAAAAAGCTGTACGTGATAATGCGCAAATAACTATGGGTCTTTTGAATACGGATACGGTATTGGCAGAGAGATCTATGCGGGAATGCCTCAGCCATCAATTTGCAGATGGACATGCGATGTTGACTTGGAGTCCTTCGATAGACGAACACACTTATTCAGATCCTCCCATGTGGTTGATACTTGCGGTATGTGAATTAATTAAGGAAACTGGAGATTTCACTTTCCTGAACGAAGTGATTCCTTACTTTGATAAGGGGAGTGAAACGGTTTACGATCATTTGAAGCGTGCAGAAAAATGGCTGACAGAAGGCGTTGGACCTCATGGCTTGCCGTTAATCCGTTATGCGGATTGGAATGATGCGTTGAATATTCCTGACGAAAACGCAGAATCAGTATTCATGGCTATGGCTGTGGCTTGGGCCTTGAATGAAATGGCGTCTTTAGCACATGCCATAAAAGATTACCAATATGCTGAAATTTTACTTGGAAAACGCAAGAACCTGATCAATATCATAAACCGAGTTGCATGGAATGGAGATTATTATGTCAGGGCATTTAGTAAGTATGGTGTAGTAGGTGACAAGGACAGCCCTGTTGGCGGTAATATCTATCTTAATCCTCAAAGCTGGTCTGTACTGGGCGATGTGGTACTGCCTGAGAATCAGGAGAAAATGTTTGCAGCGGTGGATGATATGGAAACGCCATATGGGATTCCGTTGTGCAAACCTGCGTACAGAGAATATTATTATCCGGTGGGAAGGATGTCGGGAATGCTTCCGGGAGTCTATGAAAATGGTGGCGTTTACCACCATGCCTGTGGTTTCAAGGTGATGGCCGACTGTAAGGCCGGCCGAAGCGAAGAGGCACTGGCCTCCATTCGAAAAATGATTCCCGATGGTAAGGATACGCCTAGTAGTATCACCACCACTGAACCATATGTTTTTACTAACTGTTATTTGCTGCACGATTCTTCAGTTTTTAATGTAGTTGGTTTTTCATGGCAGACAGGAACTTCAGCATGGGCGCTCCGGGGCTTCTATGAAGGGATTTTGGGCTTGCGGAGAACCTATGAAGGGTTAGAGGTGTCGCCCGTAATGTCAAAAGAATGGCAGCACGTTACTGCTAAAAGGACCTTTAGGGGCTGTACCTATATTCTGGAGTACCTGAATAATGGAAGCAGCAGAGTTGAACTTACCGTTGACGGAGAGAAAATACAGGGGACAATTCTTCCGATTTTTACAGATGGGCAGGAGCACAGCGTTACAGTGGAATTGAAATAGGGAATAAAGGGCAGATTTGTGTAACTAAACTTGACAACGTTGGCAGGAAGTGAGTTCGCAGATTTGCTCTGATACAACGCCCATTGCTTTCTTGATTGACAATAATATTATACTAAATGTATAATATTATTACATATTTTTTATCAGAATCTGCTTATCTATAGATTAAAATAAGGGGCAAAATGAGAATATTCGATTACATTCTAAATTTGAGAATAAAATATAAAATCATCATTTCTTTTTATTGTCTTATTTTGGCTATATCCCTCATTTTAGGCAGCTATTCCTATTACATTTCTCAAAAGAGCATTATTAACAAAGTAAGTATCTCTAATATCGAAATAACAAAGCAAATAAACAGCAGTATAAATTTTATGCAAAAGGACATCAATGACGTTTCTAATTTTGTAAGCCTGGATGAAAACGTTCAAACAATTTTAAATTCGGATATTTCTGAAAAAAACGTAACACATGACAACCATTATTTACCAAACATGATTTCTCCCGATACTTTTTGGACATTTATGGAAAACGTAATAGCATCTAAAAGTTATATAAGCTTAATGGTGTTGTATAAGAATGATGATAGCTTCACTCCGTATTTCATAAATACCAGTTTATATTATGGCGGAAGCTCAGGTTATGGTGCGAACAAATTTTCTTTTATACAGCGAAGCGTGGAATATAAAAAAATCCTTGACGCCAAAGGAGCTCCCGTATGGTTTTCACCCAAGGATGGCAAACAGCCCTTTATAAAAGATTATTCCAGTTCGAGAGTTTTTATGGGTAAAATTGTAAAAAATACAAATACCCTAAATAATATTGGTTTACTTGTGTTAGGTTTAGACGAAAAAAGCCTTCGCAATATATATGTTAATAATGCTAATCCCTACAATGAAAGTATTGATATTGTCGATTCAGAAGGGAACCTTGTTTCACACAGCGGTCCCGATTTTTATACGAAGGTTTCGGATAAAAAGTTTTTTATGTCAAAAACCCTTAAGAATAATGAAGGATTCTTTGTCGATAACTATACAGGGAATGAGACGCTATCCGCATATAGCAGAAATAATATTTTCAATTGGACCATTTTTTATACAGTATCCGCTGCAGATCTCACAAGTAAAGTAAATTCAATAAAAACCTATACCGTTATTTTGGTAACTTCTTGTATCATATTTTCTTTCCCAATCATGCTTTTGATAACAACGCTACTCACAGCTCCCATAAAAGAGTTGTGTAAATCCATGAAGCATTTTCAAAAAGGAAATTTTGATGAAAGGGTAAATTTTAAATATAAAGATGAAATTGGTGAACTTGGAGATGGATATAACAACATGGTTTCTGAGATAAAAAGACTCGTTGAAACGGTATATATATATCAAATAAAAGGACGCGAGGCTGAGTTAAATGCTTTGCAAGCACAGATAAATCCACACTTTATGTATAACACTCTTGATACTATTCTCATGAAGGCAGAAGGCTCTAACAGACCCGAGATAGCAGATATGATTTATTCCCTTTCAAGGATGTTGAGACTGAGTTTGAACTGTGGCAAAAACTTCACTCTGGTTTCAAAAGAAAAGGAATTGATTGAACATTACCTCCTTTTGCAAAAAATCAGGTTTAAAAGTAAACTTAATTATGAAATAAGAATTGAGGATGATATTCTAAACGACATTATACCAAAATTAATCCTACAGCCATTTGTTGAAAACTCGGTTCTTCATGGACTCGAAAAGAAGAAAAAAGAGGGACTTATTGTTGTAACCGGTGTCAAAGAAGGTAGTTTATTGAAATTTACTATTGAAGACAATGGAATGGGGATTGAACCCGAAAAGCTTGAAAAACTGCTTTTGCCAAACAATGATAGTAATGTTGAAACATCAATAGTTTCACTTGGCGGATATGCTGTCAGGAACGTAAATGAAAGGCTAAAGCTTGCGTATAACGATAAATGCAGTTTGAAAATCAGTAGCAAAATAGGAGAAGGCACTCTAATAGAAATACTGGTTCCTATAAAGGAATATACCGGTACTATAGGTAGCAAACTCTAATCTTTATAATAACCATTTGTGTAAAGACTGGGTTTTAGGTCGTTTAAGCAAATGGATAAATTCAAGTATAGAGTCGGTTATCCATAAAGGAGAAGGAAATGATAAATTTATTAATTGTTGACGATGAGGAAGAAATAAGAAAAGGAATCCGACTTAATGTGGACTGGGAGGCATATGGTGTTTCGATTTGTGGTGAAGCAGAAGATGGTGAAGCTGCGCTAAAGTTAATTAAAGAAACACACCCAGACATTCTCCTTATCGACATAAGAATGCCTGGATTGAGTGGACTTCAGGTGATTGAAGCAATTAACTCTAAAGCCACCCCTATTAAATCAATTATTTTAAGTGGGCATGATGATTTTAACTATGCTCAGAGCGCTTTGCGATACGGGGTATCAGATTATTTACTTAAGCCCTGCAGGTCACGCGATATCCTTGAAGTTGTCTTGAAAGTCAAAAGCTCAATTGAGGCTGAACAGAATAGTAATGAGGTTTTGCAACGATTTAAAATACAATTTAACGAGAGCTTCCCCCTACTAAAAGAGCGGTTTCTTTGTAGAATGATAAATGTCGACGAGAAAAATAGTGATATATTCGTTAAAAACTTCGATATGCTTAAGATAAACTTAGAAAATATGATGTTTGCTGTGGTGCTGATACGAATAAATGATTACTTTGAAATATCGGAACACCGCAGGTACGAAGATATTGAATTACTTAAGTTTGCAATAAAGAATATTACTTTTGATACGATACGGCCCTATTATAAGTGCGAAGTATTTGAAAGCAATAATGATGTTGTAGTGATAATGAATTCAGAAAATAATAGCAGTGATAAATTTTTAGATGTATTTAATACCTTAAAAGCAAACATCTCTAAATTTTTAAACGTTACTACCTCGATAGGAGTCGGTAATTGTTATAAGGAACCAAAAGATATTCGACAATCATATTTGGACGCTTTTATAGCACTAGAATCCTGTTTCTATTTAGGTAATGACATAATAATAAAATATAATGATAATCAAGAGTTACATAATGAAAAGGCCTTTTACCCGTTAAATGCGGAAAGAGAAATTATAAACAATCTTAACGAGGGTAAACCCGAAGTTCTTAAAGAAAACCTAGAGGCATATATTTCAAAACTGCAAATAGGGACACTATCGCAAGAATATGTAAAAAAGTTATGTCTATCTCTAGTACTTTCCTTAAATCATCTATGCATTGAAAATAATATTCCTACCGACTCCATATTTGGAACAGATCTTTCATATATTGACACTATTTTAAAATTTGATACTTTGGAACGGATAAAGGACTCGCTTCTTGAAAAAATAAAATTAATCGCGGAAACGGTTATAAGTAAAAAATCCGGTAATAAAATAATTGAACATGCATTGAATTTTATTAATGAGAATTTTAATAAGGAAATAACATTAGAGGCTCTAGCTAGTGAAGTATATCTAAACCCCAAATATCTAAGTATGCTTTTTAAGAAGGTTGTTGGATGTAATTTTGTCGATTATATTCAAAATTTACGCATTTCTAAAGCATGTGAACTACTTAAAGATGTGCGTTTAAAAGCATACGATGTGGCGTACAGTGTAGGCTATTCTGATGAAAAGTATTTTAGTCAGATTTTTAAGAAATTAAAAGGTGTGACCCCCAGTCAATATAGGAAACCTGAGTAAAAGCTCAATGATTATTAAAACGCTCTAAAAATGCACCCAAAATCAAAAAAAAGCACACCAAAAATAGGGTGAATTTTGTATGTATGCCTATTGTGTACAAATATTCCTCCAAAAATGGTTAAAAAAAATAATGGATTTATTCGACTATTAGTGGAATTTGCCTACTTATATTAATTTTTTGTTGTTTGTATAATATAAAATATGAAGAGAATCTTAGACAACCTGGTTTAATTAAATAAAAATCAGGCTTTTAAGATAGTAATCGGTGCGCATCCGAAAACATCAATTCACAAATAAAATATTTTTAAATTATTTGAGGAGGAATTTGAATGAAAAATAAATTATTTTTGAAGGTAGTTTGCCTTGTTATTACATGCATGATGGTTTTAGGTTTGGCTGCATGCGGAAGTACAGTAACAACAGCAACAACTGCCACTGCAACAACTGTAGCGGCAACAACTGTAGCTGCGCAACCCGTTTCACTTAAGTTCTTTTCTGTTGTTCCTGACAGAACTGCAAGAGAAGGAAAACTTGAAACAATGTTAATTGATCAGTACATGAATGAAAATCCAAATGTAAAGATAGAAGTTGAGGCTTTACAGGATGAGCAATACAAGACAAAGTTTAAGGCATATTCAGCTTCCAACTCACTTCCTGATGTAATGTTTACTTGGAATCAACCAAGTTTCTTAACACCTGCTGTAAAAGCTGGTTTGATTCAAGAACTTAATCCTAAAGACTATGAAAGCTACAATTTTGTATCAGGCGCTAATAATGGATATATGATTGATGGTAAATTGTACGGTTTGTCATCTGCTGCATATATTGTAGGTATGTTCTATAATAAGGCTCTTTTTGATAAGGCTGGAGTTACTTATCCTACTAAATTCAGTGATTTAATTGCTGCATCTAAGGCTCTTAGAGCAAAAGGTATAATACCATGCGCAGTTGCAGGTAAAGATAAATGGCCTGTTTCAATGTTATTAAATGATATATGGCTTAAGGAAGCAGGAAATCAACAAGTTATCTATGATGCTGTAAATCAAAAAACAAAGTTTGCAGCTGATACATCAATAGTTGAAGGTGCAAAGCAGTTTAAGGCATTGATGGATACAAAATTCTTCCAAGATTCCTTCACTTCAGCAGATTATGGTGCAGCACAAAACTTATTTACTCAAGAAAAAGCTGCGATGTATTATATGGGTTCATGGGATATGTCAATGGCTTCAAACGATAAGCTTTCGGATACTTTTAAGAAAAATCTTGTATTTGCTAAATTCCCAGCTATGGATGGTGGAAAAGGTAAAGATACAGATCTTGAAGGTTGGTGTGCTTCGGGTTACTCTGTTGCAGCGAATTCAAAGGTAAAAGACGAAGCTGTTAAATTCTTGAATTACATGATGAAGCCTGATAACTGGGCAAAAATTGGCTGGCAGCAGAACCTTATTATGCCTGCTCAGAAGTTTGATGCATATAAAACAGGCAAAGAAAATGCAATTCAAAACAATATTAGCGAAATTTTTGCAAGTGCAACGTCAATAAGTGGCTCACCATATAATGATTCAGGTGATCCTGCCTTTAAAACAGCAGCAGAATCAGGTGTACAGTTATATGCAGCAGGATTAGCTACACTTGAGAAGGCACTTGATGACTTGGACACAGCTGCGGCTAAGATTCAGAAATAAATTGTAAGTATTCATTTGACTGTAAATTAAAATATTTTGTTTATACAAAGGGCAGGATGAAATCCTGTCCTTTGTATATTAATAGGTAGGTGATTGTTTTATGGCAAAGGTTCTAAGTAACAAATTGGCAATATCTTTACTGGTAGTCCCGGGCATGCTTCTATTCTTATTTGCAGTTTTTGTTCCCATTGTTATGAGCTGTTTTTATGCATTGACAGATTTTCAAGGTATTGGAAATCTACATTTTATTGGACTTGAAAATTTCAAACAGATTCTTACAAATGATACTACCTTTTACAGGTCATTATTGAATGCTTTATTACTAGCTTTAGCATTCATATTTCTTCAGCATCCGTTAAGTCTGACATTTGCGATCATACTTGACAAACTCTCAGGTAAGTTTGAGAAGATATTTAGGGTCATTATATTCATTCCATGCGTTATATCTGTTATGGTAAATGCAAAAATGTGGGTAAATATTTTTGATTCACAATTCGGACTTCTTAATAAGGTTTTAGATTTGTTGGGACTTGGTGTATTAAAGACAGATTGGCTAGGAAATCCGCACACTGCATTACCAAGCATATTATTTGTAAATTGCTGGATGGGATTTGGCTGGGCTGTTATGATTTACTATGCAGGAGTAAAAGGAATCTCAGAGGAGATGTATGAAGCGGCCAAGATTGATGGTGCCTCGGCCTTTAAGCTTTACACAAAAATCTTAATCCCTTTACTTAAGCCGGTCATAAGTATGGCGGCTACACTTGCAGTAATCAATGCTTTGAAAACAATGGAAGTGCCTTTTCTAATGACCAACGGTGGACCTGGCGATTATACACAGTTTATAGCTAATTACTTATACACCAAAGCTTTTTCTGATTCTCAGTATGGTTATGGAAATGCAGTTTCGGTGATTTTTGTAGCAGTCTGTTTGTTGGGGACCTTGATTAGTAATAAGATTACTAACAGTGGAAATTATGAATAATAGGAGTTCTTATTTATGAATAAAATAGGTCAGAAAAAAGTAGTAATCTGGGTTTTGATATCTATCATTGTAATATATTCAATTGGACAATTGTTCCCATTAATATGGCTAGTAGACTTTTCTTTTTGTACAAGCAATGATTTGTTCGGATCATTTATTTTAAAGCTTCCAAGTCCGCCGCAGTTTATAAACTATGTGGACGCATGGACGATAGGAAAGTACCCCAAATTTTTGCTAAATAGCGTTTTAATCAATACTTTGACGGTAAGTGTAACAGTGTTTTTATCTATTATCATGGGTTATGCATTTACAAGAATGGAATGGAAATTGCGGAATACATGCTTTACCATAGTTCTTTTGGGGATGATGATTCCAATACATGCAACACTATTACCTAATTTTTTACTATTTGGCAAGCTTAAGCTTTTGGATACGCTGCCGGGCATTCTCATTCCATATATTGCCTTTTCGATGCCTCTAGGCATATTTATAATGGCAGCGTTTTTAAGAACAATCCCAAAAGCTCTTGAAGAGTCTGCGATTATTGACGGATGCGGCATATTTAGGCTAATATTTCAAATAATTACACCACTGACAAAACCAGCTATCGTTACAGTCAGCGTAATGACTTTTATAAACAGTTGGAATGAGTTTATTATGGCTCTTACTTATCTTAACACAGATAAGTTTAAAACAATTCCATTCTCAATTATGAGTTTCATGGGCTTGTATGGAGGAAATTATGCAGCTCAGTTTGCGATTATGACTCTGGCAGCATTACCCTCACTGCTAGTATATGCATTACTCAATGAACAGATTACAAAGGGCGTTACTGTTGGAGGGATAAAAGGCTAAAATTATCCATTTACTATATTTCACATAATCACCCGGAGAGAATGATTGTTGATGGAAATAATGTTTGTATGGTTCACGGCGGAAGACAACAAGTGTGTACAAAATAGGAATTAAAAATATTGATATGCTCCAATAAAGGTAGACAGATAAAATAATAGAACTGTGGAGATGTCAAGGTTTTGTAGACACAAAGTTAAGCAAATTTTATGAATATAACTCTTCGAATTGAGATGGAGAGATATATCCCAATGAAGAATGTATTCTCTTAGTATTATAGTATATTTCAATATATTTAAAGATTTCTTTTTGAGCTTGTTCAGGCGACTCGTAGCGGGCATCCTGAATAAGCTCTCTTTTTATTGTCCTGTAGAAGGATTCCATCAGTGCATTATCATAAGGGTTTCCTTTTCTGCTGTTGCTATGTATAGCACCATATTTAACAAGTAGCATGCGGAATTTTCCTCCTGTAAATTGAGATCCTTGGTCTGTATGTACAATTAGACCGCTTTCAGGATGTTCTTTCCCATATGCCTGCATAAATGCATCCATTACAAGAGTATCTTTCATTCGATTGCCCATAGACCAACCAATAACTTTCCTTGAATATATATCAATAAAGACTGCAAGATATAAAGTACCTTTTTTCGTTGGAATATAAGTAATGTAGCCAACCCAGATTTTATTTCTGCCATCAGATTCAAAGACTTGGTTTAATAAATTTGGTCTTTCAACGACATTTACTTTTTGATTGTAATGTTTATAGTGATAACGACATCCTTTTGGAAAGAGTTTCATGTTTCTCATTAGACGTGATACTCTTTTTCTGTTAACATGAATTCCTTTCTGATACAGAACTTTAGCAATTCGTATTGGGCCATATCTGCCCTTGTTTTCCTCGAAAATCTGTTTTATTTCTTTACTTAACACTTCATTTTCTATATCTCTGTTTGAAGGTTTATGATTCAAATATTTATAATATCCAGCCCGGGATACATTTAAAGCTTTACATGCCTTCTTGATGTTGTACTTATCCTGGTTTTCTTTCAGATATTGAAATCTTACTTGTTCTTTTGCTTCAAGAAGGCTTGGTATTTTTTTAATAGTTCTAATTCCTTCATTAACTCGTTGTTTTCCTGTCTCAGCTTTTTTATTCCATTACTGGCATGAATAGAGCGCAGTCCCATGTCCAGAAAAAGCGCTCTCTCCATATTCTTCGTATTCACTTATCCAACGGTATAATGAATTGTAATGGATAGATAATGCTTTTGTTGCATCAGCAACAGGCATTTCATCTTCCAGTACTAATTTTACCGCCACAATTTTAAATTGCTTGTCATAACTTTTTCGCATAAAGCAGATCACCCTTTCACATTTTTCTCTTATCTTGGTGTCTACTTTATTGTACCACTTCCACCGCTACCATTAAGGGAGCATATCAAAATACCCTTTTTCGTATTCGTTAGACTGCAAAGAATTTAAATTGGCTGCAACAGGCTATACGAAATTTCTGTGTAATGAACTAGCTTCTGTTTTACCGGTAAATATATAGGATTATATGCTGCGGGAAATAGGGAACGGACAAATAATCACGCTGATTATGATTGGCTTAGATATATACCGGCAGAAGATGAATCAGAAGATAACTTAAGAATTATCTGACCTATTGTTAACATAAAGATAGGTAAAAAACAAAAATAATGAATTTATTCAACCATTAGTGGAATTTGCCTACTTATATTAATTATGTTTTGTTTGTAAAATATCATTATGAAAAGAATCTTAGACAACCTCATTTAATATAACCAAATCAAGATTTTAAGTTATTAATCGGTAAGAATTAGAGACCATCTGTTGACAAATAAAATGTAGTAAGTTTGGGGTGGCTTTTAAAAAGACTACAAATTTAGGAAATTCCATGGGATTTAATACTATTAAAATTTAGGAGGAGTTATAAGTATGTTAAAAAAAGTAATTTCATATCTTGTTGCCATGTCATTGGTTTTTATGATGGTAATAGTGCCACAAGTGTCGGTGTATGCGGCTTCTGTCAGTAATGATACTGCTAACAAAGTAGTTACAATGACAGGTTCAAACTACAAAATGATTTTTAACTACAATGCTAAAGCAAAAATAACCTCGTTTGTTGTTAACGGGCGTGAAACCCTAGATGCTGCTGGCATGTATTCGGCAGTGAAAAATAATGGTACATGGGTTACGACGGAATCACTTACAGCTTCTCCAACTGTGAGCGTAAGTGGAAGTGTAGTTACGGCGACGCTTTCAACCTCGGTTGCAAATGAGACCTGGATATTTACCTGCAGTGACGCAAATGTTACTTTAAAATTAAGCAGAACCTACAACGGCGCTTATACAGTTAATATGCAGGGAACACCGATGATCCATTGGACGCAAAGTTTATTCGAGAATATAAGGTGGAAGGACAGCGCCGGCAACATGCCGATTGGCGGAAGAGGAAATAATTATGGAAGATGGGACCATAAATGGATAGTTGCAGGTGAAAATCTGAACACAAATATTGCTGTCGGACAGGAGCAGGTATCGTTTTCCATGCTGAGCAGCGATGCAAATGCAACTGCCCTTAAAGTAGATACTACTACTAACCATGATAATCTTGACAGGGGACGGACAACGCAACTGAGGAGGACAAGCAACGGAGCACTGCAAATGGCGATTGAGACCTCAGCGTCAAACATGACATATGCGACAGGTTCAGCTCCTTGGGGTTACACTTCAGGAAATAATCTTGCATGGGATATGTTGGGGATAGGAAGAAGTGATGGCGGAGACATTTTTAACAATGTTAATGTCACAAACGGTCAGAATGATACCGTCACCATGGTATTCAGTCCTGATACATACAGTACTTATTATGATATCGGAACATTAAAGGGTGTTAATCAAAACGAAATATCACATATTATTAATGATATAGGTCGATTCGCAGTTATGGATAAAAGGATGGGCGGCTTTTTCGGATGCGCACAGACTAAGTCTGCTATATTGAACGCTGAACAACAGTGGATGTCTCAAGTGTTTTCACTTTTTCCCGGGAATAATACAAATGCGATAAACTCACAAAAAAGTTCACTTGATTTAATGCGTCAATATTGCATAAAATCAGACGGGAATTGTTTTGGCTCTACTCCTGGAGATGCGGTACAAATGTCATGGGGATCCGATTATCCGGACATGCATACAGGATATTTGCTTGGCGCGATCAACGATTATTATTTAACGGGAGATCTTGCATGGCTGCAAAATATGAAACCGTCTATGGAAAGTGTTTTGTCGTATGTATTAACAAACTTCTGTGACTCAAGTCATTACTATTTTGTTAAGAATCACTATCTTGAATCTACAAGCACAGTAAATTGTTATTGGGAGATGTCAAGGGGCACATACTGCTCATACTGTACCGCACATCTATACGATGCTTTGGTTAGATATGCACAGCTTGAGCGAAACGTATTAAACGACACAGCAAAGGCTAGTCAGTATGAAACTATAGCTGCGACAATAAAGGCAAATTACAGTAGGAATATTAGTGACGGTGGCTTCTGGTCTACTGATACAAATTCCGTATTAATGGGCACCGGCAACAGAGATGTACTCTATATGCCTGCACAGGCAGAAGCATTGAAGGTCAATATAATTTCTGATGATAAAAAAAGAGCGATTGTTGATGGAATGGAGAGCGATGCAGCTTATTATAACGAAAAATTCCATCCATTTAACTACACGGCTATCCAGCCATGGATAGACGGATATGCACAATATGCCCCGGGAGGAGAAGACGGGGGTTGGTATCCGTGTATGGAAGGGGAATTATACGCTGGATTCCCGGTTATGAGAGACAGAAACCTTTTGCAGAAATATATTACAGATTACTTAAATATTAGTGCAACCGGAAATGGCTTCTTCAGTTCAGGTTCTTACGCTCGTGACGGTGTAACGGATGTTGGCTTTGAAAGGTGGTTTACGAGCCAGGTAATGCCTATATGGGGATTATATACTTATGGCTATGGTTTCCAACCTCAGTACAATGAGCTTGTTTTAGCACCATTCATTAGTCCTGATATGGTAGGTTCAGTAGTTAAATATACATGGCGTGGACAGACAATTTCAGTTACGTATAACAGTCTTTATTCGTATTCAATTAATGCAGGCAGCCTTCCTACAAATATAAGGGTAAGGTTTATCAACCAGGATCCTAATACTTCGTATACAGTGAATGTAGACGGAACAAACAACAGCGTTACTTCAGATTCAAACGGTAATGTTGAAGCAGTTATGAGCACTACAGGTACACACAGCTATACACTTTCAAATCCAAAGGCGGAAGATTCAGTACCTGCGGGTTACACTTATTGTGCTGATGATAATGGAACGTATGCCTTAAATGGGGCATGTGATGTGGCCTATGGTGCAAATGGTAAGTTCAACTACATGTATGGAAAAACAGGCTCAATTACTTTTAATAGTACTACCTTTGGTGGCGATCCTATATCTGGAATAGCGAAAAAAGGCTACTATAAAATTTCTCCAGGTATCCCTACAGGATATACCTATGGTGCTAATGAAAACGGAACATATGCTTTGAATGGAACGTGTGATGTAGCCTATGGCGCAAATGGTCAGTTCAAATTCTTGTATAACAAGACCAATACAATAACCTTTAATAATGCAACATTTGGCGGCGATCCTATTCCTGGAGTAGCAAAAAAAGGTTATTACAAGAAAGTAACCAGCTCGGCAATTAACAAAACAGGATGGACAGTTAGTGCTTCTCAATCTGATGCAAGTTTTCCCGCAATAAATGCGAAAGATGGAAACTTAACTACGAAATGGAGTACCGGTCAGCCTCAGACAAATGGACAGTCGTTTACCATTGACATGGGTTCAAGCCAGTACATTACCAGGCTATTGTTAAATTCATCGAATGGCGACTATCCTAGAGGCTATCAGGTTTTTGTATCCAATGATGGAACTAATTGGGGAAGTGCTGTCGCAAGCGGTGTTGGGAAATCAGATGACATTGATATTATATTCGATATCTCATGTTCATCCCCGAACGGCAGATATATAAAGATAGTGCAGACCGGCAGTGATCCAATCCACTGGTGGAGCATAAACGAAGCCAATGTTTTTGGGTTTGCTGGTGGAATGAATTCGAATTCATATTTCAAGATTGTAAACCGAACAAGCGGAAAGGTGCTTGATAATGGAGGAACAAGCAATCTTGGAGCTCAGCTACAGCAATGGACAGATAATGCGGCAAATAACACCAACCAGCAATGGAAGATCGTTGACCTAGGAAATGGGTATTACAAAATTGTAAACCGCACAAGCAACATGGCCCTAGATCTACCGAACGGATCTATAAACGACGGTACGATACTTCAGCAGTATACAGACCAAGCATCAACGAATAACAATCAACAATGGATTGTGAAAGATCTAAAAAGTGGATACTATACAATAACATCCCGTGTAAGCGGAAAGGTTTTCGATAACTCAGGCGGATCGACGGCAGACGGTAACAAAATCCAGCAGTGGACAGATAATACAATGAGTAACTATAATCAGCAGTGGCAGATTATTAGAGTACAGTAAATATCTATCTTAAACTGAAATAGGCGTTTTGATGCCTATTTCAGTTTTTTTAGAGATAATTGAAAATTAATGGAGGTAATGGTGTGTTAATTAGAAAATTGAGTCTATTTGCCTAAATACAATACATCATAAAGAAAAATTCACACAAGATTTTATAAAAATGTAAAAGAATAATCATAAAATAACAAAAGTGATGAATTTTTTTAACCATTAATGTAATTTACCTACTTAATCTAAATGTCTATAGTATGTAAAATATAATTATAAAAGGAAGGATTAAATAAAATATAGAAAGTTATAAGGGGGTGATATTAAAATTATTATTAGGTAAGGAAATTTCAAGTACTTGGATGCAAATTTAGTTTATTGGGAGGTCAAAAGAATGTCAAGAAAAGTAATATCGGCTTTTATTGCGTTTTCATTGGTTTTAATGATGGTAATAGTACCTCAAGTTTCAGTGTATGCAGCGACTGTTAGTAACGATACTACGAACAAAGTAGTTACTATGACAGGTTCAAATTACAAAATGATTTTTAACTACAATGCTAAAGTAAAAATAACTTCGTTTGTTGTTAACGGGCGTGAAACCTTGGATTCAGCCGGCATGTATTCGGTAGTGAAAAATAGCGGCACCTGGGTTACGACAGAGACTCTTGGAACTTCTCCAAGCGTGAGCGTAAATGGAAGTGTAGTTACGGCAACATTTTCAACCTCGGTTGCAAATGAGACCTGGACATTTACCTGCAGCGATGCAAATATTTCTTTAAAATTAAGCAGAACCTACAATGGTGCATATACGGTAAATATGCAGGGAACACCGATGATCCATTGGACGCCAAGCCTTTTCGAAAATATAAGGTGGAAGGACAGTGCAGGCAACTTCCCGATTGCAGGGAAAGCAAATAACCTTGGACGAGCAGATAAAAAATGGATAGTTGCAGGTGACAATCTCAACACAAATATTGCGGTTGGACAGGAGCAGGTATCGTTCTCAATGCTAAGCAACGATGCCAATGCAACCGCTCTTAAAGTAGACACCACTACAAACCACGACACACTTGATAGGGGAAGGGTGACCCAACTTAGGAGGACAAGCAGCGGTGCGTTGCAAACGGCTATTGAGACTTCAGCATCAAATATGACATATGCGACGGGTTCAGCTCCTTGGGGTTATACTACAGGAGCGAATGGCGCGTTGGATATGTATGGTATGGGAAGAAGTGACGGTGGCGACATATTCAGTAATGTAAGTGTTTCAAACGGACAGAATGATACCGTTACGATGGTATTCAGCCCGGATAATTACAGCAACTACTATGACATCGGAACGATAAATGGAATTGATGGAAAAGAGTTATCGCATGTTATAAACGATTTAGCCAGATTTGTAGTTATGGATAAAAGAATGGGAGGCTTTTTCGGATGCGCCCAGACCAAGGCATCGATATTAACCTCTGAGTTGGACTGGGTACCTCAAGTATTTTCAATTTTCCCCGGAGATAATTCTAAAGCTATTAATTCATTGAAATCTTCGCTTGACCTCATACGGCAATATTGCGTAGGGGCAAACGGAAGTGTTAACGGATCAACTCCGGGTGCGGAATTGATGACATGGGGATATGACCATCCAGATCAATGGTCTGGTTACGTGCTTGGCGCGGTAAGAGCATATTACTTATCTGGAGATACTTCATGGCTACAAACGATGAAGACATCTATGGAAAATGTTATATCATATGAAGTTGCTACCTTCTGCGACCAAAATCATTACTATTTTGTTAAGAATCATCAACTCGATTTTCAATTTGCTGAGAACTGTTATTGGGAGCAGTCAAGGGGTACATACTGCTCATACTGTACAGCACAGCTATATGACTCTATGGTTAAATTTGCACAGCTTGAGCGAAATGTATTAAACGACACAACAAAGGCAGCACAGTATGAAAGTATAGCCGCAACAATAAAGGCTAATTACAGTAGGAATGTAAGTGATGGTGGGTTCTGGTCTACTGATACAAATTCAGTATTAATGGGCACCGGCAATGCAGATGTACGTTATATTCCTGCCCAGGCACAAGCGGTTAAAACAGATATAATTTCTGCTGACAAAAAGAAAGCAATTGCTCAGGGCGTAGAGGCTGAAGTTGCCTACTATAACGGAAAGTTTCATCCCTTCAACTGGACTACTATCCGTCCTGCTTATGTACAAGGGCTTGCACAATATACCCCGGGAGGAGAGGATGGAGGATGGTATCCTTGCTCGGATGGTGATTTTTACGCTGCTTTCCCGTACTTGGGTGATAGGAGCAAGATGCAAGATTATATTAAGAACTACTTAGATATCAGCGCAACAGGAAATGGTTTTTACGGGAATGGTGCCTACGCTCGTGACGGCGTAACGGATGTAGGTTATGAACGGTGGTTTACAAGCCAGGTTATGCCGGTATATGGATTGTATACATATGCCTATGGTTTCCAACCCCAGTATAATGAGCTTGTTATAGCCCCATTTATAAGTCCTTCAATGGTAGGCTCAACAGTTAAATATACATGGCGCGGACAGACAATCTCAGTTAAGTATAACAGTCTTTACTCATATTCCATTATTGCTAGCAGCCTTCCTACAAATATACGGGTAAGGTTCATAAATCAGGATGCGAATACTTCTTATACAGTAAATGTAGATGGGTCAAATAACAGCATTACTTCCGACTCAAACGGTAATGTTGAAGCGGTTATGAGTTCTACCGGTACACACAGCTATACCCTTTCCAATCCAAAAGCGGAAAATTCAGCACTGGCGGCTTACACAGGCATCCCGATAGGATATACCTATTGCGCTAATGAAAACGGATCATACGCTTTGAGTGGGACGTGTGATGTGGTCTATGGTGCAAATGGTAAGTTCAACTACTTATATGGCAAAACTGGCACTATAACCTTTAACAATACTACCTTTGGCGGCGATCCTATTTCCGGAACAGCAAAAAAAGGTTATTACAAGACAGCAACCAGCCCGGCAATTGACAAAACAGGATGGACAGTTAGTGCCAGTTCTCAAGTTTCGCCAAGTGATGTAGTTGGAAATGCGAAAGATGGAAACTACGCTACGAGATGGAGTACAGGACAGCCCCAAGCAAATGGACAGTGGTTTACAATTGACATGGGTTCAACCAAATACATTACAAGGATATTGTTAAAATCATCGAATGGTGACTATCCTAGAGGCTATCAAATTTATGTATCCAATGATGGGACTAATTGGGGAAGTGCCATAGCTAGTGGAGCCGGAATATCAGATAACCTTGATATAACATTAGATGCTTCATATTCTTGCCAGATTGCCAGATATATCAAAATAGTACAGACAGGCAGTGCAAGTAACTGGTGGGGCATAAATGAAGTCAATGTTTATGGCACTCCAGGTGGAATTGATTCGAGTTCATACTTCAAGATCGTAAACCGTACAAGCGGGAAGGTGCTTGATAATGGCGGAACAAGCAATCGTGGTGCTCAGATACAACAGTGGGAAGATAATGCAGCGAATAATACCAACCAACAGTGGAAGATCGTTGACCTTGGAAATGGATATTACAAGCTGGTATGCCGTACAAGCAACATGGTTATGGATGATCCGAACGGATCTACAAGCAACGGTACGATAATTCAGCAGTATGACGATAATGCAGTAAATAATATAAATCAACAGTGGACTGTACAAGATCTGAGAAATGGGTATTATAAAATTATTTGCCGTACAAGCGGTAAGGCTTTGGATGACCCAAGCGGATCTACAAGCAACGGTACGATAATTCAGCAATATGACGACAATGCAAGTAGTAACAATAATCAGCAGTGGCAGATTATAAAAGTCCAGTAAATGATTTACTTAACCTGGAATAGGCGCTTTGACGTCTATTCCAGGTATAATCAGTAAAATATAAAAGGTTAAGGGGTAAGAAAATGATGAAAATAAAATTTTCAATTTTGTTAGTAGCGGTGCTTTTAATTAGTGGTTGCATTGGATCTTTTTCAACTTCTGTTGAAGCTGCAACAACTCAGTTTAAAGAAGATTTCAGCAGTAACCTGAACCAATGGCAGAATACAACAAATGCGACAATTACAAATGGAAAACTCGTGATTACAAACAATGAGATTATGAGAAGCACAGCAGGTTCGACATGGACAGACATTGTTCTTGATGTAGATGTAAGTTTTAACGTTAACGGAGCAGCAGGTATTGTTTTTAGAAGTCCGGATTCCAATAATGGGTATTTGTGGCAGTTGTATTCCGGTAATTTAAGAGTTCAAAAAAAGGTAAACGGAACATTGACCAGTTTAAAGAATGATGTAATTACAGCGATAGCAGCCCAAAATATCTTTCATGTAAGAATAGAAGCGGTGGGGTCAACTATTAAGACCTATATTGACGAGATGCTTGTGGATGTAACGATAGATCAGACATTTAGCAGTGGGAACATAGGTTTTAGAGAATATGGCGGTGAAACAGGGACCTTTGATAATGTGCAGGTTCAAGCTGCACTAGCTCCGCTTTTAACAGAAGACTTTAGTAATGGGCTTGGCAAGTGGGCTAATACTCAAAATACTTCCATTGTTGGCTCGACAGCACTCCGGGTTACCAACAATGAAGATCTGAGAAGTGTTGATGGGGCAGGCTGGACGGATTTTACCTTCGATGCCGACGTAAATATAATAAATGCTGCTGCCGGAATTGTTTTCAAGGGAATAGACAGTAACAACTGCTATATGTGGCAGTTTTCTTCCAATGGGAACTTGAATGCACACAAAAAGGTTAATGGTAGTTGGACTGTTATAAAGAGTGTTGCGTGTGGAATTGCCACAGATGTTCCGTTCCATGTAACCATTGATGCATTTGGTGCTACAATCAAAACATTTGTAAATGGAAGCCTTGTAGATATTACGCTTGATAATACCTTTAGCAGCGGAAAAGTAGGTTGCAGAGAAATCGGTTCTGAAACGGCTGATTTTGACAATATAAAGGTTTCTGCAAGGAATCCGTTGCTATCGGATTATTTCGATAGTAATCTTGTGTTGTGGAATAACACTTCCAATGCTGCAATTAGTGGCGGACAACTGACTATTACCAATAATGAGAGCTTAAGTACGGCTTTAGGTACTGATTGGACAAATTTTACATTGGATGTGGATGCTAAAATTACTAATGGTGCTGCAGGCATTGTATTCAGGAATCAAGATGCTAACAACTGCTATATGTGGCAGCTTGTTAGCGGCAAATTGAGACCGTACAAGAAAGTGAATGGCAGCTTGTCTCTTATCAAGGAAGTACCTTGTTCAATAGTTATTAATACATCATATCATATTCAAATTGAGGCAATAGGCTCTACCATAAAAACATATCTCAATGGCAGCTTGATTGACACAACGATAGATAGAACCTTTGGTGGCGGTGGAGTAGGATTTAGAGAAGCGACAACGGCTGAATCAGCAGTGTTTGACAATTTGGAAGTTAAGGCGAAACCACTTCCTTTTAATACTTGGCCAAAGATTATGCCTATCGGGGATTCTATAACATATGGAGAAAGCTATTGGACTAGTGATAGTTTTATAACTAAAGGAGGATATAGAACCAGACTTTGGCAGGATTTAAATGCAAACAATAAAGATGTTGTTTTTGTAGGTTCGGTCTCATCAGGTCCAACATCACTTCCGTATAAAGCATGCGAGGGACACGGAGGATGGAAGACTGATCAGTTGTTAACTAATATAAATAGTTGGATGGACCTTTACAAACCTGATATTATACTTCTTCAGATAGGAACAAACGACTTTTATGCGGGACGGACTGTACAAGATACAATAAATTCATTAAGTACATTGATTGACCTGATATGTGAAAAACTACCTGTAGGTGGTAAATTATATGTAGCTACAATTACTCCTAATAAAGTTGCTAATTGGAATGCTAATGCAAATGATTATAACGCTCAAATGAAAAGATTGATTCCAAGCAAAGTTTTACAAGGAAAGCCGGTTTCCTTGGTAGATATAAATTCCTCAATTACAATAAGTGATCTTTCTGACGACTGTCATCCCAATACTACGGGATACGCCAAGATGGGCGATTTCTGGTATAATTCTGTATTCACGGGTGCACCTGAAGGATATACATATTGTGCTAATGAAAACGGATCATACGCTTTGAGTGGGGCATGTGATATAGCTTATGGCGCAAACGGTCAGTTCAACTACTTATATGGCAAAACCGGCACTATAACCTTTAACAATACTACATTTGGTAGGGATCCAATTCCTAATGTAGCAAAAAAAGGTTATTACAAGAAAGTAACCTACCCGGCAATCGACAAAACAGGATGGACAGTTAATGCTAGTTCTCAAGTCTCATCAGGCGGTGTAGTTGGAAATGCGAAAGATGGAGATGCCGCTACAAGATGGAGTACAGGTCAGCCCCAAGCAAATGGTCAGTGGTTTACGATCGACATGGGTTCAACCAAATACATAACAAGGATATTGCTAAATTCAGTAAATGGTGACTATCCGAGAGGCTATCAAATTTATGTATCCAATGATGGGACTAATTGGGGAAGTGCCATTGCTAGTGGAGCAGGGACATCAGATGACCTTGATTTAGTATTTGATGATATATATTCTTGCCAGACTGCCAGATATATCAAGATAGTTCAGACGGGCAGTGCAAGTAACTGGTGGAGTATAAATGAAGTCAATGTTTTTGGCACTCTAGGTGGAATTGATTCGAGTTCATATTACAAAATCGTAAACCGAACAAGCGGAAAGGTGCTTGATAATGGCGGAACAAGCAATCGTGGTGCTCAGATACAACAGTGGGCAGATAATGCGGCGAATAATACCAACCAGCAATGGAAGATTGTTGACCTTGGAAATGGATATTACAAGCTGATATGCCGCACAAGCAACATGGTTATGGATGATCCGAGCGGATCTACAAGCAACGGTACGATAATTCAGCAGTATGACGACAATGCAGTAAATAATATAAATCAACAGTGGACTGTGCAAGATATAAGAAATGGGTATTATAAAATTATGTGCCGTGCAAGCGGTAAGGTTTTGGATAACACAAACGGATCACTATCAGATGGCAACTTAATCCAGCAATATGACGATGGTGCAATTATTAACTATAATCAGCAGTGGCAGATTATAAAAGTCCAATAAATGGTTTACTATACCTGAAATAGGCATCAAAACGCCTATTCCAGGTATAATCAATAAATCATAAGAGATAACGGAGGTAATTTATGTTAATAAGAAAATTAAGTTTATTTGTAGTGATAACGGTCAATGGTACATGTTCTATCTTGGTTCAGATACTCAATTTGCGGATGCTTCCGGAGGCGGTATACCTTGTATGAATATAATACTTGCCTTGCTAAAGCAAGCAGTATAACAGGCGTTTGCTCAAGTTTCTTTAGTGGTTTTACCTTCTGTACTTTCTTAAGTTTATAGCCAAGTTTAGTTATTTTATTGTTTAGCGTTTGATTTGTAGGTAAGTCTGCATCTTCATAATTTTTTTGTTTAATTAATTGATTTCTA
>DATCID010000055.1:0-30444 GCA_036507975.1 Ruminiclostridium sp.
AAAGTAATCTACGACTCACCTCACCGTGCTTTGTAGTGTATCTTCTCCTAAGTATAATTATAACAAAATGGTGAAAGTCGCGCACCATTTTCATTACTATTTGTGACGCCAGCGACAGCGGCGTAATGGAGGTTAAAATGATACCACATAAACTTAATAATTATAATCAATTGTATTCGTAATGGTTTTTACATTCTTACCTCCTGTAAATCGCCAATATGAAAGATCAATCTCTTTAGAAGGGGATGAAGCATATGCAAATTCCAAACTTAAGGAAGCCATCAAAGTATTTATTTAAAGTATCTGCAGTTATTTCAACTGGTTAAGGAAAAGTGAGTACTGAAATAATAAAAGTAACAAGTAAAAAATAGTAATTGAATAGCGACCCCTTGTTTAGGGGATCGTATCTTTATACAAAACTCTAATTCTGCGTATTAGTATCATCTTTCTATCACAACACATGTGGAGTGTGTAACAGTGCTATATAGAGTATAAACCAAATGTTTTACTTTACCTAAGGAGGAAGATTTCATGAATATAAGAGAAGTAATATTACAGAGAAGGTCCATGAGAACTTACAAAGATGAGCCAATTTCACAAGAATTAAGACAAAAGTTAACCAATTTAACGGATAATGTAAAATCACCCTTCAATACTAAAATGAGATTTGAAATAGTTGATATGAACAATATAGGTTCGGATTTGAAACTTGGAACTTATGGAGTTATTAAAGGAGCTAAGACCTTTATTTGTGCAGCAGTAGAGAAAGGAAACAGATATGAGGAGGATTTAGGATACGCTTTTGAAAAAGTTATATTATATGCAACATCACTGGGCTTAGGGACCTGTTGGCTTGGAGGAACATTTAAAAGGGCAGAATTCGGAAAAGCAGTAGGGTTAAAGGAAAATGAATTGATACCAGTAATAACTCCAGTAGGATATGCTAAAGAAAACAGAAGTCTTTTAGACACAATAATGGTTATGGCTGCTGGATCAAAGAATAGAAAGAATTGGGTGGAACTGTTTTTTGATAAAGACTTTAATAAGCCTCTTAATAAAAAGGATGTAGAGAAGTTTAAAGGGGCTCTTGACATGGTTAGAATAGCACCTTCAGCTTCAAACAAACAGCCTTGGAGAATAGTTAAGGACGGAAATAGCTTTCACTTTTTCTTATGCAGAAACAAAGGATATGGAAACGTATCGGTTTTTGATATACAAAGATTAGATATAGGGATTGCAATGTGCCATTTTGAATCTATGATAAATGAGCTTGGACTTTTGGGAAAATGGAATGATAAAAATCCAGGCTTATCTAAAGTTGAGAACATAGAATATATAGTAAGCTTCAATATTGATCAAACTAAGTAAATAAAAAATAATTCATGCCTCAAATTTAAAAAGGATAAAAAGTATGATAGACAATACCATTCGTAGAATGAAGGATCAAGAATTCAAGGAGATATTTAATCGTATTGAAAGGGATTTTGCGCCAGGGGAGTACGCACCATACGATGTTATATTACAACAGCTCCAAAAAGGTGTTCAAGAAGGGTTGATTCTATGTGAAGGTGAACATGATGATGTTGCATACTCTATTTGTACAGATGGAAATACAAATGGGTATGTTCTTATCAGCCTGTTAGCAGTGTATGAGGAATTCAGGGGGCATGGAATTGGGTCAGTCTTCCTTAAAGAATTGAGCAGAATATATTCGGGCAAACAGGGCATTATTGTTGAAGTTGAAAAGCCTGAGAACTCGCTAACTCAAGGGGAAAGGTTCACTCGTATAAAACGTATTGAGTTTTACGAAAAAGCCGGGTTTTATTTAATACCTAATATTGATTACTCTATATGGGATGTCCCTATGCACATTATGGTGCTGTTACATTCAGCTTCAATGCAGCCAACAAATGAGAGAGTTGGTCAGATTATGTACGAGATATATCTGGAGCTTATGGGAGAACGCTACATTCATAAGATGAAATTCAGAACAGTAAACAAATAAGCTTTTTATTAGGGAAAGGATTTGGCTGCCAATATCAGGTGGTCTATTTTATTTTTCAAGAAGGTTGCCACACCCCACCCCACCTCCACCTTGCTGAACTTCTACTATGCTCAACTAAGACGAAGTATTCAATTTTTATAGCGTTGATAACTCATAAAGGAATTTGGCTAAAAAAAGGAGTATGAGAGCTTGCGTCGAACAATGTAATTGGATAGATTTTGGTAAGTAAATAGTAAACTGAAGTGTGAATGGATTTCTGGTAAGCATTTTTAAATACGTAAGGAGGCTCGTGCTAATGATTAGAATAACAAACTTAATAATACCGCTTATGTATGATTTGAAAGTGCTAGAGGACATTGTAGCAAAAAGGCTTCATATCGAGCAAAGTCGTATTGAGAATATCAGTATTGTAAAACGTTCAATAGATGCGCTCAACAAACAAGACGTTCATTTCAATATGACCATTGTTGTGCAGATTTCAGGAGATGAAAATGAAGTAATTTCACTGAACAAGGACAAATGCATATCTAAAGAAATAGTGTTAATGTACACCGTGACGAAGGAAAAAAAATTGAAAGAGCGCCCTATAGTTGTTGGCTGCGGTCCGGCGGGGATGTTTGCAGCACTGATTCTGGCGCAAGCAGGGGCAAGACCCATTCTGCTGGAGAGAGGCCTTGATGTGGATAGTCGCAGGCAAGGCGTTTTAAAATTTTGGCAGACTGGGGTTCTGGACACCAATAACAATGTGCAGTTCGGAGAGGGTGGCGCGGGTGCCTTTTCTGATGGAAAATTTAAAATCGGAAAAATAGATTCCCGTAAAATGAAGGTTCTCAGCGAGTTTGTAGAGGCCGGCGCACCGCCTGAAATCATGTATCTTGGAAAACCACATATCGGAACTGATCGTTTGAATGAAGTGGTTAAGGGAATTAGGAGAAAAGTTATAAGCTTGGGCGGAGAGGTACACTTTAGCGCAACATTAACAGAAATACTTCGTAAGGATGGACAGGTAATAGCTGTAGGCTTTGTAGAAAATGGGAATTATACCGAACTTCCTACAGACAATGTTGTTTTGGCCATAGGACACAGCGCACGTGATACTTTCGAAAGTCTGCTTACTAGCGGCGTTCATATGGAGCAAAAGCTCTTTGCGATGGGGGTACGTGTTGAACACCCTCAGGAGATGATAGACAAAATTCAGTATGGCAAATTCGCCGGACACCCCGAGCTTGGTGCAGCCGATTACAGGATGGTAGTGCATCTGCAAAATGGGAGGGGCGTATATACTTTCTGTATGTGTCCAGGGGGGACAGTAGTTGCGGCGGCGTCCGAAGAAAATGGCCTGGTAACAAACGGAATGAGTGAGTTTAACCGAGATGGTAGAAATTCCAACAGTGCACTTTTAGTGACTATTGAGAAAAAGGATCTCGGAACGGACCATCCTCTTGCTGGTGTGGTGTTTCAGCGCAGGATAGAAGCAGCAGCATTTGCAGCGGGTGGTGGAGGTTATAAAGCGCCAGTTCAAAGGCTGGAGGATTTTCTCCATAATCGCAATACAACGGCTTTGGGGGATGTGCTGCCTACCTACTTGCCAGGAACTGAGTTTGCCAGTGTGGATTCCTATTTGCCGGATTATATCACAAGCTCGCTACGGCAAGCTATCTCAGAGATGGGCATTTGGATGCCCGGCTTTGCATATCCCGACGCGCTGCTGACGGGGGCCGAAACACGCAGTTCTTCACCTGTACGAATTATAAGAGGCGACAGCCTTGAGGCCATAGGCATCAAGGGTCTTTATCCCTGTGGAGAGGGAGCCGGATACGCCGGAGGAATCATTTCTGCTGCGATGGATGGAGTATTTTGTGCCGAGAAAATACTGGGAGGTATTTATTGACAATTATGAGTTTGTTGAATAGGGAGAAATTACATCATATGACGCTTAAGAAAATTCTTTCCTGGACAGCTGTGATTCTTTGGATGGTGCTTATTTTTAATATGTCATCGCAAATTGCCAAAGAATCCAGTCAGATAAGTACAGGAATAACAGAGATTATTATAAAAATAATAGAGAAGATTATTCCTAATACAAACTTTGATATAGGGAGTTTCAACCATATTGTAAGAAAAAATGCTCACTTTATTGCCTATTTGGTACTTGGAGTGTTGGCTTTAAATGCTCTGAGGAGAAGTGGGTTATATGGATACAGAAGATTAGCTTTAGCTCTAGGAATTTGTATTCTTTATGCAATATCAGATGACGCTGTTATACTTGGACTAAATTAGTAAACCTTTTAAACGCAAGGGTTTCACTGATGTAGTCCAATTTTTTTATGCCTAAATTAGCAGATTGACGGCAATAATGAGGAGGTTTAGATACGAATGTGCAAAATAATAGCAGTGGCGAACCAAAAAGGTGGTGTCGCCAAAACTACCAGTGTCAGGAACTTAGCATATTCTCTTGGAGAACTCGGCAAACGTGTTTTGGCAGTTGATTTTGATCCACAATCCAATCTGACGGCGTCGTTTTCAGATGAAAACTTGTCAGTCCAAACAACAATAGCTGATGTAATGAATAAGGCAATGGATGAAGAAGGACTTCCTGATCAAAGTGAGTACATCTACGCTCATGGCAATATTGATTTTATGCCAAGCAGTATTCATTTGTCCGTTGTTGAAGCAAACCTGAGAATGGAAATGGGGAGTGAGAAACTTCTCTCTAATATATTGGAGCCTTTGCGTGAGAATTATGATTTCATTCTCATTGATACAAACCCTTCACTTGGTCCATTGACAATCAATGCTCTTTCAGCAGCCGATAGCGTCATCATTCCTATTAATCCTGAGTATTATGCAACAATGGGGCTGACAGATCTAACAAAAACCATTTTGAAGATTAGAAAAAGAATTAATCCTGGGATTAAGTTTGAAGGAATCTTGATGACTATGTGCGATATGCAAACAAATCTGCACAAGGAGGTTTGCGCTGAAGTTACTGAGGCGTATGAGAATGGCATGAAGATATTCAAAATGCAGATTCCAAGATCTATAAGAGTTGGCGAAGCTAATCGCTATGGAATGAGCGTTATTGATTTTGACAAGAAGTCAAAGGCAGGCTTGGCATATGATGAAGTGGCAAAGGAGTTGATTTGGAATGGTAACAAGACCAACAGCTAAGAAAGTCAAATCGCTTGATGAATTGCTGCAGGCTGATGGGATGCTATCTATACCTGCTAAGTATGAAGAAAACGGTATTATGTTAATAGAATTCGATATAATTCGACCATTCCGAAATCATCCATTCCATCTGTACAAGGATGAGCGATTAGACGACTTGGTTGAGAGTATCAGAACCAATGGCATATTGATACCGATGATTGTTAGAAAAATTGATGCTGATCAGAATGGTTATGAATATGAAATGCTCGCTGGCCACAATCGATTAAATGGAGCAAAGTTAGCAGGTCTTACAGAAGGACCCTGTATTGTCAAAGAAAGCATATTGGATGAAGAAGCGCTCGTGTATGTAATTGAAACCAATGTTATTCAGAGGTCTTTCACGGATATGTTGCCGACGGAAAAAGCTACAGTACTTGCAATGAGTCATTCGAAAATGTTCTCACAGGGTAAAAGAAATGACATAATTGAAGAGCTTTTAAAACTTGAAAACCCTGAATATGTCAGGCATGATGAAACTTGTTCCCCAGTGGGGAACAAGTTGAAATCTCTCGATAAAGTGGGGATTGAGTATGGTTTATCAAAAAACACAGTTGCCCGCCTTCTACGAGTAGACAAGCTGGATGGTAGTTTAAAGGAACGGGTGGATTCAAATGAAATTTCTCTAAGATGCGCAGTTGATTTGTCTTATCTAATCGTAGCTGAACAAGAAGAAGTAAGCAAAGTGCTATCTGAAAATGAATTCAAAGTGGATATGAAAAAAGCAGAAATGATGAGAAACTATTCTACCAATAGCAAACTGAATGAGAAAACCATTTATCAGATTTTATCAGGAGAGATTAATAAGAAACAAAAGGTAACGACAGCCCCTTCGATTAAAATCAAGCACAAGGTTTATTCAAAGTTCTTTTTACCTGAAACGAAGACAAGTGAAATTGAAAAGGTGGTGGAAGAAGCCCTTAAACTTTATTTTCAAACATATCCTGACAGAATGGATGATGACACCACTTGAGAAAAGATGAAAGATTGAAAACAATTTATGAGACAATCGCTCCCCATGTAACTCGGAGCAAAGGCGCTTGGCGAGACTACCTGGAATTTGTGTCTAAGTTCTTCAAGTATGGTTTTGATACGTAAATATAATGCCGCACAGAAATTGGTGGAGCTGGATGAAAATCAAGAAGAGTACGAGCAGGGGATGTAAAAAAACTTGAGAGAGGGTGTTTGTAGTGGAATATGTTATTGAGAAAGAAAAAATGGGAGCTCCATTATATAAAGTTGATGAAGTGATGACTGAAATAATTGATACGCTGGCAGTAATACTAAAAATGGAGAGAACGAAGGTCGAATTTTTCACTAAAAAAATGGGATTAGCTTGGTTAGATGAACCTGGGATAGTAGGAGCCACAGAAGAACAATTAAGCCGAATTAATGAATTGAGAAACTTTCTAAGGGGGATAGGAAGATGAGTGATCAAAATGGATTTGATAAATTGGCTTTTGCAAAGCTTGTTTCTAATTTTACAGGCGTTAGTGCATCTAAACTTGATTCCTTTATAGAAAATAATAATATAGCTATGGTTTTTGAACATCCAACAGCTATTGGAATAACCCAGCAGCAATTAAAAAAGTTTGAACAATTAAAAGAGCTTAGTTCTTTATATAATAATTTAAAAGACCACAAGTCAGAATATTGTATTAATACGTCAAGTAAAGCTGGCGAATATTTTAGAAACTATTTCTGTGGGATTAAAGACAAAGAAAAGTTTGTTTGCGCATTTTTAAATACAGCAAATAATATTATGGGCACAGAAGTTATGAGTACAGGGACTGTAAATGAGGCACCTGTATATCCAAGGGAGATTGTTAAGAAGGCACTGATGTATGATGCTCAAGCTATTATGATTTCACACAATCATCCAGGAGGAAGATTAAGCCCAAGCACGGATGATATAGCCATTACAAATAATATAGCGCATGCGACAGAGAGCGTAAGAATTCAACTTTTAGATCATATTATTGTTGCCGGGGATAGGTATTATAGCTTTAAAGAACATGACGAGATGCCAAAGCAAGGAATGAAGTTTAGTGAACCTCACCCAAAACAAAAAGATATTGCCGTTGAAGAAGACGAGGATGAGTACGAGCAGGAAATGTAAATAAATAAGGGTGAGTTCCTAAAAAGAATTAATGATGGCTATATGTATTCAATGTATAAATGTGGAAAATGTGGTGGCTAAGAACTACCTATACTAGATATTAGTTGAAAGGATGTATTAACTATGCTCAATTTAAAAACAATGTTTTCAGATACTTTGAAGCAAATCATAAGTAATGAGCAGGAATGGAAGAAGTTCTTGAAATTCTCGGGACAGATATTCAAGTACAATTTTTATGATACCATTCTAATATATAATCAGAGACCAGATGCGACTATTGTTGCAAATATGGAAATTTGGAATAGTAAAGTAGGCGGATGGGTAAATAGAGGAAGCAAGGCAATTAAGGTTTTAGATAGTGATAACAAAAGTATTCGGTATTTGTTCAATATCAGTGATACCCATGGAGCTGATACCCAAAGGATTAGTAATTATAGAATAAAATCGGAAGCTGTACAAAGCTATATTATGAATTACTTAGGCTCGGACGACAGAATAGATTTTGATACATTTATTCAAAATATCTGTACCGAATTTATCTACAAGCATGATTTTGGTGATGAGAATACCGACAGTTTTGTATGTGATAGTGTAATATATTCTGTTTTCAGCAGGCTAGAAATAGATATTGAAGTAGAATTTCAATTTGGATATTTGCTTCAACAAATGGATATTAGACAGGCAAATGATTACACTTCAATTATATCAAGTATTACGGAGCAGGTTTTAAGGCTTATTGAGAAGCCTGCAAGAATATATGAAAAAAAGGAGAGAGAAAACGATGAGAACAGAATATATAGAAGAGATTGGATTAGTGGAGTTCCCAGTGACACCAGAGGAGATAGAGGCGACGAAGCAGAAACAAATAGAAACAGAGAAAACGGAGCAGGCACAACCGATTTCACAGATGGAGTACCAGGAGGGACCAGATGGGATGCTTTACCCCAAGATAGCGCTAGACGAGAATCAGATATACGACAAAATGCCGATTGGGATATTCGCAAGCGAGGCAGTGAAATATCTAACCGAGAATTATCCGATGAGAGTTCAGGAACTACAAGTTCAAGCGATCTGGTTCAGCACAATACATTATATAAACAACCAAGCATTAGAAATGATGGACAAGATACAGATACAGATGAAACAGCAGTATTCGGCACCACAAACAGAAGACTTCATGGAAATAGTAAAGTACAACACGTGGCTCAGAGACACAGCCCAGGAGATAGTAATGAACGAGGTAGTAAGAATTCCAAGATAATAGAAATTAACCAAGAGTCATCACAAAATGGTGGCTCTAATTTTTTGTCACAAAGTCAACCAACTTTGATTGAACTAATAGAAGCTAAAGGATTAGAGGTTGAAAATTTAAGCTGGGATTTCTTTAGCGGTGTTGAGAATGCAGGAACGAAGCTAGATAAAATACAAGATGAGTTAGATACACTTGAAATTGATAAAGCACAAAATGAGTTGGAAGCTCTTAAAAATGATAATGAAATACAAAATGAAAAGCCAATACTAGATAAAAAAGCGCTGAAATATCAAATACCAACACAAGACGAAGAGCAAATAATGGATGATAGCATTCTCAAATTAGAAGGTAAAGAATCAGTAAATCCTATCAACAAACTTAACTACAAGTTCAGCCTTTCTGATGAAATCGGAGCCGGTGGACTAAAAGCAAAATATAAAGCAAATATAGAAGCTATAAAACTGCTAAAGGTTATTGAGGCAGAAAATAGACTTGCTACAGCTAATGAACAAAGTGTTCTCGCGAAGTACGTTGGCTGGGGAGGTATATCACAAGCATTTAATGAAGAAGCAAAAGGTTGGGAAAATGAGTATTCAGAGCTTAAAAATCTTTTGACAGAAGATGAGTACCGCAGCGCAAGGGCATCAACGCCAAATGCTCATTATACAGACCCCATAGTAATACAAGCTATATACAAAGCACTAAACAACTTTGGATTCAAGGGTGGAAACATTCTAGAACCTGCTATGGGTACAGGATTGTTTTATTCTTTAATTCCTGAAGATATATCAGCTAAGTCAAAGCTTTATGGAGTGGAACTGGACAGTGTTTCAGGAAGAATATCAAAGCAGCTCTATCAAAAAGCAGATATCAAAATTCAAGGATTTGAAACAACTGACTATTCTGATAATTTCTTTGATGTTGCAATAGGCAATGTACCTTTTGGAGACTATAAGCTGCACGATAGCAGATATAACAAGCTTAACTTAAATATACATGATTACTTCTTTGCTAAAACACTGGACAAGGTTCGCCCTGGTGGAGTAATAGCATATATAACGAGCAAGGGTACACTAGATAAAGCAAACGGTACTTTTAGAAAGTATCTTGGAGAACGTGCAGATTTAATAGGTGCAATAAGGCTTCCAAACAATACATTTAAGCAGATAGCAAATACTGATGTAACAACAGATATAATTTTTCTCCAGAAAAAAGAACGTATTGCAGTTATGGCCGAAGAACCTAACTGGATAGGTCTGGGTTATACAAAAGATAGTGTTCCTGTTAATCAATATTATCTGGACAATCCTGATATGTTGTTAGGCAAAATGATTTTCGACAATCGCATGTTCGGAAGTGATGGCAAATATACAAGTCTGATTGCAGATGAAGGCATTGATTTAGCTGATAAACTTGATAGAACAGTAGAAAAGCTTGATGCTAGGATAGAGCAAATTGTTACTGAAAAAGAGGATAGTAAAGCCGAATATATTCCTGCTGATCCATCAGTTAAAAACTATACATATACAGTAATAGACCAAAACCTATACTTTAGAGAAAATTCAATGATGGCAAAAGTAAGCCTTCCTGAAAAAACTTGCGAGCGTATAAAAGGAATGTGCGAGCTTCGGACAGCTTTGAGGAAAGTAATAGACATTCAGACAAATGGATGTACTGCTGAAGAGTTAAAGCCATATCAAATTAAACTTTTAAATTCATATAATAGCTTTACTGGGCAGCATGGAATAATTAACTCTAAGCTTAATTTAAAAGCGTTTCAAGAAGATTCAGATCTACCACTGTTATCATCCTTGGAAGATATTGATGAAAAAGGAAATGTAAAAACTTTAGCAGATATATTCTATAAACAGACAATTAGACCATATGAACCTATAACATCAGTATATACAGCGGTTGATGCATTAGCTGCTTCACTCTCCGAGAGAGGTGTCGTTAATATTGAATATATGATGTCTATTTATGCTGCTGATCAGGATAAGATAATAAATGACCTGAAAGGAATAATATATCAAAATCCTGAGAATAAGAAATTAGAGACAGCTGATGAGTACTTGTCTGGAAATGTAAGATATAAACTCATGGAAGCACGAATATATGCCGAGAGGGATACAAACTATATATTAAATGTAACAGCTCTTGAAGGTGTGCAGCCAGAGGATTTGGATGCATCAGAAATAGATGTGAAATTGGGAACAACCTGGATTGACACTGAGGACATAGACAAGTTTATTTACCAGACATTGAAAGTACCAGCATTTTATCGAAAAGATGACGACAGATATAAATCTAAAAAGTCGGAATTATACACAACATATAACTCATTCACAAGCTCTTGGTCAGTACAAAACAAAGCTTTACAGTGGAGTAGTATGAAAGCCACCCTAGAGTTCGGAACAAGAAGAATGGATGCATTTAGCATTATTGAGGATTCATTAAATCTTCGAAGTGTAGTAGTGAAGGATAGAGTAGAAGATCCTGATGGCAAAGTAAGATATGAGGTTAATAAGAATGAAACAATAGCAGCCAGGGCGAAACAGGATCAATTAAAAGAAGAATTCAAAGACTGGATATTTAAAGACCCTGACAGAAGAAAAAAATATGTAGACTTCTATAATACAAACTTCAACAATCTTAGGCTGCGTGAATATAACGGTTCACATTTGAAGTTCCCTGGCATGAGTCCTGAAATCATGCTGCGTGACCACCAAACAAATGCAGTAGCAAGAATACTTTATGGAGGTAATGCACTCTTAGCTCATGCTGTGGGAGCAGGCAAAACCTATACCATGCAATCGGCATGCATGGAAATGAGACGTCTTAGCCTAATAAAGAAGGCCATGTTTGTTCTGCCGAACCATCTTACAGAGCAACAGGGATCTGACTTCTTAAAGTTATATCCAGCCGCCAACATACTTGTTGCTACAGAGAGGGACTTTGAAAAAGCAAATAGAAAGAGATTCTTGGCCAAGATAGCAACTGGAGATTATGATGCAATAATAATAGGACAAAGCCAATTTGAACGAATACCTATGTCAAGTGAATATCAACAAAATCAAATAAGAAATAAAATAAATGAAATTGTTGATTATGTAACTATGATCAAACATGAGAATGATGATAAATGGACAGTCAAACAAATGGAAAAAATGAAATTTAACTTAGAAGCAGAATTACTGCGATTAGCTGATGCACCAAAGGATGATGTAGTTACCTTTGAAGAGCTCGGAGTTGATTGCCTTTTCGCAGATGAAGCCCATAATTACAAAAACGGTGGCGTTTTTACAAAGATGAGAAATGTAGCAGGTATTTCTGGATCTTCGGCAAAAAAAGTATTAGACATGCAGATGAAATGTGAGTACGTTAATTCACTTAATGAAGGTCGAGGAGTAATATTTGCCACAGGAACACCTATAAGTAATTCAATGACAGAGATGTTTATAATGCAGCAGTTCCTGCAGAAACCGGAATTAATTGCAAAACGAGTACAACATTTTGATGCCTGGGCTGCAAACTTTGGTGAGGTAGTATCGGCACTTGAACTTGCCCCTGAGGGACGTGGCTTTAGAATGAGGAATAGGTTCAGTAAATTTACAAATTTACCTGAGCTAATGACAATGTTTAGAGATATGGCGGATATTCAGACTTCTGACATGCTAAAGCTTCCAATACCAAAACTTAAAAATGATAAGGTAACTGTAATAACCTCTGAACCGTCTGAAATACAAATGGAGCTTGTTCAAGATTGTGCAAAGCGAGCTGAAAGAATTAGAAATGGACAGGTAGATCCTTCAGTTGATAATATGCTAAAAATTACTAATGAAGCAAGACAATTTGGAACTGATCCAAGGCTAATTATACCTGATGCACCTGATGATCCCAACAGTAAAATAAATAAGCTGGTAGACAATGCCCACCAGAAATATATGGACTATAACAATACAAAAGGCACACAAATAATATTCTCTGATGTAGGTACACCAAGAGGTGGTGAGAGGTTTTGTGCATATTATGATATTAAAAAGAAGCTTGTAAATAGAGGAATACCTGAAAATGAAATCTGTATCATACACGATGCAAAAACTAAAAAGCAAAAGGAAAGCATGTTTACCGCAATGAGAGCCGGTACTAACAGAATAATCATTGGCTCAACACCAAAAATGGGGACAGGAACAAATATTCAAAACAAGCTTGTTGCACTTCATCATCTTGATTGTCCGTGGCGCCCGGCAGACATAGAGCAGCGCGATGGACGAATACTTCGGCAAGGCAATGAAAATGAAGAAGTTGAGATATTCAGGTATGTTACCAAAGACACATTTGATGCCTATTTATGGCAGATCGTAGAGCAAAAGCAACGATTCATTTCACAGGTAATGACAAGCAAATCTATTAATAGAACCTGTGATGATATTGATGATGTAGTTTTAAGCTATGCCGAGATAAAGGCCTTGGCTATGGGTGACCCAAGAATAAAGGAAAAGATGGACTTAGACCTCAACATTAATAAACTATCAATATTAAAATCAGCCTGGACAAAACAAAGATATTCCTTGCAGGACAGTATTATTTATTCAGTACCAAAGGAAATAAAGTCTAGAGAAGAAAAAATATCTGCATTAATAAAAGACATTGAACTAAGAAACAGCAATGAATTTAAGAAAGATGAATTCAGTATAACTTTGAATAAGGAAAGCTTTACGGAAAAAGAAAAGGCTGGAGAATATCTTCTGTTATTATCTCAAAAAGCACAGCATGAAGGTGGAAAGGTAATGGATATAGGAAACTATAAAGGGTTTGTTTTGAAACTAGAATATTCACAGTATTTTGGTATTGTAAATTTACGCCTTTATGGCGCATATCAGCATGCAATAGAACTTGGTGGAAATATCTTGGGGAACCTTCAGCGAATTGATAATGCACTTGAAAACATTGAATCAACTGTAAAACGCTATGAGAATCAATTAGTACAATTAAATCAAGACTTTGAAACTGCTAAGGAGGAATATGATAAACCTTGGCGATTTGATGAAGAGTATAAGGCAAAATTAGATCGCCAAGCAGAACTTAACGTAGAGCTTGATTTAAATAAGCGTGACGAAGTGATTGGCGATGAATCATCAGTAGACAACAAAACAAGTACTAATGAAAACAAATATAACATCGTTGAAACTGACAAAGAAGCTAATGAGGAAGAGCAGGACATGGAAATCTAAAATAAATATATAAGGGTGAAGATGTATGTTGGAATTTATTAATGACAAATTGAAAGAGTTTATAGACAAGGAACTTGAATCCATAAACTCAGATAAGGATAGAATTACTGGGGAGAAATGTCGCAACAGGACAGAGATATATAAGATATATAATATTGAGCACTCTGAAAGAATAAACGAGCAAAATGACAGGCTAGCATTCTTACAAAAATATGATGATGTTCTTATTGGACAATATAACTTGTTATGTAAGAGAGATATAGCCATATTTGGATTAGTAATGAACATTGGTGAAAGTGCAAGGAAAGAAAGCTAATTTGTTAGTGGTAATGAGGCTTCTGTATAACGCGAAATGTGATAAAATAATTTTGTAATTAACTTATTTAAATTTTGTATACACTTAATTAATACTCCTGTTTCTTCCGGATTTTATATTGTTATTTCATATTATCAATAAGTATATAATTTTGTAAATTTGTAATGTATAATAAAGAAATGTTTGTTTAGAACTGATAATTCAATAATTGTAAAATATATGATTTAATGATAATATATGACATAAAGATTGATAGGAGGGAAATGCTCATGAATTTTGATGTGGTAAGAGGAAAAATTACCAAAGTACAGCCAACACAAAGTCTTGTAAATAATATAACAAGGTATTTTGAACTTAGCAATGATGATGGGACTTTATATTTAGGTTATCCATTATCCGCAAGTTCAGAATCTAAAGTTACAATTGATGCATTACTAGTAAGCAAAAAATGCGGCTTAATTGCTTTTATTTTCCCAGAAGAAAGAAATAATAGTGATTTAATAAAGGAAGAACAGGATACTCTTTACTATCATCTTGATTATAATTTTAAGAAATATGTTACACTTAAGAAAGGTAGAAATCTTGCTTTTAAACCGAAAGTTGTTTCAGTATTTCCTGATGATAGCTTTCCTATTGTTGATGAAGATTATATTCTTATTTCTGACGAGAAAATAGAAGATGTGTTTGAAGAAGAACTAGATTTTACTTTAGATGTTTATAAGAGACTATGCGAATCTCTTCAGAGAGTTACAAATATTAAACCTAAGAAAAAACGCCAAAATGTTCAAAAAGAACTATCCTATGGTGGCAAGATTAAAAAGATTGAGAAAGAAATTGCTAATTTAGATCAATGGCAAAAAAAAGCAGCGTTAGAATTACCAGAGGGGCCACAAAGAATAAGGGGATTAGCTGGTTCAGGTAAAACAATAGTTTTAGCACTAAAGGCTGCTTATTTACATTCACAATATCCAGAATGGAATATTGCTATAACATTTTATACAAGGGCATTATCTCAGCAAATAAAAGATTTAATTAGACAATTTTCTTTTGAATTTTCTGGTGAAGAACCCGATTGGGATAAAGTGCATGTAGTTCATGCATGGGGTACAGATTCTGAAGATGGTATATATTCGATAGCAGCACGATCATTGAATATCACACCATTTAACTTTACCAATGCAAAAAATAAGTATGGGAGAACAAATGCGTTTAATGGTATTTGCGATGAGTTACTTTCGTATTTCAATGAAAATTGCATACCCAAATTTGATGCTATTTTGATTGATGAAGCTCAAGACTTACCTAGTTCATTTTTTAAAATCCTATACCAATTAACAAAAAAGCCGAAAAGAATTACTTGGGCATATGACGAGCTACAAAATTTGAGTGAAATTGCTATGCCTTCTCTTGAAGAAATGTTTGGAAGAGATAAAGAAGGTAATCTAAATATTATTTTAGAGAATAGACCTAATGAAGCACAGCAGGATATAATACTACCAATATGTTATAGAAATCCTCCATGGGCCTTATCAATAGCCCATGCATTAGGATTTGGATTGTATAGAAGTAATGGAATAGTTCAAATGTTTGACGAATTAGAGCTATGGGAAAATATCGGATATCAGCGTATCAGTGGTAAATTGAGTTATGGAAGTAAGGTTGTATTAAAACGGAAGATGGATTCAACACCAGAATATTTTATTGAATTGTTGAAACCCGAAGAGAGTGTCCAAGCGAAGGTTTTTGAATCCTCAAAAGATCAATATAGATGGGTTGCAGATCAAATAAAGAAGAATATTGAAGTTGATGAACTTGACCCAGATGATATATTAGTCATTTTTCCGGATGCATATCTCTCTAATAGAGAATATATAGACTTTAGAAGGTATTTAAACCAATTAGAAATTAATTCTATATTAGCTGGAGTGGATACAAATAGAGATACTTTTCGAATCATAAATTATGTGTCTTGTTCAAGTATATACCGAGCCAAAGGTAATGAAGCTCCAATGGTTTATATTTTAAATGCAAATTATTGTGCTGAAGGTTATGAGCTGATTAAATTAAGGAATACTCTGTTTACCGCAATAACTAGATCAAGAGGTTGGGTAAGAATATGTGGTGTTGGTGAAGAAATGAGTTTAATTGAGGAAGAAATAAACAGATGTGCCAATAAAGACCATACTCTGGATTTTATATTACCTACAAAAAAAGAATTAGAATCAATAAGAAGAATAAATAGGGAAAGAACACAGGAAGAAGTAAAAAAATTGAGTATTGCTCAAAGTAATGTAAAGCAACTTATTGAAGGCCTTGAAAAAGGGGAAATAGATCCTGATTCATTACCAGAATTTGAAGCATTATTAAAAGTATATAAAAAATTGAGAAATGACAATAATGAACATGAATAATAAAGTAATTAACTTCAATAAAAACATTCAAAATGTTACTGATCAGATGAATAATATGATGGTGTTTCTATATGATTTAAGGTTGCTTTACTACTATAACGAAGTAAGCCCTCAAATAACGAACGAAAATCAAATAATTACATGGAATCGTCATGAGCCAAATAGAGCAAACTGTGGGGCATCATTTACAACTTTAGCTCAATATGAATACATTCTTAACTCAGGGGCTTTTCATTGTATTTTATTTGATGGCTCAATTATTAGGTGTTCATTTACATTTGATGGTAATTTTTTAATAAATCACAGCCATCTTTGGTGGCCAGCACCATATGCATATAATATAATCTTTACTGATGATTTTACACCTCAGACAAAATATGAAGATTTCTTATCTGATCCTAACTGGATGAAGAATTTAAGAATGCGAAGCCCTATTAGGATAGATTTTGATCCAGAAAAAGAAAGTGAGTCGCATCCATTGACTCATATGCATACACAACATCATGAGTCAAGAGTTCATATAGATAAACCTATTTGTTTTAATAAGTTTATAAAATATATTTTCCAGAATTTTTACCCTGATATTGATATAGATTTTAGTAAATGGAATTTATTGAATTTTTCATATCAAAAATCAAAAAGACCGCAATACACATTTTCTAGTATCATAATTTAGCTTTTGAAGCTATCTGTTTATATTATATAAGATGATAGCATATATTGACTATGTGGCATCTTACCACAAGTATCCATTAATAGCCTAACTCCCTTATTTATATAGTTTGATTGTGAGGAATAGAAGATTTTTACTTGATACTTACTTTCCTATCAATATTATGGGAGCATACAAGAATAATACATATAGACAACTAAACTCATATTCATAAATTAAGTATAGTATATTTATTCAAAAAATATAGTACAGTTAATACGAAACCAGTGCCGCATATTCAGTAAATTGAAATGCGGTATTTTTTTATGTAGTTAAGGTCCGGATATATGAAAATAACAAGTTAGTAGATGGAGAAGTAACTAATAAGATCAGCCAATTTAATAACCAAAGCAACCCTAAGCAGGCTAAAAATTAGCCTGCTTTTATTATGAGAGGAGATAAAAATATCATGGGAAAGATTATCGCAATAGCAAATCAAAAGGGAGGAGTTGGAAAAACGACCACAGCTGTCAACATCGCAGCAGGGCTTGTTAAAGAAGGAAAGATGGTCTTGTGTCTTGACCTAGATCCACAGGCGAACATGAGCGAGTATCTAGGATACGAATACGACGGTCTGTACAATGTAAGCGACCTTATGGTGGCGGCAGCCAATAACAACCTTAGTGGGGAGTGTATAAAAGAAAGCATAATACAAAGTGGAGAAGGCATCGACTATATTCCATCAAACATTAAGCTGGCCAGTGCTGATTTATTCTTATCAAACGTAATGTGCAGGGAGCAGGTCTTGAAGAAAATCCTCAAAAGAGAAGAGTTTACCACGTATGACTTCGTAATAATTGATTGCTTGCCTAGTTTAGGTATTCTTCTCACAAATGCACTTGCTGCGGCAGACAGTCTTATAATTCCAGTGCAAACACAGAAGTTTGCACTAGATGGACTGGTGCAGCTCGAACAGGTTTATGACATAGTCAAGTTAAATGTTAATCCAGATCTAAAAATTGATGGTGTGCTGCTGACAATGATGGACAACACTAATATGTCAAAAGCTGTTGAAGCAGCGCTTGAAACTAAGTATGGTGATACTCTTTTTGTTACTCGAATACACAAAAGCGTTGAGGCCACAAATAGTACATATGAGCAGAAAAGTCTTGTAACGATTAAAAATAGCAAGCTAGGAGCTGAATACGTTAAAGTGACGAAAGAGCTAATTGAAAGGAGCTTGGTTTAATTGGGAATGAAAATTGATTTTTCAGAGAAGCTAGAAAAAAAATCAGCAAATGGCGCATTCGCTGATATGTTTGGACTAAATAACGATTCCAAAAAAGAAGGCGCTATAGAGTTGGAGATTGATTTGCTAGTCCCATTTAAAGGACATCCATTCAGACTTTATGAGGGTGAAAAACTCAGACGAATGGTAGAATCAATCAAAGAAAATGGGGTAATGACACCAATAGTAGTTAGGAAAAAAGAAGATGGCACTAATGAAATACTTGCTGGACACAATCGTGTAAATGCTTCAAGGCTTGCAGGACTGACTAAAGTACCAACTCAAATAAAAGAAAACTTATCAGATGCTCAAGCTAAAATAATAGTAACTGATTCAAATTTTTTACAGCGTTCAATTGATGAAATGTTTCCTAGTGAGCTTGCAAAGAGCATGAAAATGCAACTAGAAGCCTGCAAGGAAGCTAAGCAAAAACAGGAGTATATAAATGCAATTGAAAGTGACTCAAACACTTATGGGAGTAAGGATCGGAATGAGGGTGTTCAAATTGAACACCCTCGCAAAAGTAGAGATATTATTGCAAAATCTAATAAGATGAGTACACCAAGCATTCAGCGTTACATCCGCTTAAATTATCTAAACGATGGATTACTAAATATGGTTGATGAGGGCAGTATTAAGCTTGTTCCTGCAGTGAGCCTGTCATACCTAAATATTGAAGAGCAAAATATTCTTTTCAGTATCCTAAGCAATAATGATTACAAGATAGTTATGAAAAGAGCAGACAAGCTAAAAGAAAGGAGTGGGAAGTTGTCGGAGGACGATATCCTGGCAATTTCATCTGGTGAGTTTTTTGAAAAAAAGAAAAGTCAAAAGGTGACAGCAATTACAGTAAAGCCAAAGCTGATTTTAAAATTCTTCAATGCTTATACTACTCAGACAGAAATAACTTCAACTATTGAGATAGCTCTTGAAGAATACTTTGAACGCCGCAGGCAGTCAGCAGTAGATGCTGAAAAAGGAAACATTATTGAGGGGGTAAATGGTAATGAATAGAATTGAGCTGTATAAGCCAAAGGAAGGAAAGAAGGATCAGGTTAACAAGACGATTCATGAGATTACAGATGAACTTGAAAAGAGATTGGAAAGTCAGGGGTTAAAGCCTGACTTTTCTTTTTTATCAGCTGATTTCAAGAAAATTCAAAAAGAGGCATTCCCCACAAACAATAATGTTTCAGGGATGCTTTCAGTAAGTAATGATATGGTGGTTGCAACAGTAAGCGTAATGGATAAAGATAATCCCGAAGTAAAAGGAAGAATGCTTAATACTCAATACAAGATTAATGAGGGTAAAGCAACTGAAGCTTTTGACAAAGCAACGGCAGCACTTAAACTAATGGTTCAAAGTTTCTGGATGAATGTCGATGAAAAGCAGCAGTTACAAAGTCAACAAACATCAGACCAACCCGTGCAGACAGCAGTTAAGCAGAGTAATCAAGTGCATTTGGTAAATAGCAATACTGGAAATCAAGAGCAGCTGCAGAGCAATAATTTTGCAAGCAACGATCATCTAGAATCGAATAACTTATTGCATGTCAATGGAGAAAATAGCAATGCTCATGAAGTAGCAAAGTCAATTCAAAAGGCATTAGCTAATACTGAAATAGCCAATGAATATAATAAATTACAGCGGCACGCATTGGGTGATGAAGAAAAACAGACAGATAAAAATAATCAGGAGCAACCACAAAAGACTATTACAATTTCTACAGGAGCCAAAGCACTTGTTGACGAGAAAATAGTCAATAGGTATTTGTCTAAACAAGCTTCCACCTCGGTTTCAAGTCAGATAAGCAACCAGGACCTTAATGAAAATATCGATGACATTGGTAGCAGCACGAGCAATAAAAAAGTTAATAGTAATTCAAGCAATTCAAATATCAAGGATCAACTGATAAACGTCAACTTTACACCAGAACAAGCAGAGGTAGTTATTCAGCTATTAGAAGAGAATCAAAAGAAATATGAGCCTAAGAGTTCCATGTTTGGACTACTTGGTGATGTACTTGGTAAAATGCTTCATGCTCTTAGCCGAAAGCTTGACGAAATGATTGATGCTGAGAAGATTACAACAGAAAAGATTAACTCTCTATACTCAGCAATTAATAAAGAAAACTGCCAAGAGTTTAGTGAAAAGTACAGAGTCTTTGATCCGAAAATTAAATATTGCCATGACTTTATTTGCGAAGCTGCACAGGGCCAAACAGTACAAAGTGCAGATATTATAAATCAAATACTGAATAGAGAAAAAGTACCTGTATCAATTCGAACACTGCAAAATGCTTTTGTTACAGCTATTGATAACAACTTAGAATCTGCTTTAGTCATATACAAATATGCGGACGCAAATTTACATGGGGAAGCTCATTTTGACACTACGAAAGGTTTCCTGAGCCACGCACTAAATACTCTGATAGATAATGAGGCTGAAAAATTTATTAAAGCTTCAAGCTTCAGAACATATGAGGATACAGTAATTTTCAAAGAAATGATAAGAGCTGAAAAGTATGATTTGTTAAGCTCAAGCCTGAAGCGCTGCGAAAACATAGACGAACATGCGCCTTCACTTTTCTATTTTGCAGCACAGCGTAAAGATGTGGATGCACTACATACACTTGTTAGCAGAGGCGCTAATGTAAATGCAAATAATAGTGAAGCATTGTACACATGCTTTGAAACCAACAGGGTTGAAGCAGCTAAAGTACTAATTAATTATGGCTCTGATATTGAGTTTCTAAGAAGCCGGATAGAGCAGATTAAACGAGCAAATCCTAACAATGTTGTAGGTGAGAAATTAACCACTCTCACTGAAAGTAATTTTATTTTTCTTAAAGATATTTATAAATACTGTGGGCTATCAGCGAATGGCAAAATGGCGATTCGAGATAACTCTGAGCAAATAGATATAAAACAGCAGATAGATCAGGAGCAGCAAGCAGAACAAACCATAGACAATGAATCCGATGAACATGATGGAAGTTTGGGGTGAAACGTATGAGAAAATTCACAGATGAACAAATATCACAAGCCAACCAAATTAGCGTATTGGAGCTATCAAAACAACTTGGATACCTACTTGAAAAGAGGGGCAGTAATTATCATATCAAGGATCATGGTGGGTTTTACATAAGCGACACAAAGAATTCCTTTTATTGCTGGGCAGAGCAATCTGGTGGAGGCCCTGTACAGTTCTTAATGTTTACTCAAAAAATTAACTGGGTTGAATCCATGAAGCACCTTATTGGTGAGGGACAAACTCAACAGTCAGACAATATAGGAATGCGATGGAAAAAACCATTAGAGCAAAAGCCTGCAGAATTTAAGTTGCCTGATAAAGCAGAAACATCATATAAAAGGCTATTTGCATACCTTCTAAAAACCAGGGGACTTGATAAAGATATAGTAGGTGATCTTGTAATCCAAAAGAAAATCTATGAAAGCTCTCCACATCATAATGTAGTATTTGTTGGCTATGATGAAAAAGGACAAGCGAGGCAAGCATTTCAGCGTGGGACAGTAACAGGCATTACTTTTAAAGGAGAAGTTAGTGGTAGCAATAAAAACTATTGTTTTACCATGGAAGGCAAAGGCGAAAGTCTAACAGTGTATGAGGCAGCAATAGATGCTATAAGCCATGCAAGTATGTTTAAACAGAATGGGCTTGGGTGGAAGAAAGAACATAGGTTGGCTTTAGGATGCCTTTCTGATAATTCTCTTGAAGGGTACTTGAAACAACACCCAGAAATAAAAAAAATTGCTTTTGCGCTAGATAATGATTTTGAAGCTAAATATTCTAATGGAAGTCCTGCACCCAACTGGGGACAGCAAGCAGCTGAAAAACTTGCGGATAAGTATTTGCAGCTTGGTTATACAACAAATATTGAAAAGCCTATGTCAAAAGACTGGAATGAGGATCTGCTTAGTATGTATACTTTAGAAAAATACACACAAAAACAGTTAGAAGAAAAGCAGCCACAGGAAAATACAGAAGAATTTGAGGAAGCGATGTAGGAGTAAAAATTTATGATATGCGAAATATTTCTTTTTTCAGTATCCTACTTGCAGAGATTCACCCGAAAAACAGGGGGTATGGGGGAGAAATCCCCAAATCCCGTACAAATAATTGCTCCCTAAAAGAGCAGTTATGTACGTGCAGGAATAGTCGGGTGACATACCCGCCTGTATACAGCTTGCCAACAAAGTTGGCAACGGGTGACGTAGTATTATTGAGGTGATAATTGGGTGACAAATGCTTGAAAAGTGGGTATAATAAGTGTTAGAGAGTATTGGAATGAAAAGGCGATTTGAAAGTGCTATAATGAGAAGCAGAAAAGTGTAAATAAATGATTAATCGCATAAATGGAGAAGTTAAAATGTGTAGCCTATCAAAAATATTAGCAAGGAATGTTATTTTACTAAATGAACTTAATAGCTATAAATCACTTACAGTGAGTGAAATTAAACGGCTAAAGGAAGAGTTCCTAATTGATTTTACCTATATTTCAAATGCAATTGAGGGCAATACGCTTACACTTCAGGAAACGGCATTAATACTAAACGAGGGAATAACAATTGGAGAAAAATCACTTAGAGAACATTTGGAAGTAATAGGACATAAAGAAGCATATTTATTTATAGAGGAAATTGTTAAGGATCAAGTTAAACTTTCTGAGAAAGTAATAAAAGATGTTCATAGCCTGGTCTTGATGGAGCAACGCGAAAATAAAGGAGTATATAGACGTGTGCATGTTGTAATAATGGGCGCTGCACACACTCCTCCACAGCCATACTTAGTTCCTGTACAAATGGAGCAATTAATACAAGACAATGATCAAAGTAGTTCAAGTCATATAATTGAAAGAGTAGCAAAATTTCATTTAGATTTTGAGGCAGTACATCCATTTATAGATGGTAATGGAAGAACGGGAAGGCTAATATTAAATTTTGAATTAATAAAGCATGGGTATCCACCAATTAATATAAAATATAGTGATAGAAGAAGGTACTATGAGTGTTTTACAAGCTATCATACTAAAAATGATCCAATTGACATGATTTTATTAATTGCTAACAATGTTGAAGCTGAAATACTGAGATATTTAGAAATAATCAAAATTGCGAATGATATGACTGATAGTAATTACTTTTAGAAATCATCTCAACAAGATTGAATTGGCTTTAGAAAAGACTAGAATACTCAAATTTGGAAGGATTGCCAAGTACAGTTCTGCTGATGGATATGGGCGGAACCGCCCATATCTACTTAAGCCGAGAGGAGTGCATAAATTTAATGGAAAAGATATATTCAATTGAACAAATCAAGCAAGGTATAAAAAGTATTGCTGATTATTATGGAGTTGAAAAAATATATATCTTTGGATCATACGCAAGAGGAGAAGCTAACTCTAAAAGTGATATTGATTTGCGAATTGATAAAGGTAAAATTAAAGGATTGTTTGCTCTTTCTGGTTTCTTATCTGACATAAAGGAATGCTTTGAGGTTGATATTGATTTAATAACAAATGATGGATTAGAAGAAAGTTTTTTGAGGCAAATAGAAGGTGAGGAGATTTTAATATATGAGTCTAAACAATAGAAATATAGATATAATTAAACATATGGCAAATTACTGCAACGAAATTCAAGAGACCGTAAATAGGTTTGGAAAAACTTTTGAAGCATTTGAAAGCGATTTCGTTTATAGAAATGCTTGCACCATGTGCATATTGCAAGTAGGTGAGCTGGCAGGCAAATTATCTGAGGAGTTTAAGTTAGCTTATCCCGAAATACCTTGGAAAAACATAAAAGGCATGAGAAATGTATTTGCTCATAACTATGGGAATATGAGTTTATTAGCAACATGGGAAACAATTAATGATGATATACCAAACTTGAAAAAATATTGTTTAAAAATAATTAATGCCTTTGAAGTATTAGAGCAGCAAACAGAAGAGGAAAACAACGACGAAGATGATATTGAAATATAAGCTAAGTATAAGAGCTGCGAACAAACTGTAGCTCTATTATTTTGCCGTGGCACATGCTGCGGCTTTTGTTTTGAAAGGAGGTTCTAAGCGGATGAATAAGAACACAAACAATCCTGATGAGCACAAAAGATCAGTTCGCTTCAAAGCTGAGAGTATAGAAGAAATGCAGAAAATTGCAGTGCTAAGGAAAGTAACTGTTTCAGATATAGTTAGGGAGTATGTAGAAAAGGGATTAAAAGTTGATGGGTATAAAGAAGACACTGATTTTATTACTGGCATTATACATCAAGAGCTAAAAGAGATACTAGAGCCACAAATAAATAGAATTGTAAAAATGTTAATGAAAATTGGCAAGGTATCTGCTGGTACAATGTACTCAAATTTAAGCCTAATTCAGCTTATAAATGATGAAGATCAGCAAGCATACTTTGAAATGATTAGTAGGAGCTTAAAACTTGGAGTGGAGTATATGAAGAAAAAAGATGTTGAGATTGATGTGTATCTTGGAAATGCTGGTGGTGTAATAGAGGATAGTGATAGGGTTAATAGATAATAGACACTATTTATCTCCTGATTTGGCAAAAAAATAATTCATAATGAAATTGTGTTTAAAAACAGATATAATAACAGTAGCGAAGCAAGTTTAGAATGGATATATATAAGTACATTCAGGTATCAATTTAAGCAGCACCAAAATTCTTTGTTTATTTACAACAATAAATAAAAGAGTTTGGGCAGGGATTTTTAGTATACAATCTGCAATTTATGAGAAGATTGTATCTGGAATATTAAATTCAACAGACAGTGTCTGTTAAATTGACATGGTCACATTATTGTGAACTTTTAGGTGTTTTTGACAAAGATGCAAGAAGATTTTATGAAAAGGAAGCCAAAAATTCAAATTGGTCAGTAAGAGAAAATGAACTGTTTGGTAAGGATTTGGCTATTAGGCGAAGCTGGAATTATATTATATTAGTATGAAGGAATGTGATTTTAGTGTGTTTGAATAGAGAAGCAGTAGATGCGACTACAAACCTACCTGCATTATTTGAGGGATTGTATTTTGAAGAGGAGAATATAATAAAGAAAAGCATAGAACAGATAATAAACAATGTATCATTAAAAGACCAGCTGGATATGCTGGAAGAATCGGGAAAGCTTATTATTACCTTCATTTCTAATTATAAAGCTAATGATGATAAAGAGCTAACATATCAAATTATAGGTTCAAGGATGTTTAACTCAGTTGTGGTATCTTTTAAATTGCTATTATCTGGATATTATCAGCATTCAGCTAGTATTATTAGAGATGTTTTGGAATCGATGTATTTGCTAGATTATTTTTCTCTATATCCAGAGAAAGTTCAAGAGTGGAAAAAATGTGACGAGAAGAAACAAAAAAAAGAATTTAGTCAGGTTAATATTAGAACTGCATTAGATGAAAGGGATAAGTTATCGAATATGAAACGTCTAGAAAGATATAAATTATTATGTAAGATAGGGACACACCCCTCCTATGAAGGATTAATGTTAATAGCTCCAAATAACAATGTCATTGCTGGACCATTTTTTCATGCCGATTATTTAAAGGCTAGCCTAGAGGAAACAGTACAAATTTCAACGGAAGCTGCAATTATATTTATTGAACTATTTAAAAATCAACATCCAAACATTATCAAAAAGGTATCTTGTTTCTTTGAGAAGTATAAAGCTTGGCTACTCCAGTACCATGGAATAGAACTTCCATCTATAGATAATGATATACATTCTTTATAAATTAGGGAATTTTATATTATCCATATATACATGGGCAAGGATGCCCTACTTCAGAAAAGGCTAATAACATGCAACTCTTATGTATGGCATGAGATATTATTTGTTTATATTTGTGGAGGTACAGTACAATGAAGCATTTGGGAACAAAAACTCTCGAAACTGAAAGGCTTATATTACGTCGTTTTACAATTGACGATGCACAGGATATGTTCAAATATATGCTTTAATGGAGCAAGAAGAATCGAAGTTTTGGCATTATAGCACAGAAAAATTGTTTGAGTTATTTGTTGAAGAATTAATCACTGGGAAGCTAAGCTTTTCACAAATATGAGGTGAAAAGCTATGGAAAGAATGATTGATTTTACAGTGTTTTGTCTGGAAAGTTACAAACAGTCTCATAATATGACTGGTAAAATTGCATTTGAAACTTTTAATGATTATAAGGTGTTCGATTATATACAATCATTTTATGATGTTCTTCATTCAACAGGACAGGAATATATTGTTGAGGATATTGATATTTATATTACTTCAAGAAAAAACTGATTCTTATTTGAGTTAATATAAATGCAGATAAAATTATTACACATTGAATAATACGAACGGTATATTTTTTAACATGCTATTAACTATGAATTAGCCCACCACCCCCGTAACCTCCCCAGGAGATTACGGGTTTTTTTAACCCCAAATTCCAAAAGGAGGTAACCCCAATGTCAGCAGTAGTATACACCCAAAGATTCAAACCCGTAAACTTGATAAGTGCTCCAAATAAGAATGCTGAGCATATTAGATACATAGGAACTCGTCCTGGAGCAATGAAAAATGAAGGCGAGAAGCATGGCTTATTTGGAAACATATATAATTCTAGCGCTCTTGAAGTAAATCACAAAATACAAGATGTTATGGATAGTGTAAGGCAAAAGTCACAAGATGGAAAAAACATTTATAGAAGCGTTATTTCTTTTGCTCCAGACAATGCCGCTTTGAAGTTGGGTGAACCTATTACAAAGGATGCCTGGCAGGAGCTGGTTAAGCAAAACATTGGGATTATTGCAAGAGAAAACAATATTAAAATATCAAATTTAAGATGGGTAGCAGCTGCTCATGACACACCTACTCATCCGCATGTACATATTGCTTTTTGGGATGATAAGCAAGAGATAATAAAAAATAAGATAAGTCCTCAAATACCAAATAAAATACGTGTAAACCTTATTAAAAACATATTTGAAGATGAACTGAAAGAGTACTATGAACAAAAAAAGCAGACAGAAATTAGGATGAAAGATATTACAAATGAGATGGCTCAGGAGTTTGAAAAACACTTAATTAGAATGACAGCAGGTGAATATTCGGAGTTCTCAAATGAAAGTTCAGATGTTTATGAAAATCCAGATGGACATTTATGTGAATACCTGGCCCGCAGGTTATTTGAAATAAGAAAAGATATTCCTAAAGGTGCATTTAAGTTCCAATACCTAAAGCCTGATGTGAAGGAAAAACTTATTTCTTTAGTCCGTGAACTAGTTGATTTAGATGAGAATTTACAGGAAGCTATTTCGGATTATGTTGAGTCAAAGATTGGCGCTGCTAAAATGTACACAACCGATGAAATAGAACTAGATGCACTTGCTGATAAATATGAGAAGGAGGCTGAGAAGTTTATAGCAAATAAAGTCTTGAGGCTTGCTAAAAAATTCAATGAAAAGGAGTGGAATATAAAAAGTGAAGAGTATAACGTGCAGATGAGAATGCAATTCGCGGAACGCTTGCTGACAGAGATATTTGCATCGCTTAGCAAGTTAACACAGCAAAAGGGGAAAGCATCAAGACTAGGTAAGAGCGTTATGGGAAGTGATATGTCTAAGCAAGCTAGAAAGGAAAAAGCGCGAGAACTAGAGTCAACTGGGTGGGATATAGAAAAATAAAACACTATCATCCAGTTTACAAATAACAATTGAAAATAACAGTCGGTATTTAGGTACATGAACAGCAAATTTAACAGCGTAAGGAGGTCTACAAAGAATGCATGACAAGCATAGAAAGATTCAGTATGCTACGGTTGTAATAGTTTTTATAGCTCTATCAATATTCAGTGTTTTTGCTTCAATGGCATTTCACAAAATGCTAATCGGAACGGATAGAGTACCACAGTTGTATCCCATAAAAGAATGTATTAAAAGTATTGTAACAGTCGAAAAACATCGGCTGCTTTTTTTATGTTTGGTGGGATTATCCTTCTGTGCTTCAGTTACTATACTTGTTAGCTACAGTACAAATTACATGAGCAAGCTGCAGCGGATTACACCTGATATTTATACTCCGGTTGCAGTAGGTCAGAATCAACATGGTTCAGCTAAGTGGATGAAGGAAAAAGCTAAGGCCAAAACCTTCAAAACTATGGTCTTAGACCCAAATGATAGTATTTATAAAATGCTTATTAATGCCGGCAAAATTGATAGAGCTGCAATAAAGCTGCACGTCATTGATGCAGAGGAAGAAGAAAAGAAACAGCGGCATATCGGAATATTTGAGAAAGCTAAGCCTGTTATCGAAATACTAATGAATAAAGTGTACAGCAAAGAAAATCAATATAAACTGCATAAAATATTTGAGCAGATTAAAGACAATTTTATGAAAAAGTATTTACCAGGTGTCTGGAAGATAAAAAGAGAGCTGCAAATAGAAGATCTTATAGATGGATTTGATGATGAACTGTTTGTGGATGAGGTGCTAGATGAACCAACAACTTCTCTGGCAGACGAAGGAGAATATGAGCTTGTAAGTAAAACAGAGAATGATCTGACAGACGTTCAAACAACTCAAGGGGAAAATGGCTGGGAAAGAGGAACCGCAAATGGTTTGAAAATCGATTCACCAAACTATTCGATAAATGGAGCAGAAAATGATTCAGAAAAGGATTGGACAATCCATTTCTCTGATGATATAGAAGATGATTTAGCTAATGGGACAGTCAACAAAACCAGAACAAAAATAGTTGATGCAGCGGATAAAGAACCATTACATAAGGAAGTCTCAAAGGAAAAGAGTAAGTTTGAACAATTAAGCCGTTCACCGCCAATTCAAAAAGGTGGTATTGTAGTCGGCATGAAGAAAATGCATGGTGGTAAGGAGCTACACTATTTCATAGATGATGATACTCATGTACTTTGTATAGGAGCAACTCGCTCAGGTAAGAGCCGAACATTGGTAATTCAAAGTATCTGCAACCTTGGCTTGGCAGGAGAGAGCCTTATAATTTCAGATCCAAAGGGAGAGCTGTTCCAATACACTTCAGCATATCTAAAAAGGCTTGGCTACAACGTAATTGTACTTGATTTCAAAAATCCATTAAGAAGCCAGAGATACAATCTCCTGCAGCCAATTATTGATGCCGTCGATGATGATAATATACCTCAGGCTACTGAATGTGTTTGGGATTTGGTCAGTATCCTGGTAGGAGAAGCAAAGGGCGAGAAAATATGGACAAACGGTGAAGCTTCCACGATAGCATGCGCCATAATGTCAGTGGTATTTGATAACAAGGAAGGAGGAAAAAGAAAGTACCAGACTTTAACAAACGTATATTTTTTTATAGCTGAAATGTGTAAGCCTGTAGGAAAGAAAATGCCTATAGTGGAGTATGTTAAAGAACTGCCAGAGAATCACCCAGCTAAACCACTTGTAGCAATTTCTGAAATAGCGCCTGAAAGAACCAGAGGAAGTTTCTACACCGCAGCACTCACAACTTTGAAGTTGTTTACATCGAGCTATATAAACGCTATGACAAACAGTAGTGACTATAATCCGAAAGATTTAGGCAGGGAGAAAACGGCCCTGTTTTTTGTTTTGCCTGATGAGCGAACAACCTACTACAGCATTGCTTCAATTCTTGTATTGCAACACTATATTCAGCTTGTAAATGAAAGCGATAGTAGGGGTGGACGACTTAAAAAACGAGTCAATTTTTTATTGGATGAATTTGGAAATTTTGCGTCCATACCAAACTTTGACACCTTACTTACTGTTGGTGGTGGACGGGGAATGAGATTTAATTTATTCCTTCAGGATTTTGCACAGCTAGAAAGCAAGTATGATGAAAATGTAGCCAAGACCATAAAAGGAAATTGCCAAGTATGGGATTACCTCCAAACAGATAATGAGGAGACTCTT
>DATCID010000056.1:0-9056 GCA_036507975.1 Ruminiclostridium sp.
CTTCAATTCCATCAAGCGCTGTATCTGATTCTCCGGTATCAACCCATTACTGTCAGGACTTACATTTAGAAGCAATACACCATTATTGCCAATGGAATTATAAAATATTTCAATCAGTTCGGATAAGCTCTTTGCAGTGGATGTCCCAGAATTCCAGAACCAATGGTTCAGTAACGTGGTATTTACTTCCAAAGGATACCATATAGCTCCTACTGCATTTTGGTAATATTTTTCCTGGCCCAGATCGGGGAAAGTGGCATTTTCACCTATTACCCTGTCAAATACAGGCTGAACACTCCATTCATCAGTCCGTCTTTTTCCCTCTTCATTCCCTACCCAGCGCACAGCCTTCCCTCGCCATTCAAGGCAGGCTTTGCCGGACATGATTTCTTCCCATTTCTCCTCTGTTGCAAAAAAATAAGGGTCATACAATCTGATTACAGCGTTGGGTTGAACCGACTCAATATTGTCATACCAAGTATCAGGGTTGTAAGAAGGTACTGCCTTCCAAATTTCATAATCACCGCAAGCTCCATCAAACCAAACTTCATCTACACGGCCATAACGCGTCAACAATTCGTTCAGCTGCGCAAGAAAATATCTGTTATATTCTTCAGTATCCCAAAGCCCTCTGTCTCTCTGATTCATATCCCACGGAGAAAGATAGACACCAAACCCTATATTATTGGTATCGCAGCCTTTACGAAACAAATCGACAACATCTTTTTTTGCAGGTGAATTTACTACTGAAAAATCCGTAGTATCGGTTAACCATTGGCAAAAGCCATCATGATGCTTCATCGTGAATATTGCCATTTTCATACCTGCATTTGCACATACCCTTGCCCATTGTGTCGGATCCAGATCAGCTGGTGTATAAATTGATGAGTTTTCATTCCCAGTTCCCCACTGTCTTCCACTAAAAGTATTGGGTCCGAAGTGTATATAAGCAATATATTCTTTTTCCATCCACTCAAGCTGCACCTCACTCGGTTTTACATGCGCCGCCTTCCTAAGCCTATCTTCCAAGGTATCCTCTGGAGAAAACGTTACTACCCATGGGCTATCATTAAAATTATTGTTCTGATTCATTCAGTAATACCTCCAATTATTTGAACTTTATTTACAATCCAACTATGTCCGGGTTGACTGAACCGGATTTCATACTTGTTCTAATCAAAATAATATTTGAGCATACGAGGTTCCATTCATTAGAATATTGCATGATAAAATCATACCCGGCAGGAGTGTTTATACATTATCTGCCCGGCAAACAGACTTCATACCAAACCAATAACTGGCATTAAAGCTAATACAATTCTCACTTATTAACTTCCCTTAAAATTGAATATTTCTTGACAAATTAAAAAACAAGCAATTAGGGATTTGAAATTAGCCCTTTTTTTCTGTAAAATTTACTTATCATCCTTCTCTATTTAACTTTACTATATGTATACTAAAATCAACATGCATAAATTAGACATGTTATTTATACAATTTTAACCAACTGATTGTGGTAGTTGCTTTATATTGCCTAAATATGGTTTTTCATTGTGTGTTGGAGAATTTAAGAATTCGAATGCATTATAAATAGTATGGGACCGGTTCGAACTCCTCACATTCCAGAAGGCATAACAGGCCTAACCCTTCCAGTGGTTGCCCTTGGGCGACGTCAATGGTATTATGCCTGGAGATTATTTTTGCATTCATCCGGGTAGTCCCATAAGTTGCCATAGTTGCCGTATCTGTCCGGGGAATTTCTGCGCATGGGGATGGCGCCATTCGTGGACATGGGTATAGTAGAAGCATAAGCAAATCCCAATTTTTTTGCAGGCTTTCGCAAGATCGGCCATGACATCCCGCTTGAACGGTGTGCCGTCAACAATATTATAACGGCTCACGCTCGTTTTAACCATGGAAAAACCATCGTGATGTTTGACCGTAATGACAATATATTTCATACCATTGCTCAATTGACAATTATAGTATTGTTGATTACTTACTACTAAAATTTTACTATTTCTTCTTTTCCTTCATACACAATTGACCTAGTAAAGTCCTTTATTTCATCAATTCCAACTCCATATCCATTTGAAACTAGAACTATATTAAATTCACGCTCTAAAGCCATTCCATTGTAGTTACCCTTCCTAGACTGGAATACTAACTGCTTTATTCCTTCATACCAAACAATTTTTGTAGTGGCATATGCACCATTTTCATAGTTATAGTTATCTCCTTCGTCTTCATATATTGTGAACTCTGCATCCGCTCCAGTATAGACCCTTAATTCAATAGGAGCATTTAAGTTTTCCCCAGTATATTGTATAATCGGGCCCATTGGAATTATTGAACCTGCTTTTATAAATAATGGCATAGTATCTATATCAGCAAATGCCTCAATTTGTTGCCCCCCATTATACTTTTCGCCAGTCCAAAAATCGTACCAGTCAGAACCTTTTGGCAGATATACCTGTCTTATTTTATCGGTATCTCCACTTTTTACAGATTCAGCTTCGTAGTACATTGGCTTAGTAACAGGGTTTACCATAATGGACGGGCCAAACATAAATTGGTCATCTATATTATGTGAATTTTTATCCTTTCTAAATTCAAATGCTAGTAGCCTCAACATAGTGTAATTTTCTAATGTAGTTTTGCCAGCAAGCGAGTATATATATGGTAAAAGCCTATATCTTAAGTTAATAAACTTCACCAGTGTATCGTAAAACACTGTACCAGGTTCACCAAATCTCCATACTTCTCTAGGTGTATCAGTACCATGTGATCTAAACATCGGTAAAAAGGCACCATACTGAAACCATCTTACATAGAGTTCCCTGTATCCGAGTTCTTCGCATCCTTTACCATATTCGCCATTTAAAAACCACAATTCAGGTAAGTTATCATCTTGTCTCCATACGCTCCAACAATTCTTTCCACCTGCAAAAAATGCTCCTATATCTGTAGTCCAATACGGCTCACCAGTGACGCAAAAATTCAGGCCATCTGCAACTTGTCTCTTCAGAGTAGTCCAACTTGCAGAAGTATCACCTGACCATGTAATAGTTGCATATCTGTGTTGACCCGCATATGATGACCTTGTTAAATTTACTACTCTCTTCTCATCTGTGGCTCCCCTTTGGCCTTCATAAATTCCTTTTGAGTGCAAAAGTGAATAAGCGTTTATATATTCTGGATCTATATATTTTTTAGCTTCATCGGTATTAATAATAACTCTCTGCTCTGGTTCAGGCTTTATTTCTCCTTTCCAGTCAGCTTCAAATGGCTCCGTACAGTCACACCACCATGCATCTATACCCTTTGAAAACAGCCCTTGGTTGGCTTGTTGCCAGTATAATTCGCGAGCCTTTTTATTAAATGCATCGTATGTAGACTGATTTCCCAAAAGAAAACCATTATTGAGCATTTCTGCATGATTTTCCCCGCCACGCCTCATATTAGGCCATATTGATATCATCATTTTTGCATTTAAATTATGTATATCCTGCACCATCTTTTGGGGATTAGGGAATCTTTCCAAATCAAAAGTCTTTTGTCCCCAAAGTTCTCCACTCCATGATTTCCAATCAAGTACAATCATATCTAATGGTATTTTTCTATTTCTATATTCTTGAACTACCGAGATTAACTCCTCTTGAGTTACATATCGTTCCTTTGATTGAACGTATCCAAAAGCCCATTTAGGTAGCATTGGAGCCTTACCTGTAAGCATTCTATAGTTGCTTATTATTTGGTCAAATTCGGGGCCATATATGAAATAGAAATCCAGTTCATCATCCACATCAGTCTTAATATATGATCCATATACATCATCATGAAAAGTAATAAGGGAATAGCTATCAATGAGTATTCCATATCCTTTTGTTGAAATAAATGTCGGTACTACACCTTTTAAATTCTGTTGATATAGGTATTGATTATGCCCACGATAATTTAATATACCTTCCTCATGAGAACCTAACCCGTAAATCGCTTCATCATCAGAGAATTCAAATTCCAACTTTGATTGATATGCTTTTCTGTCCACAACAGCTGTATAGTCATCAGCATGTACCCTTATTCCATCAATACTTTTATCTTCTTTTATTTGAGCATTTTTGTTGAAAATATTCTTAATTACATCCACAGCTTCTAATCTTTTACCTCCATGCTTAGGTTCCTTGACAAGTAATTCATTACTTGTCGTTAAATATGTAAATCCAACTGTCTTCTTATCAATAGCAATACATACTTGATTAGTTTTAAATAGTATTTGATTTTTATCCTCCTCCAGATGCCAATCAACCTTTCGTTGCTCATCAGCAACCACCATAAGGCTCTTCTTCTGAGAGAAGGCAGACTCTTTTGTATAAGTTATTCTTATAACTTCTGCTGAGTACGGTTGTACTCTAATTATTCCTTTCGATGTTTTAATAATTAAATGTTTGCCAGACTGTTCATAATCAATTATTTTCACATTACCCTCCATCATTCTATTAACAATTAAAATTTAAATATATTCTATGTACATATTATATATTTTTAATCTAGTTAATTCTAATAGTATGTTGCATATTATTAACACTATATTGCTATTATTTATTGTGTTTTAATAAATTATATAATATAGTGTTTATAGAGGTGACTTTATATGATAAAATACAATTATGAAGAAAATATAACTCATGGAATATCAAGTTTCCCCGTAGCGGTTTATGATGTTAAGTTTTTAGAAGGCAATCAGCAAATCCTGCCCTGTCATTGGCATGACGAGTATGAGTTTATATATATTTCAGAAGGCTCTGCAACCTTTAAGATTGACGAATGCTCATACGATGTACACAAATCACAAGCTTTATTAATAAATTCTGGTGAGCTCCATTCTGCTTATACTAATAACGTAAGTGGCTGTTCTTATCTTGCTATTGTATTCAAATCATCTTTTATAGAATCATCACAACCCGATGTTTGCCAGACAAAATATATTGCACCCCTTGTTCTTAAAGAATATGCCTTAAAGCCACACATAACGGGGAATAACACCGCAGATTTTCATATACTTTATCTTATACAACAAATTATACAAAAAATCGCTCAACAGAGTGTGTCCTTTGAATTATATACAAAAGCATATTTATTAACTATTTTATCAATAATATTCGAGAATAACTTGCTTGTGACTTGCCCAAAGGAAAGTAATTCTAAGAGTAAACAGTTTAGAATAAAAAAGGTTCTCACCTATATTGACGAAAATCTGTCAACCAAGTTAACCCTGGATAGTTTAGCGGCTATAATAAACATGAGTCGTTTCCACTTCTGCAGGTTCTTCAAGAAATATACAAGCATGAGCCCTATAGAATACATAAATACTATGCGAATTGACGAAGCTGAGAAGTTGCTTAAGCACAGGGATTATTCTGTGACTGAGGCAGCACTTGAAGTTGGCTTTGAAAACCTAAGCTATTTCACCAAGCAATTTAAAAAATATAAGAATTCTTTACCGTCGGAGGTTCTAAAATAGCGGAGAGCTATTTATTGAGCCCTTATGTAAAAAATCAAAATAATTTCATAATTTATTATGAAATTTAATTTCTGAACAAATTGATGGGAGTTGGTAAATAAAATTAAAGATATTCCGGTGATAATTTTGACTACATGAAGTATTTACACCAGACAATAGACACTCCGAAATCTCACCTATAACGATTTCTTTGTATTGGCTTCCATTTTAACAAATATGTCGTTATCTGCATTTTTTACATAATGAAGCTGGGTGTGCTTCAGGGAAAACGGTATCCCCTATAGTCTATATGATTTACCTTGTACGCTTCATTTAACACTCGGTATGCTTGGTTGGCTAGACCTTGCCTAATAAGTACTTTCACCTGATAAGATTTGATTATGCTGCGCTCATATCAATTTGCATTTCCTAATGATATATTTCATTCAACAATTTTAGCGTACAAATAACGCACCAAATATAAAACACCTTCGCAGCGCCTTTTCCTAGCGGCGAAACAAACAATTGTTTTAGCCGCTGTATTTGTCAGATGCAATATTTCAGGTGTTGCTCATTATATTCAATTTAACATTCAAATTAAATATCAAATATAATTTGATAAACCACATGAGCTACAACCTATTACACGAACATACCTAACAGATATAATAATTATACTTATATAAATACTTATATAAAGCTTGGTGATGGAGACGAACTGTGGTAAAATAAAAACCTTTCAGATATCATGAATATTCACAAAGATGCTTTCTGGCTAATGTCGAAATTTTATAATGAAGGCAGACTTTACTTTTGGAAACAATGATTTAGAAAAGAAAAACTATGGCGTTGTTGAAAATAATTTAAGGAAGTATTTTCAACAACGTCAGGAGAAATATTTATCTATATTTAAAAATAATCGACAGCCATGTAATTGCAGATTCAAGAAGATTAAGCTATTACTTTGAAAATACTTAGTGTGCCCATTGACCACCCTAAGTATTTAAAATCCATATTTTTTAAAACTACTCATTCTTTAACAGATCCAGCAGTAAGACCACTTACAACCTGTTCATTCAATACAACATAAAAAGCTATGCTTGGAATAATTACTATGACAATTGCCGCAAACTTTGCGGTATAGTCATAGCTAAATTGGGATGTAAAATAATTGAGTGCAAGGGGAAGTGTTCTAATAGACTCTCTTGTCGTAAGAACCAATGCAAACAGGAAATCATTCCAACAAAGTAGAAATTGTAGCACAGCGCAGGTCGCAAAGCCAGGTATTGCAATTGGCATTACAATTTGGAAATATGTCCTCAAAAACCCTGCACCATCTATATACGCTGATTCTTCTATCATTGGAAGTGCTGAGAAAAAGCTTCTCATTACAAATAATGTAGTTGGAAGACCTAATGCAGTATAAACAAGGATCAAACCCATCCTTGTATCCAGAATCCCCATTTGTTTAATAATCATGTAGATGGGCTGCATTAAAGCAGTCATAGGAAGAAACAGAGATACGGAAAGGACTACGATTAATGCATTGCGGAACTTAAAATTAAATCTTGCCAATACATAGGAAGCCATACCTACGAACAACACGTTTAAGAAGGTACCACTTACCGCAATTATGATGCTGTTTCCATAAAATTTTAAAATAGGCGATATGGTGACGGCTTTGACATATCCGTCAAAGTTAAAATGTGATGGTAATGAAAAGGCTGAAGACAATATTTCATTGGATGTCTTAAATGATGACATCACTACCCAAATAAATGGTCCTATGGATATGATTATAAAAATAGCAAGTATGAAATACTGGAGAAACCAGCCAATATACGCTATAAAATTCTTTTTTGCCATGATGCTTCCTCCTAATAATCAATAAATTGTACTGTTAAGTTTAAATATTTTGTTGATTGAAATAACGATAAATATGCCCAATATAATAAGAATAGTTGCCGCTGTATTCGCATACCCGGTATCAAACCCGATCATTGCGGTATGATAGATGTACAACGGTAGATTTAGTGTTACATTCATAGGTCCACCGTTTGTGGTTAGATATATCATATCAAAAGTGGTCAACATACTCGTCGCTGCAAATAGAGTCGATGTTCCAATTATATTTTTAATTAATGGCACTACTACGAAAATATCATATTGCAATTGTGTGGCACCATCAACTATTGCTGCTTCATGGATGGATTCAGGAAGTGTCATTATTTGTGCAAGAATAAGAAGTACAATGTATCCAGCATAAAACAACCAGCAGGTAGTGACTGCAAAGAATGCTGTCTTATCATCAAAAAACCAGTTCTGACTGAAGTCCTTGAAACCAAGAAGCCTGATAAAGCTATTAAGAATTCCATACTGAGGGTTATATATATTAAGGAAAAGCATACCCAATGCTGCAGATGAAATTACATTTGGAAGGAAATATGCCGTTCTAATAAACTTCCATCCTCTTATCTTGTGTGAAAGAAAGATGGCTATCATTGTACCGATAAAAACATGAACTGTAGATTGTAGCAGAAGCCATTTGAATGTATTTGTAAAAGATACCCTAAAATCTTCATCACCAGTAAGAATATTGATATAATTATTTATTCCTATGAACTGCATAGGTTCGAAATTTTTCCATCTATAAAACGAAGTGAAAAAGACTGTTAATACAGGAATGGTATATATAACTATAAAAATTAAAATTGTGGGTATTAAAAATACCGCGATCCAAAATCCTTTACGACCTACCATTTTCATTACTCCTTTATATAAAAATTAAACCTCTATTCCAAATTATAAACGTTGACAGTGACTATTTAAATAGAACCTGTTTACATAAATGTAATTTGCTTTACCTACTTGTTTGTTCCTTGATAATACTAAAATGGATACTATCGTTAGAAACCGACACTATCCATTTTAGTAAAACTTTTTATTATTATATTTCTAAACTTATTTAGTATTCTTTAACGCTGTCGCTGTTAAATTTTCCGCAAATTGTTCCGGCGTAAGTTTTCCAAAAGCGAGTGATGGAAGTTGCGTACCCATAGCATCTGTAATATTTGTAAACCATAAAGAAGTGTAATCACTGAACTGGTATTTCATATTATGTGACTGATTTACAAGCTCTGCAAGTAAAGGCTGCTTTAGCGCCTGTTCAGTAGTTAACACTGATTTTGGTGAATCTGGATTTGCCCCATTCATTACTAAGGCTAAAGATTGTTGTTCAGGAGATGTAATGAACTTAACAAATATTGCTGCTGCATCAGCATGCTCTTTGTCTTTTGAAGCTATATTATATCCAAAAGTAGGAGAATTGATGATGCCATCTGGGAAAGTAGCTACGCCAATTTTGCCAGCAAAATCTTTAGCAGCGCCTTTGGCTGGGTCACTAAAATCAGCTATTGGTACTATGTCAAGAAAAAGTACAAGTTAAATCGGGAAAAATTATCCGAACCTCTTTATAAAATTATGTTAACTAACCTTTCTGTATAATTCATCCAATCCTTTTGCAAATGATGCCTCATATTGATCTGGTGATAAA
>DATCID010000057.1:0-18001 GCA_036507975.1 Ruminiclostridium sp.
AACAAAAAAGTAAAAATGCTGACAACATCAGCCATGATTGCCGCAGTGTATTTAGTATTAACATTAATTTTTTACCTTACAAGCTTTCAGCCATATCAGAGTAGACTTGCTGAAGCACTTACCGTATTGCCGTATTTTACACCCTTAGCCATTCCAGGGTTATTTGTGGGATGCCTATTATCCAATATTATTGGAGGCAATGGAATATGGGATATTGTTCTTGGCAGTTTAGCAACACTATTGTCAGCATACCTAACATATAAAATATCCTTTAACAAGCCAAAGAGAAAGTTATTGGCTCCACTGCCTCCAGTTTTAGTAAATGCTGTGGTTGTTGGAGTTATGTTAAGTGTTATGGGAAAATTTCCATTGTTTTTAACAATACTTTCTGTTGGAGGTGGTCAAATAATTGCATGCTATTTACTAGGATATCCATTAATGTTATTAATTGAAAAGAATAAAAAATTAAGCGAACTTTTTAAGCAAAATTCGTAAAAATGTTCATTTTTCATCTTGATTTTTTTAGCAGTCTAATATAGAATGATTTTGTCGAAAAAACTTATTGCTTTTAAATAATAGTTTAAAGACAAAACTAAATATTGATATTTTTTTAATGCAAGTAAGTTTGGACGAAATTCTAGGCAGCTTATTTTTAAAAAATATCCCGTATATTCTCGGGGATATGGTCCGACAGTTTCTACGAAGCCGCCTTAAATGGCTTTGCTACGGGTGTTCATCTTTGTCATTGCATTTTTGTTGTGAAATTTTGAGCTCCCAATCATCGATTGGGAGCTTTTTAAGTTAAAAGAATTATAGATTTGTAATTGCAATTATTTTGACTTATTTTCTGGAGGATAAGATGGAGCTCTTGAAGCAAAGAATATTGAAAGACGGAAAAGTAATAGGAAACGATATTTTAAAGGTTGATTCATTTTTGAATCATCAGATGGATGTACAACTCTTTAACGAAATGGGAAAAGAATTTTATAAACTGTTTGCTGATAAAAATATAACGAAAATTCTTACAATTGAATCTTCTGGCATTGGTATTGCATGCATCGCAGCTCAATATTTTAATGTGCCAGTCGTCTTTGCAAAGAAAACAGAAGCAAAAAATCTTGATTCAGACGCTTATCTCAGTGAGGTTTTTTCATTCACAAAAGGAAAGACCTACACAGTTCGAGTTTCTAAAAATTATATTAATTCAAATGATAATATTTTAGTAATCGATGACTTCCTTGCAAATGGAAAAGCTGTCTTGGGCCTTGCCGATATAGTTGATCAAGCAGGAGCAAAGCTTGGTGGGGTCGGCATTGCAATTGAAAAAGGTTTTCAAGATGGAGGAAAGCTACTTAGGGAAAGCGGAATTGATTTGCAATCACTTGCCATCGTCACTAGTATTCAGGATGGCGAAATTAGTTTTGCTGAGTAAAAAGATGATTTTAAGAAATAATTATACTGATAGGTTAATTGATAATTATTGTTTTATTAAAAGGGATTAATGTGTTTCTGGATAACGGAGACATTATAATATATTAAATATAAAAACAGGGGGATTACAAAAATGAAAAAATTATTAGCTTTAATGCTAGCTGTCGTAATGATCTGTACAGTTGCTTTAACTGGTTGCGGAGCAAGTGCATCAAAAGACAGTTCGACCAGTTCAACAGCAATTTCAACAAGCTCAACTGCAAGTGAATCATCAACAGCTACAAAGACTGAGGGCTTAAAAGTAGGGTTTATTTACATCGGAACTGTTGGTGATGTAGGATACACATACGCTCATGACCAAGGACGTCTTGCTATTGAAGCAAAATTTAAGGATCAGGGTGTTACAACGGTTAAAGTTGAAAGTATTCCTGAAACAGCAGAAGTAGAAAAGACAATGAATAATTTGATCGATCAGGGCTGCAAAGCAATATTTGCAACAAGCTTTGGTTACATGGAATTTGTTAAAAAAGTTGCAAGTGAAAACCCAGACGTTAAGTTTTTCCACTGCTCAGGAACTGAATCAAATGGTACAAATTTTGTAAACTATTTTGGTAAAATTGAGCAAGCAAGATACCTTTCAGGTATTGTTGCGGGATTAAAGACTAAGGCTAACAAAATTGGTTATGTTGCTGCAATGCAAATCCCAGAGGTTATCAGAGGTATTGATGCCTTTACACTTGGAGTTCGTTCAGTTAACCCAACAGCAGTTGTAAATGTAAAATGGACAAATACTTGGTACGATCCACAGGTTGAAAAGGATGCTGCTACAGCATTGCTAAATGAAGGAAACGATGTAATTGCTCAGCATCAGGATACAACAGCATCTCAAATAGCAGCTCAAGATAAGGGCGCTTTTGCAGTAGGATACAATTCCGACAGCAAAAGTGCTGCTCCAAAGGCATATCTAACTGCTCCTATTTGGAACTGGGGTGTATACTATACAGATCAGGTTCAGAAGATACTTGACGGAACTTGGAAGGCTGAAAACTACCTCGGTGGAATGACTGAAGGCGTGGTAGATTTAGCACCACTTACTGATCTTGTAGCACCTGGAACAAAGGAAGCGGTTGAAGCAGCAAAAGCTAAGATTCTTGATGGTTCCTTGGATGTATTTGCTGGACCAATTAAAGATCAAACTGGAGCAGTTAAGATTGCTGAGGGAGCTACAATGACTGTACCAGAACAACAGAGTTGCAAATGGTTTGTTGAAGGTGTAAATGGTAATATTGCTCCATAATAGATTTAAAATTTAATAAATTTACAGAAGCAAGATACTTAGCAGTAGTTGCAGACTCTGAAAAAAATGGGGTTACAACTACTGCTAATCAAGTTTATCCGATGTCTACTGCCAGATAATACTCCCGCTGAACATAAGAACTCTGTTTATAATGAATAAGTAAGCGAAATAAATTTTAGAAGGTGATACTGTGAATAATGAAGTGTATATAAAAATTGAGAATTTAACAAAAACCTTCGGCCCAGTCATTGCAAATAATAATATTTGCCTTGAGGTCAATAAAGGTGAGATACATGCTATTTTAGGCGAAAACGGTTCGGGAAAAAGTACCTTAATGAACATGCTGTCGGGGATATACACTCCAGACAGTGGGGTTATTTATATTAAAGGAAAACATGTTTCGCTCAAAACGCCTAAAGACTCTATGTCTATGGGAATAGGTATGATTCATCAGCATTTCAAGCTAGTTGAGGTGTTGACAGCAAAAGAAAATATTATCGCTGGTCAAAAAGGCAGCTTCTTTGTAGGAAGCAAAAAGCTTTCTGAAAAAATTCGTAAAATTTCTGAGAAGTTTGGATTAACTATTGATCCTGACAAGAAGATTTATAATATGTCTGTTGGAGAAAAACAGACAGTTGAAATAGTAAAAGTAATTTATAGGGGAGCGGAAATACTCATACTTGATGAACCCACAGCAGTTTTGACTCCGCAGGAAACAGAAAGTCTTTTTAACATTCTTAGAAAAATGAAGCAAGCAGGCAGCTCAATAATTATAATCACCCATAAACTTAATGAAGTAATGGAAATATCAGATAGAATAACTGTTTTGAGAAAAGGTGAAACAATAGCGACAGTTAATAAAGAAGACACTAATGCAACTGAGCTGACTAACTTAATGGTTGGACGAGCTGTTGATTTATCAATAAATAGGATTGAAAAAAAGAACAATGAAATAATTTTAAATGTAGAAAATTTGACTGTAGTAGATGACGAAAAGGTAAAGGCACTTGATAATATAAGCTTCAAGCTAGCAACAGGAGAGATTTTAGGTGTTGCTGGTGTAGCCGGAAGCGGTCAAAAAGAGTTGTGCGAAGCTATTGCAGGCTTGTATCCTATTACTTCGGGAAAAATCGAATATAAAGAAGAAAATATTGTAGGTAAAAATCCTCGAGACATAATTAAAATGGGAATAAGCATGAGCTTTATACCGGAGGATAGATTGGGCATGGGATTGGTTGCTTCTATGGGAATGGTTGATAACATGCTTCTAAAAGAATATCAGAATCAAAAGGGTATTTTTATAGAAAAGAAGGCAGCAAAAGATTTATCTAATAAGCTTATTAAGAAATTAGAAATTAGTACTCCAGGAGTATATCATCCTGTAAGGCAGCTATCTGGTGGAAATATACAGAAGGTTTTATTAGGTCGTGAAATTGAATCAAATCCGCACCTTTTAATTACTGCTTATCCTGTAAGGGGACTTGACATTAATTCATCCTATACTATTTATGATTTGCTGAACGAACAAAAGGAAAAGGGTGTTGGCATTTTATATATTGGAGAAGACTTAGATGTGCTGATAGAGCTGTGTGACAGGATTTTGGTAATATGTAACGGCAAAATAACGGGCATTGCTCAGGCTACTAAAGTTAATAAAGAGCAGCTGGGATTAATGATGGCTGGTGAAGATATGACTACTGTTATGGGGGTGGGAGCGTAATGTTTAGAGTTGTTAAGAGAACTGATTTGACTAAGAAGCAATCAGTATCATTTAGATTGATTGCAATACTTGGGGCACTACTGACCACTGGAATATTTATATGGTTTTTGGGATTTAATCCACTCCAGATATATATATCAATGCTTGATGGATCATTCGGGTCCATGTATAGATTTAAGGAAGCAATTATTCAGACCATTCCACTTGTAGTTACTTCACTGGGAATATCAGTTGCATTTAGAATGAAATTCTGGAATATTGGAGCAGAAGGGCAAATAATAATGGGAGCATTTGCTGCCAGCTATTTTGCACTATATTGGTCAAATTTACCTATAGGCGTATTGTTGCCGCTAATGTTTGCTGCATCAGTTGTGGCTGGTGGAATTTGGGCACTTATACCAGCATTTTTTAAGGCTCAGTTTGGTACAAACGAAACATTGTTTACTCTTATGATGAACTATATTGCACAGAAATTAATTATTTATATTCAGTATGGTCTGTGGAAGGATCCAAAAGCTTTAGGTGCCGGTAAAATAGCGATGTTCACAGATAATGCAGCACTACCTGAAGTTTTTGGGATACATATTGGGTGGATTATTACTATTTTATTAGTTGTCCTAATGTATATTTTCATTAATAGAACTAAGCGAGGCTATGAAATACAGGTAATTGGTGAGAGTGAAAATACTGCAAGATATGCAGGAATGAATGTAAAAAAAATTATCCTGACATCAATGCTTTTAAGTGGTGCACTTTGCGGTATTGTTGGAATGTTTCAGGTTTCAGGTGTAAACCACACCTTAAGCTATCAGGTTGCTAATGGAGTAGGCTTCACAGCGATTATTACAACTTGGCTTGCCGGATTAAGTGCGCCAGTGATAGTGATTGTATGCTTCCTATTTGCTGTACTTCAGCAGGGTGGTACTTTTATTCAAACAGCCTTCAGCATTCATGCATCAGTTGCGCAGTTGGTACAGGGAATGATTCTGTTCTTTGTATTGGGAAGTGAATTCTTTATTCAATACAAATTGGTATTGAATAATAAAGCAGATTCAATAATTAAAAAGGAGGCTGTTTAAATGAATTTTATTAGTATTTTAACTTTTGTTTTAACTGGTGCCGTAACCGCAGGAACTCCTTTACTATTCGCTACATTGGGTGAGATAATCACTGAGAAGGTGGGCCAACTAAACCTTGGTGTTGAGGGCATGATGCTCATGGGAGCAGTTATAGGCTTTAGCGCTGCACTATCCACTGGAAACCCCGCAGTGGGAGTGCTTGCAGGAATGATTGCAGGAGGCTGTGGCGCTTTGATCTTTGCTTTCTTGACAATAACCCTTAGAGCAAATCAAATTGTGTCTGGTCTTTCTCTTACGATATTTGGAACGGGTTTTTCGAGCTTTGTAGGACAGAAGATGGCGGGACAATCATTGCCTGAATCGGTAAGAAACAGTTTCATACCTGTGAAAATTCCTTTACTAGGTGATGTTCCAGTTCTGGGCGATGCATTATTTAACCAGAACATATTGGTTTATAGTGGCTATGTGATAGCAATTTTATTGGCAATATATCTACTAAAGACTAGAATTGGACTAAATCTGAGGACAGTAGGTGAAAATCCAGGTTCAGCAGATACTGCAGGAATAAATGTATCTCTATATAAATATGTTCATATACTTCTGGGAGGAGCACTCTGCGGAATAGGTGGTGCTTACATGTCACTTGTTACCGTGCCATCTTGGCAGGATGGAGTTACTGGTGGTAGAGGCTGGATAGCTGTGGCCTTAGTAATATTTGTTACATGGAACCCTTATAAAGCTATGCTTGGTGCATACTTTTTTGGAGCGCTTAGCATTTTGGGCTTATATCTGCAAAGCTATTTACCGATACCACAAAGTATATTTGATATGCTACCATATTTAGCAACAATAATAGTACTGATTGTGATTTCGTTAAAAAAATCAAAGGAAAACCGCCCACCCAAGGCTTTGGGAGAACCATATTTTAGAGAAGAACGATAGTTTTAGGAGGTTATTATGGACAAAATAATGCGATTAGGTAGTTTGCTCTTTACCGCAGTCTTATTAGCGTATGCGATCTTGAAGTATTCTTCTGGGCAAAACAGAACCGCAGTCTATTACTTGATTGCAGCGATCGGCTTTTTAGTTGTTTATATCTCATATTGGAAAAAGAAAAAGCGTTCTTGAGGTAATAATTAAAAAACCTTGTAATAATGATAAAATCACTGGTATAATATTTCACATAAAGATTTTGAAAAATGATTTTATTAATTATTTTGGTTAAGGATGTGTTTTATATGGTAGGTACAGAACAAAAAAAGAGGATTTTTAGTGGTGTTCAGCCATCAGGAAATCTTACTATAGGTAATTATCTTGGAGCAATAAAGAATTGGATTCCTATGCAGGATGAATTTGAGTGCCTGTACTGCGTGGTTGATCTTCATACACTTACAGTGAGGCAGAAGCCGGCAGAGTTAAGACAACGCAGCTTAAATCTATTAGCACTTTATATGGCTTGTGGACTTGATCCTCAGAAGAGTATACTGTTTTTGCAGTCGCATGTGAGTGCACATGCTGAGTTGGCATGGATTTTAAATTGCTACACATATATGGGTGAACTAAATAGAATGACTCAGTTTAAGGACAAATCACTGAAGTATGGTGACAATATAAATGCAGGCCTGCTTACATATCCTGTGCTTATGGCTGCTGACATTCTTCTATATCAAGCAGATCTTGTACCTATTGGTCAGGATCAAAAGCAGCACCTTGAAATAACTAGGGATATAGCTGAAAGATTTAATAAAATATATGGTGATACCTTTACAATTCCCGAGGCATATATTCCTAAAATTGGGGCTAAGATAATGAGCCTTCAGGAGCCAGAAAAAAAGATGTCAAAGTCAGATGAAAATGAAAATGCTTATGTATTTATTTTAGACTCTGAAGATGCAATACTTCGTAAGTTTAAGAGAGCTGTTACCGACTCTGAGCGTGAAATTCGTTATGATGAGGTAAATAAGCCGGGAGTTAGTAACCTCATTAGCATATACTCAGGCATAACTAATAAAAGTTTTGTCGATATAGAAAAGGAATTTGAGGGAAGGTCTTACGGTGATTTGAAAGAAGTTGTAGGACAATCAGTAGCAGAAATGCTAAAGCCAATCCAACAGAAATATAATGAGTTATCTTCAAATAAGGATTACCTGAATTCTATTTTAAAAGAAAATGCAGAAAAGGCAGCTTATATGGCCAGGAAGACTCTTTCAAAGGTTCATAGGAAGATAGGACTTGTTCCTAAATGATAAAGTAGTGTAGGTAGTGGGGGACTCATTTCAATGTTTGAGCGAAATGGTTCCCTGTTTTAATGTACATACTAAGTATGAGGAGAATAATTATGGCAATTACAGAACTAATACTATTGGCAATAGGGCTCTCAATGGATGCTGCAGCAGTTTCTATTTCAAATTCTTTATGCATTAGAAAAATTACTTTAAAGCATGTATTGCAGATGGCCTTAATGTTTGCATTATTTCAAGGAATTATGCCTTTAGTTGGATACTTTACAGCTAATGCATTTAAAAATATAATTTCACAATTTGATCACTGGATAGTCCTTATTTTATTAACTATAATTGGCGGAAAGATGATTCGTGAAGCTATCAAGGCAAATGTAGATCAAGAATGTTCTCGGTTCTCGCTGACCTTCAAGCTTTTGCTGGTACAAGCTGTAGCAACAAGCATAGATGCACTGGCAGTTGGTGTTAGCTTTTCGGCGCTAAAAGTAAATATTTATTATGCAATAAGCATAATTAGCTTGATCACGTTTATTTGCTGTATAATTGCTGTTTTGATTTCTAAAAGGTTTGGTAATGTATTAGGCAAGAGAGCAGGGATAGTGGGTGGCATAATATTGATTGTAATTGGACTCAAAATATTTATTGAACACATGTTTTTTGGACAATAAGTTCAAAACCTTAGTGAATGGAAAAGGTCAAAACCTTAGTGAATGGAAAAGTTCAAAACCTTAGTGAATGGTGAAGAGTGAAGAATGAACAGTTATGGGAGCTAATGAGGTGTATGTATGAATAAATTTGAGGTTGTTTCTGAATATAGTCCAAAGGGTGACCAACCTAATGCTATTGAGAAGCTGAGCAAGGGGATAGTTGAAGGGCAGAAGCATCAGACACTGCTTGGTGTGACGGGTTCGGGTAAAACCTATACAATGGCCAAGGTAATTGAGCAGGTTCAGAAGCCTACACTTGTTATGGTTCATAATAAGACTCTTGCGGCACAGCTTTGTAGCGAATTTAGAGAGTTCTTCCCAAATAATGTAGTGGAATACTTCGTCAGCTATTATGACTATTATCAACCGGAGGCATATATTGTATCTACAGATACCTTTATAGAAAAGGATTCCTCTATTAATGAGGAAATAGACAAATTGCGTCACTCTGCAACTGCAGCTCTTTTTGAACGAAGAGACGTCATTATAGTTGCTAGTGTTTCTTGTATTTATGGATTGGGAGATCCTGAAGACTACACAAGCTTGATGCTTTCTCTTAGAGTGGGTATGAAAAAGGATAGAGATGAAGTAATAAGAAAGTTAGTTGACATACAGTATGAAAGAAACGAGATTGATTTCAGAAGAGGACGATTTAGAGCAAGAGGAGATGTTTTAGAGATTTTTCCTGCTAATAGCTCTGAGAAGGTGCTCAGAGTGGAGTTCTTTGGTGATGAAATTGAGCGAATAACAGAGGTTGATTATTTGACAGGTGAAATTATCGGAACTAGGGCACATATTGCTATTTTCCCGGCTTCTCACTATGCAACTACTAGACCCAAAATGGAAAAAGCCATCGTTACTATAGAGCAGGAATTAGAGGAAAGACTTGAACAGCTTAAAATGGAAGGGAAGCTGCTTGAAGCACAGAGATTGGAGCAAAGGACGAGATACGATTTAGAGATGATGTCTGAAATCGGTTTCTGTCAAGGCATAGAGAATTATTCCAAGCATATTAGTGGAAGAGAATCTGGAAGCTCACCGTTTACATTGATGGATTACTTCCCGAAAGATTATTTACTCTTTATTGATGAGTCCCATGTTACCGTTTCTCAGGTTGGAGCAATGTACAGCGGAGATCGTTCTAGAAAAGAATCGCTAGTTGATTATGGTTTTAGGCTTCCATCAGCATTTGATAATAGACCTCTTAAATTTAGTGAGTGGGAAGAACGTATTAATCAGGTTATTTATGTAAGCGCAACACCTGCTCTCTACGAGAAAGAGCATTCTACTCAAATAGTTGAGCAGATTATTAGACCGACAGGTTTGCTTGACCCTGAGATTATTGTAAGGCCAGTCAAAGGTCAGATTGACGATTTGATTGGTGAAATTAATAGTAGAGCAGAGAAGAAAGAAAGAGTACTTGTTACAACTCTCACAAAGAAGATGTCTGAGGATTTGACAGACTATATGAAAGAACTTGATATCAGGGTAAAGTACCTGCATTCTGATGTAGCTACTTTTGAGAGAATGGAGATAATCAGAGACCTACGTTTAGGTGTATTTGATGTGCTTATAGGAATTAACCTTTTGAGAGAGGGCTTAGATTTACCAGAGGTTACTCTTGTTGCAATACTTGATGCAGACAAGGAAGGCTTTCTACGATCTGAAACCTCACTGATCCAGACAATGGGAAGAGCAGCTAGAAATTCTGAGGGAAAGGTTATAATGTATGCCGACAAAATAACTGGTTCAATGCATAGAGCAATGAGTGAAACAAATAGAAGACGGCAAATACAGAAGGACTATAATGATGAGCATGGTATAGTGCCAACTACCATCCAAAAGTCTGTTCGGGACCGTATTGAAGCTACAAAGGTTGCCGAGGAAGAGGATAAGTATTATACTGGAAAGGAAAAACCAAATCTCATGACTGTTGAGGAGCTTGCAAAATTTATTGCCAAGCTTCATAAAGAAATGAAACAGGCTGCTAGCGATTTACAATTTGAAAAAGCAGCAACCTTGAGAGATAAGATTCTTGAGCTTAGGGGGAGACAATGAAATTACTCAGACAGTTTTTAATTATAATAATTATTTGCTTCCTAGGGGAAGTATTAAGCAAGGTGGTACATATCCCACTCCCTGGCAGTATCATTGGAATGATATTGCTTTTTATATGTTTACTTACAGGAGTAATAAAGCTCGAAATGATAGAGGAAATAAGTAAGTTTCTAATAGACCACCTAGCATTCTTTTTTATTCCAGCTGGAGTAGGCTTACTGGCATATGTAGGAATACTTAAGGAAAATCTATTGCCGATTTTGGTTATATGTATTCTAACTACATTCCTCGTAATGATTGCAACTGGTTGGACTGTTCAGATTATTAAGGAACGGCTAAATAATAAAACACGAAGTATTGACGGAAAATAGCCCTTTCAAAAATGGGAAGTTATTATTTTGCCGTTCCTAATGGGAGGAAGGATTGATGAGGGAGCTTTTAGGTACACCAATTTTTGCGTTGCTAATTTCTATACTTGCTTTTGAAATTGGTATTTTTATTAATAAGAAAACAAAGATAGCCTTCTTTAATCCACTGATGATAGCTATCCTTTTGGTAATAGGTACTTTGCTCGTTCTGAACATTCCCCTTGCTGATTACAAAAAAGGCGGTGATTTTATTTCGCTGTTTTTAACACCTGCCACAGTAATTTTGGCTGTGCCACTATACAAAAATATAAATTCGTTGAAAAAAGATTATATTGCTATTCTTGTAGGTGTTGTTATTGGAAGTAGCACTGCTATTGCAAGTGTATGGGCATTGTCAAAGGCTTTTGGACTTCCTAGAGAATTGCTTGCTTCTCTGATACCAAAGTCTATTACAACACCATTAGGAATAGAGCTTTCTAAGCAGATAGAAGGAATTCCATCTGTAACAGTTGCAGCCATCATAATTACTGGAATAGTTGGTGCGGTTTTTGCACAGTGGATTTTGAAGGTGTGCAGAATAACTGATAAAACTGCAAAAGGCTTGGCCATAGGAACCTCGGCACATGCTTTGGGTACTACTAAGGCAGTTGAGTTGGGAGAGACTGAGGGTGCTATGAGTGGATTAGCTATTGGACTCGCTGGACTTGTCACTGTAGTATTAGCAACAATTTTATTCAAAATGGGTTTGTTCTGATAGAATTTGCCTGATGTCTAAGATTCGGAGAGAGTAAAGACTCCCCCTGAATGTATGAAATATGTTTATGGATAATATAATAATGCTGTGGAATAAAGGAAATGGGTAATATGAAAAACTTATATGTAATATTATCTGCGACACCTACTATAATGGGGAAAATAGTTAGAATAATCACTAGAAGCGCATTTAACCATTCTTCAATAAGTCTTTCAGAGAACTGGGATGAAATGTATTCTTTTGCGCGTCATAGGGCATGTAACCCACTCGTAGGAGGTTTCGTAAAAGAATTTCCTCAGCGACTATCTCTTGGAAAAGACAGAAACGTATATATAAAAGTATATAAAATTCCAATAGATGAAAATCAATTCAATGAAATAAAACTGTTCATCTATAACATTAGAGATGATGATGAAAATATATACGATACCATGGCTGCTTTAGGTATCTTCTTAAGATGCAAATTCGATACCTACAAAGCTTATACGTGTTCGGATTTCGTAGCTAAGTCTCTTCTGATGGGAAATGTCATTTTGGAGAACCAAACATCAAAAGATATCATTCCCGATGAAATTGAAAAGCTACTTGATAAATATACCTTTTTCACTGGCTCTTTATGTAATTATACACCCGTTAATGGGGCTTCATTTGATACAAAGGACTTTTTTGAAAAAACTAATTTTATTAAAGAAATGGCAAGAACTTTTCATCACTTTTACAGTTTATTCAAAAGAAACAATAAGGCTTGCTAATGAGATAAGTTTAAAATTTTTCCAAATTTACTTTCATTTTTTCCCTTTAACTGTATAAGTGATGATTAATTGATGGTTAATATGTTATACTAATAGTCAAATGAATTTTTTAGAAAGGTGCTAAAAGGACTATGGATAGTCTATCAAAACTGAATTTTTGGTCGGAAAGTGAATATTTCGATCAAGATACAAAGAATGAACTTTTAACAATAAAAAATGATGTTAAGGAAGTTGAAGACAGATTTTATAAAAGTTTGGAATTCGGAACCGGAGGTCTTCGGGGTATTATCGGTGCTGGTACCAATAGAATTAATATATATACTGTAAGAGTTGCATCACAGGGTCTTGCAAATTATATTAGTAGTCTTGGGATACAGGATAAGGGGATTGTAATAGCTTATGACTCAAGATTTATGTCTCCAGAATTTTCTTTAGAGGCGGCAAAGGTATTTTGTGCAAATGGCATCAAAGCATATCTTTTTGATGAATTAAAACCTACTCCACAGCTATCTTTTGCTGTAAGATACCTGAAAGCAGCAGCTGGCATAGTTGTAACTGCAAGTCACAATCCAAAGCAGTACAATGGTTATAAGGTTTATGGTCAGGACGGCGGACAACTATCACTAGATGGTTCAAATGCCGTTATTGAAGAAATAAATAAAATAACTGATATTACGAGAGTGAGTATAATCTCAAAGGAAGATGCAATAGCAAAAGGATTACTCAAGATAATCGGAAGTAAAATAGATGATTCATATATCGCAATGCTCAAGACGCTGTGTATTAATAAAGATGCTGCTGCAAAAGTGGGTGATAGCTTCAAAATTGTTTACACACCACTACATGGAGCTGGGAATAAGCCAGTTAGACGAATACTATCTGAGAACGGTTTTAAAAATGTTCTAGTAGTTAAGGAACAGGAGCTTCCTGATTCCCAATTTTCAACTGTTAAGTCACCAAATCCAGAAGAGAGATCTGCTTTTGAACTGGCTATAAAGCTTGCATCAGAGAACAACGTTGACTTGATAATTGGAACTGACCCGGATAGTGATAGAGTAGGCGTGGTTGTAAGAAAAAGCGATGGAGAATATGCAACTTTAACTGGAAATCAGACAGGTTGCTTACTACTAGAGTATATTTTAGCTGCATTACAAGAAACGGGGAAGCTCCCTAACAACGGATTTGTTGTAAAGACTATTGTTACAACTGAGCTTTCAAGGGTAATTGCAAAAAACTATGGTGTAGAGCTAGTTGAGGTTCTTACAGGCTTTAAATTCATCGGTGAGCAGATAATGCTCAGAGATGAACAAGGTGATCAGAAATATTTGTTTGGCTTTGAGGAAAGCTATGGCTACTTGGCAGGTACTGACGTTCGAGACAAGGATGCAGTTGTTGCATCAATGTTGATAGCTGAAATGGCTGCATATTATCAAGCCAAAGGCATTTCATTATATGATGCACTGATAAACTTGTTTGAGAAGTATGGATATTTTATTGAAGGAATTAACTCCTTTACGCTTGAAGGCAAGGATGGTCTGATGAAGATCAAAGCAGCAATGTCAACAATGCGTGCAACAGTGCATGAGAGCTTTGGGAGCTTAAAGGTGAAAGCTATTAGAGATTATCTGAACTCAAATAGATTTGTTATTGCTGATGGGACAACTGAAAAAATTACATTGCCTGCTTCTGATGTTCTGTATTTCGAAATGGAGGATGGTTCTTGGTTCTGCGTAAGACCATCAGGAACAGAGCCAAAAATCAAGATATACTATGGTGTATCTGATAAGACGTTAGAATTGTCTCAGGAGAGGCTTGAAACATTAAAGAGTAGCGTGTTAGATGCTATTAAGCCATTGCTTTAATTCGAAACTTTAGTTTGTATAATATCAAAAACCCCTATAAGTTCACGATTAAGGTTCTTTCTCATATTTGGATATATCACTTCTCCCAATTCTCTGGAATATCCTTTTATATCCAGAAAATCAGAAGAGTTGCACATAACACATATCCTAACTTGAGAAAGAACCACGATTAATACTTATAGGGGTTTTTATATTGGGATCATTTAATTCTAAATGTCCTGAATTTTATGTAAACTATACAAAAACTAAAGCTATGGAAGCTGAATAATTGCAATTTCAGGTACAGAAAAGAATCTGAATGGGAAAAGGACATTTCCTAATCCTCTGCTAATATACATATTTATTCCGTTAAGCTTGTGTAACCCCCTTCTATACCCCATGTTGCAAAGCTTTTCTTTTCTCATCATTCTGAACTCAAGGTTGAAGGGCATCCATATTTGACCACCGTGAAAGTGCCCACAAAGGAAGTAATCGACTTTCTCTTGAGGGAGGGAAAGAACCATGTCAGGGTTGTGCGAAAAAGCAACATTTAAGCAACTGCTTTTAAAAGGGGGTAATATGCCGTGAAAAGCCTTTTTAAGGTCTGGTTTACCGTGCTTTAAGTCGTCAATGCCGATAATATTGTAAGTCGTGCCATTCTTAACTAAACGTACATTAGAATTAAGCAAAACAGTTGCACTAGTCTCTTGCATAATGTTTATAAAAGAAGCTATCCTTTTACTATTGTGCATTAGTGCCTTATGATCATGATTACCAAGTGACAGATATACTGGATAAAAATTTGAAATTTGCTTTAATAGACAAATAAATTTTGGGATATCCTTTTCTTTATTGATATAATCACCACTCATTATTATAATATCAGGGTTAATTTGCTTAAGCGATGAGATAAGCCTTTGAGTAGATATATAAAGCATATCTATATGAATATCTGAAAGATGCGCTATTTTTAATCCTTTTGAGCTTGTACTAAAATTAATCCTGCTCTTTTTCAAAAGTGATGCTTCTATTCGCATATATAAAAGCAATATTACTGCAAAAATGATAATAATAAACAGATATTTCATATGGGTATTTACTCCTATTTAAAAAATATATTACATATGTCAAAATAAGTATATATAAAAATAACACTTTTGTAAAATCAGTACAATTTGTATGAGTAAAATTCATTATAAATAACGTTGCTACTTTTTGTCAAAATAAGTATAATAATGTTGATAAATGGACTTTACCTTATTAAAAAGATTTTATATATTATTAAGCTTTAGCAATAAGAATTGCAACACGTACTCCATAACTATTTTAAGAGGAACAAATGAGAAAAATAAGTGTTTCGAACTGTGAACCAGGAATGATACTTGGGAAGGCAATATTTCACAATGGTACTGTAATTCTGCTCGAAATAGGGACAGAATTAACATTATCCTATGTAGATAGGTTGAGAGATCTAGGAATTACAGAAATATATATTGAAGATGATATTTCAAAAGATGTAGTTATACATGATGTTGTTAAGGATGAAACAAGGCTTGAAGCTATTGAATTCATTAAAAATACAATGAATGCTTATATCTCTGGTGAGATGCCGTATTCTATAGAGGCTATAGCAGTTGTAAACAAAATAGTAAATGATATTTTATCTTCAGATGATATTATTGTGAATATAATTGATATTAAGACATTTGATAATTATACTTTTTTACATAGCGTGAATGTGTGTGTTTTATCAATTATTACAGGAGTTAAGTTAAATCTTTGTTATGATGAATTAAAGGAATTGGGTGTAGGTGCACTTTTGCATGATATAGGGAAGGTCTTCATTCCTCCTGAAATACTTCAAAAAAAAGCTGCTCTTACTGAATTTGAATATGAAAGTATAAAGCAACATTCTTTGTTGGGCTACAATATTTTGAAAAGTTTATCAAATATCAGCGAAAATTCAGCCAGAGTGGCATTAAATCATCATGAGAGGTGTGATGGTAGCGGATATCCCAATGGATTACATGATGATGAAATACATATTTTTTCTAGGATTGTGGCAATTACTGATATGTTTGATGCATTGACTTCTGATAGAATTTACCGAAAAAAAATTAACACAGATCAAGCAATCGAATACTTAACAGCTGTAGCAGCTCCTTCTCTTGACTCAAAAGTATTATACAGTTTTACAAATATAATATCGCCATTTCCTGTTGGCACTGGGGTCATTCTCAATACAGGTGAAAAAGGGTTAGTCATTCAACAAAATGAAAATCTACCAACAAGACCTGTTATAAGAATTGTTTTTGGTAAAGATGGAAGTAAGAGATTTATCTTTGATGAAGTAAACTTGGCTGAGCGAAAAGACTATTTCATCATTTCATCCGCTGAACTCATTAAGTAGATGTAATATTTACCCATAAATTAAGTGTTGACAAAACATCTAAATGTTATTATAATAAAGACTGCTCGTGCGGATGTGGCGGAATTGGCAGACGTGCTGGATTTAGGTTCCAGTGGGCGACCGTGCAGGTTCAAGTCCTGTCATCCGCACCAAATATGCAAGAAGAATAAAGGGTTTCACAGGTTTTTATAACTTTGTGAAACCCTTTATTTTTTTTCACCTTGCAATTTAAATTGTAAATCAAACTATTCAAATAAATACTCATAACACAAATCTTACATAATATTGCATTTGATGAGTTATAAGAATACAATAAAGTTAAAAATTGCTAATATGGAGGGGCTATTATATGAATACTCGTATTCAGAAGTACAAAGATAATTTTTTGAAGCAGCAGCAAATAACTTATAGACGTACATATGTTTCAGAATCGGAAAATGAAAAACTAACTAAAAAGTATAACAAGTCGGAATCAGATGAGAATGAAATAAAAAAAAATTTCAAAGTAGAAGAGGACTCAGTGGTAATAGGTAGATTTAGATTTTATACTGAGCAATCTGAAACGGTAACTGAAGAAGAAATTTCACAATATATATCAATGAAGATAATCAATAGATTAGATAGCTTAGATGAAAAAATTAATACAATGAAAGGCATTATGATATTTTGGGTTGTTCTAACGATTATCGGTATGATAGGCACAATTTTCATAGCAGGCAGGTAGTAATAAGTAAACAGGAATTAATAATTTAGTGTGGAGGAACTTTACTTTTTCGTATTATAATTAATATTGCAAGTATCAAGATGGGAAGATACAATTAAGGATATTATTTCTATTTCTATTTGTGTTTATAAATACTACCTATTATGGAGTCTTCATATGAAAAAAATAAAAGTTTTAAAGAAAATAATTTGTATAATTATAGTAATTATTTTATTTTCTGCATTAAATATTTCCAGTTTCGCAATTGCTCCACAAAATCAAAGAACAATCGTAAAAATTTATCCTAAAGCAGGAACTTACACGAAGGCTTTCAACGTTACACTTACCTTGCAAAAAGGATACTCAGTATATTTCACATTGGATAATTCGAATCCATCAAAGAGTAAAACAAAGTATGTAAAACCAGTTATAATAGAGAAAAGTTTGAATTTAAAATACATATATGTGGACAAAAAAGGTAAAATCTCATCTATATTTACTATAACCGAAAATCTGCGTATGAAATTTTTACGCAGATTTTTTGCTAAATTCATCTAAATTTCTTTTGCTTCTTACGATGAATCCTCAAATCTTCATCCAAATTCCACTATTTTTGTCATTGCCTTTCGATAATATTTTGA
>DATCID010000058.1:0-3563 GCA_036507975.1 Ruminiclostridium sp.
GACACCTCTAATTATACAACTCGGAGGGCACTTTTTGTATATATTTGCTTCACCTTTTGGGTGAAAAGTTAAACTTTTTGTGGGTCTTATATATCAAGGGTTAAAGCTGTTTTCATACTGACTCACGCAGATTCTCGGTAATATTAATAAAAAGTCTGTATTTTATGGAGTTAGAATACCAATAGGGTTTGAAAAAAATGAAAAACTGATTAAGCTCCCACAAGAAGTATCAAAAGAACTTAATTATAAGCTTTGCAGTACTTTCAATTATATTGACCGTTATAAATGCAAATATATCTGATGAAATAGCAATAACCTTAATATTACCGGAAATACTTTTAGGGTTAGCTGTAATAGTACCAAACTATTTAATAATCTATAGTAAAACAAAGCAGCTAAAGAATATTGAAGGGTGGAGCTTTGAAAATAGAAATGTGGTTATAGTAGATACAAGTTTCAGGGAAAAAGATGAAGAAAATAAGAAAACAGTTATATCACCGTGGTGGTTTTCAATACCACTGTGCATAATGGTTATTACTGTGATAGGCATAATATTCAAGTCTATACCACCAATAAACTATAATTCAACTGGGCAAATAGAAAAATGGGGAGATAAGGGTTTTCTAGCTGATTTGTCTATAACTATAATACAAGCACTATCAAATTTAATTTTCTTAGGGATCTATAAATGGACTGAAAAAGCTAAACAGTCACTAAATGGCGGTAAAATAGGTGAGATAAAGTATAGAAGCAGGAAAATACGTTACTATATATCAGTAAGCTATCTTTTATTAGATATCTATATGAATTTACTAATAATGGTTGTAGGTTTTTCAATGTGTGGTATAGTTAATCCATCTTTTATAAATAGTATCGGCTTCACTATTTTTTCAATATTTTTACCTGTAGTTATTATAGTTTTAATCATACTGGTAGCAGCAAAAGGTAGTAATAAATTAAAACATATTCCTAATGCAGAAGCAGGACAACAATTAATTAATAGGGATGATGACATGTATTATAAATTTGGGTCACTCTACTATAATAAAAATGACCCGGCTCTATTCGTTGAAAAGAGAATGGGCATTGGACTGACTCTAAATTTTGCAAGACCCGCAGGAAAAGTTATTATGGGTATATTAGTGGCGTTGATTGTAGCTATATTCGTAATGTTAGCCTTTATACCTGGAATGACAAAAGAAAGACAAGTAGATATAAATCAAAATACTATTACAATTTCTGGAACTTGGGGAACTGAAATAAGTAAGGATCAAATAATTAAAGTTACTATAGAAAACAAGCTTCCAACGGTAATAATGAAAACAAATGGAGCAGACATTAAAAATAAGCTTTTTGGAAAGCACCAATTGGAAGGTTATACAAATTCATTACTTTTTATAGGGGACAAGACAAAACCTTTTGTAGCAATTTATCTCAAGGATGGCAGATTAATATTGATAAACTATGAGGATAAAAACAAGACAAATAGTCTTTATGACAGTATTACTAGTGTTATGGATATAAGATAGTACAACATAATAATTTACTCAAATCACACACAATAGAAGAGGACTAACATTGAAAATAGGCAATGTAGAAATAGAAAATAGAGTCTTTCTGGCTCCAATGGCTGGAGTTACCGACCTACCATTTCGAGTACTGTGTAAAGAACAGGGCTGCGGGCTTGTTTATACTGAGATGGTCAGTGCAAAAGGTATGCATTATAATGACAAGAAAAGTGCCCAGTTAACTCTTCTAGATGAAAAAGAGAAGCCTGGTGCAGTACAGATATTTGGTTCTGATCCTGAAATAATGGCAGAGGTGGCAACAAAGCTAAATGAATCAGATGCTAGTATTATAGATATTAACATGGGCTGCCCTGCACCTAAGATAACCAAAAACGGTGAAGGTAGTGCTTTGATGAATAGACCAGAGCTAGTGGCTAAAATAGTAAGAGCTGTTGTTAATGCGTCCCAAAAGCCTGTTACAGTGAAAATACGCAAGGGCTGGGACGATATCACTGTAAATGCCATAGAAATAGCTCAGATCGCGGAGGAAAACGGTGCAAGTGCTATTGCAGTTCATGGGAGAACTAGAGAGCAATATTACAGTGGAAAAGCTGATTGGGACATAATAAAGCAGGTAAAACAAGCAATTTCAATCCCTGTAATAGGCAATGGAGATGTAGTTGGACCAAAGGAGGCTAAACGTCTGCTTGAAGAAACAGGTTGTGATGCAATAATGGTCGGAAGAGGTGCTCAGGGCAATCCATGGATTTTTAATCAGATAAATAAATATTTAGACGAAGACATAATTATTTCTGAACCTACGCCAGCGCAAAAAATAGAAACTATTATTAGGCACATGAATATGCTGATAGAGCTTAAGGGCGAAAGAACGGGCATACTTGAAATGAGGTCTCATATAGCTTGGTATATTAAAGGGTTGAGAGATGCAACTTATACAAAACAGAAGATATTTACAATAACTGATAAGGACGAAGTTATCAATCTCCTACAGAGCTTTTTACTTCGTCAGTAGTATATTTTCTCAGAATTTCCTCTATCCCAAGAACTATCTGCTTTGCACACTTCTGCTGGAAACTGCTATCTGTTATAAGCTTTAAGTCGTTTTTGTTAGAAATAAATCCTATTTCTAACAGTAAAGAAGGCATATTGGTATGACGGAGAACGTACAAAGTAGGACGAGGTACTATGTCTCTATTCCGCATCCCTATGTCCCCAATATTTGACTGCATTATCTTAGCAATATCCTCGCCTGTGGATGAGTAGGGGTTATACGTTGTCAGTATGCCACCTTGAGATGAGTCTGTGAAGGAATTATTATGAATGCTTACAAATAAAGAACACATTTTTTCATTTGCTATTCTTACTCTATCCTCGAGGCTTACATAAGTATCATCATTTCTAATCATATAACTATCAATGTTTTTTTCTTTGAGTACCTTTTCAATCTCCAATGAAATAGCTAAAACAAGATCCTTCTCATTTGTAGATCCATTGCCTGCACCAGGTTCCCAACCACCATGCCCAGCATCTATTATTACAATAGGAGGTTTCTCAGTAGATTGATCAGAAGAAGATTCAGAAACAATATCGGCTGGAGAAGAACTATTAGAGCTTGGCGAATAATCCCTATTTCGAAGTGAAATGGCAATTGTTGATATAATAACTATACAAAGTATAATTATTAAAATCATGAGAGTTCTCCATCTCGAATTGTACCTAAAGTCTTTGATGCCCATCGTTACTTAACCTCCATGCTAATTCTTATACATAATAACATATTATTCTACCATAACAATAACAATAATAAAAAGGGCTGCAGAAATAAAAATGGTTCTTTCTGAACTTTGGGTACATGAAGAAAAAGCAGGTATAAAAAAACCTGCTTTTTCTTTGATTGTGCGCCACGCATGGCGATTAACTAGGTGGTGAAAGTCCACTGTGGGGGTCTGTAGTTACCAACCACTAGCCAAGAGCAAGGGTGTCCATAGTGATGTGGAATCTGAAGGAAGCTGGAAGGCAAAGTTCCGACCCAAG
>DATCID010000059.1:0-6796 GCA_036507975.1 Ruminiclostridium sp.
TCAAAAGGATTAACCATTGTATCTTTGAAATGACGTGGAAATGGGCAAAACGAAGACATCCAAACAAAAGTGCCCAATGGATAAAGGATAGGTACTGGAAAAGAAAAGATTCAAGAGACTGGATTTTTTCGGATGGCACAAAGACATTAATTAGACCTACCGACATACCCATAGTGAGGCATGAAAGATTGAAATTAGACATGAATCCATACACAGACAAGGAATACTTCTTAAAGAAGAAAGAAAAAAGAAAAACCGCAAAGAAACAAGCATATAAGGGTACTGCCGCTTTCAAAACTAATCTAACATTAATGACAGAATTGAAAGTTAAGAATGCGTGAGCCGCGTGAAGGGAAACTTTCATGCACGGTTCTTAGGAGAGAAGGAGCTCGCAAGGGCTCCGACTTATCCGTCAGCAGTGGAAATGTGACAGATGAAGTTATAGCACAATATATCCAAAATCAAGACATTGAAGAAAATATGAAAAGTGATAACTTCGAGGTTGGAAGACTTTAGGCGGCTTCAGCCGTAGACCGAACCTACCGGCTTCAGCCGGTAGTGGTTCAGTTGTGGTATAAATCCCATTATGATTCGGGTTTACCCTCTCAACTAAAAGATAACACTCCATAAGAAGTTGGACAGTTTAAACATAACTTAAAACTATATGACCTTTTATATAATTAGATAGGTATGCCAATGATGTATCACATTAAATGAAGCAGCTTACCTGAAAATAGACTGTTTGAATTCTATAGTGCTCATGCCGGTAATCTTCTTAAAAACGGAGTAAAAATAGGTGGGATTGGAAAAACCGACCTCGATAGCAACCTTATTTGCACTAATATTGGTTGTTTTAAGCAGTTGAATAGCCTTTTCTACTCTTACACGATTAAGATAATTCGAGAATATTTCTCCTGTTTCATTCTTGAATAGTTGCCCAAGGTAAGCTGTATTCATATTAAGTAAATGTGAAATTGTTTTTAGAGTTATATCCTTTGCATAATTTTCCTGAGTATGGCGAATCACTCGTTGTATGAGCGGATGAATAAGGGATCCTTCTTCAGAAAGATAATCAATTATTTCACTGATTACGTGATCAACAAAATCAATAAGTTTTTCCATCCTGTCCATGTAATATATCTTATTAAAAAAGCCATCCAAATCATGCTTGATATATTTATTTTTAATATAATCCGCTTTAGTTATATACAATATGCCATAAAGAATTTCAATAGTGATATCTCTTAGATATGCTAGTGTAATCATCGGCTGCTTCTGTATTTGGTTATATAAATCATTGATAAAAGTGAAAGCCTGGTCTTTTTCCCCAGATAGGATAAAATTCTTCAAAGAGCTCAATTCAATTTTATAAGAAGTTCTAGTATTTATATATTTACTTATAAATGCAGTGTAATCTATAATAATGCTTTTTTCTAAAACAACTGAGAAAAAAAGCATCTTTTTAGCATTTTCATATCCCATAGGAATATCTGCGGGATGATTGACGAGATTTCCAAGCGAAATAATGACTATTGGCTTTTTAATGTATGATAAAATAGTATTCATAGTGTCATAGACTGACTTAATTGTAAAATCTGCACTATTGCCCATGAAAGGGAGAATAACATCTCCGTCATAATCATGAAAAATCATATTCTTCACGTCTTCTGGGAGATGTTTTCTGCACACTTCCTCAATAGATATATATGTATCTCCTATGGCAGTGTTCAATTCTATAGGAGAGGAATTATGTTTGTCGTAATCGATAACTCTTATCGCCACAAATACATAATTGCTTTCAAATAATTTTAAGCTTAATAATTCTGCACGCTCTTTCAATTCATTTGAGCTAATCTTGCCGGTTACCCACCTATTCAAAACGTTTCCTTTAAGAATATTTATATCCTCATTCCGCATAACTTTGTTGTTGCTCTCCTTTTCAAACTTTTCTATGGTGCAGAGCAAAGTAGCTGAGAGCTCATCTTCATTGATAGGTTTTAATAAATAATTCTCAATGCCCAAATTTATGCCTTCTTTTACATAAGTAAAATCCTCATATCCGCTTAATATAATGTACTTCGTACCGGTGTCAATCTTCTTGATTTGCCGAATTAACTCTAGCCCGTTAAGATTCGGCATTTTTATATCTGTTATTATGATATCAACCCGCTGCTTTAAATAAGCTTCCACTGCAACTAAACCATCGCATGCAGTATGCACGATCTGTATTTCATATTCATCCCAATCGATTATAAGCTTTAATCCTTCAATGATGAAAGGTTCATCATCCACCAACATTATTTTGTACATAATTACTCAATTCACCTACCTTTTTTGCAGGTATTGTTATAGTTGTAACAACCCCTTCATTTAGTATACTATCAATGGCAAGACCATACTCGTTACCAAAAATCAATCTTAACCGGTTGTTTACATTAAATATTCCAATTGTGTCTTCATCACTTTTAGAATTTTCTTCAAGCATTCTTTTAATTTCCCTGAGCTTTTCAGGTTTGATACCCTTACCGTTATCTATTACTTCGACAGTGATCGTACTATCTTTAATAATAGTGGACAGGATAATCTTCCCCCCCTCTTTTTCAGGATCAATTCCATGTACGATTATATTTTCTATAAGTGGCTGGAGAATGTGCCGCGGTATTCCATATTCAAGGACCTCATCCATTAACCTGAATTCTATATCAAGTATTCCTCCAAACCTTAAATTATATAACTCCAACAAAGAATAACAGAAATCAAATTCATCACGAAAACTTATGATTACCGTCCTTTTCAATGAGCTCCTGAAGAGCTCGCCCATCATACGTATCATCATGCCAACCTCGTTATTACCATTACTTACTGCCTTCATCCGTATCACTTCAAGTGTGTTGTATAGAAAGTGCGGATTGATTTGGGATTGAAGTACATATAGCTCAGCATCTTTTTGTTTGAGGTCGGCAATATAGACTTTGTCAATATAGGCTTTAAGTTTATCGCACATACTATTGAAACTTAATGCAATATGACCTACCTCATCATCGTATCCTTTAAGCTGTACGCGGATACTCAGATCACCTGATTCAACTTTATTTAGTGCTTGGATAACTTTATTCACCCGTTTTGAATATCGGGATATGATGACATATACTAACATTGTCGCTGCCGTGATACAAAATATCAATATAATCATAAGAGTATTCCTGACTTTGTGCATGGCTCTATTTATATTCTTTAATGCAACTTTACTTACAATTATGATATTGCCATATGTAGATGTATTGATGCCAATTATTTCATTATTTAGTATCTGATTTGTGGATATTGAATTTACCAAAATATTCATATATTGTAAGTTACTATTACTGTAATCATCATTTGAATCATAGATTATGTCACCATTTTCGGTCAAAACCGTAATTTCTGCATCATATCTTGAAATATAGGTGGAAAAGTACTGCTGACAAGTCTTCAAACTGAAATTCATTAGTAATATACCAGTTACTTTTGAATAGTTAGCATTTTTGATATAGGACTCAACCGTAAATACTCCGTTTTGATTCCATACAATATCATTATCTTTATTTTGATTGATAATATAAGGGTAAAAAGCAGGAATGATCTTTACACTGTTTAGGTTTTGATTTGTTTTACTAATCAGAGAAAGAATATCTTGTTTGATAGTTGGATTAGATATTCTAGGCCTTCTTGTAAAAGTGTCGAATTTATTATTGCTACAGTTTAAAATAATAACATCCTGGATGCTCTCATCACCTAGTCCAACCTCTGATAGATAATCAGAGGTTGATTGTCTGAAATTGGAGTATTCTTGGGAATAGACATCGGGTTCTTTCTCTAGAAAATTAACGATGTTTACGCGATAGTTGCTGCTAATATAGAGTTTCTGTAATGCTGTTTTTGAAGTTTTTACTTTCTCTTCGAAAAAGTTGATGACTTCTTTTATTACTATATTATTATTTATGATTGCCTCGTTCTTAGCTGATGTCTCAAGGTTTTTATAGAAGAAAAAAGCCATAAGTACTAATGTCAATACCAAAATTAGCGTATATATGATAAAGATTTTGTTGAACATTTTTTCTTTAATTGTATTTTTATAAATTTCCCTAAACATTTGCTTGCCACCCTTGTATTTGAATAAATTGAAATTATTTTTAAACTTTAAAATAATATTATAAGGTTTAAATCTGTAAAAAGCAACAAGTACCAAGATGAGATTCAGGATAAATGTATCAATTTTAAACAAATTTTAACTATACGCTGCACATTCGGAACGAATACCTAGTACTACTAAAGTTAAACGAGTTTCGGATGGCTATCTCGGAAGGATTACAGAAAAAGATGGTCTTATTCCATCTAAAGATAAAGTTTCATCAGATATATTGGTTTACGAATATGGCTTATCCTGGGCTATATTGCAATTATGCGAAAATATTTATCAGTTCTTTTTCCATTATTGGATATGGACAGAACTGACTTTGATCATGTTTTAACCAATATCAGTCGGGGCACTGCAATGATTAATGACTCTCTAGATAAGCATATGGGTGAAAACCGTGCTGCTATTTTTGGTGCACTTGCCAGTCTGTACAAGGTTAAGCTTAACGACAAATGGTATCTATCAAAAGAGGTGGATAACCTCTTGATAATTAAGGAAAAATATAATTTGAAATGGAAGAAATAAATATGTCAAAGACTTGTAAATTTATTTTGGAATATAAAGAAGTCATTGGAAATATAAATTTGGATTTCGATAACTGTAATCCTCCAAAACATACAATGAAACATTTTGTTCGTCTTCTTAAAGAAATTGATGATGTAAGAGTGAAAAAAATGACAGACTATCCACTAGAAGAAATCATTCTTATCGCCTTTCTTGCTGTTCTTGGTAATGCTAATGGTTGGAAAGATATTGCTAATTTTGGTAAGAAAAAAGAAAAGTGGTTGCGAAAATTTTTAAAGCTGGAATATGGGATACCCTCCCATGATACCTTAATTATTTCGAAAACTCAAAACTATTGCTATCATTCACTTCTAGATGGTCGCTTTTTTATTCCCCCCCCAAATATTGTCAAGTTTATTAAAAAAATATTAAAAAAATGAGTAATGAGATCTAAACATATAGCTTTTTAATTTTTGGATATAGCCGTAAAACAGTCAGTAAATACTGGAGTATGACGAACAGATTCTTAAAAAAGCCAAGCAATCAAATTTAGAGCAGCATAAGGAATTGATAATAAACTGACTAAGGGAGTATAGTCAGTTATAAGCGAGCCAGGTATATGACTGCTGCTGGAAAAGCATCAAAAACTCTACCGTATAGCTTTTGTTCTTTCAAATTTAAGATATAAATATGGTATGATTACCACCGACATCTAAAGATATGGTCGATGCTATCAGAATCTGTTTTGAGTGGATGGTCGGCAATCTTAATAATTGGTATTTGATCAGGACAGGCTCATCGCTGTTAATGAAAATTACGGAGATATTATCTATACAAAGGCATTTGAAGGCTTTAGGCAAAACGAAGAACTCTAAATTCATCTGTGCAGGGGTACAGATTCTGAAAGCAAGGGACGTGTTGAAGCAGTAGTCAAATTCTTAAAAGTGTACTTCGCCCTTATTGCAACAAATATAAAACACCTGCGCAGCGCCTTTTTTCTAGCGGCGTAACAAAGAAATATTTTAGCCGCTATAGTTGTAAGATGCGTTATTTCAGGTGTTGCTCATTTTGTTCGATTCTTCATTATCTTTTTTTAATGTACTCAGTTTCTCTTAAACCTAACATACCCAAAAGCTCTCTCACCTTTACTCAGCCGATTAAAGAACATCAACCGCCCAATACGTTAAGTGATTTCATCATTCATACCCAAATTCTCTTCAAAACAACTTGCTGTAACACTATCTCAGAGAGCAACAATAGGTAGACTTTTCCTATATAAACCACCCGCATCTAACTCATCGCAATTAACGTGGTTTTGCTGTAATTTTTTAATAAAATTAATCGTAAGCACATCATTAAATCTTGGTTTACTGTTAGAAATTTTAAGGCAATTTCTTCATACTTAAATGTTAATTGACTATAGACTTCACAATTGTCGCTCCTATCGTTTGTGACCTTTAGTCAGTTTATTAAAATACATTAACTGTTGTACCTTTCCCAAGAATGCTGCTGAAAGACAGACCGTATTGTTCATCATATATACAATTTAATTCTTTCATTGATATTCCTAATGCCGTAACCATGAGCATCTTTTGTATTGGAAGAGGACAATATGTTTTTTACTTTTTCTTCTCAAATTTCTATTCCATCATCCTGTATGGTAAATATAACTATTTCATCTTCCATGTCTCCTGTCAATTTTATAATCCCTGATTGTTCTTCTTTCTCAAGAATACCATGTATCAGTTAGTTTTCTATAATTGGCTGCAGAATTATTTTAAGTGTTGAATATTCAAATATTGCTTCATTAAATTCTGTCTGAAATACAAAATCATTATCAAACTATATTGAGGGTGGTAGAGACAAAATCAGGTCTGAATTTATATTTCAAACTAAAATACTATAATTTTTCTAAATCAAAAATATAACGGCGGTGGCAACTTATTTAGCTATACACTGTTATTTTTGCTTTTAGAATACATAAATATTGTAACACTGCACAGCAGTACTAACCCGCCAAAAATTTCACATATGGACATTTTCTGTCCAAGCATTAAAAATGAAATCAAAGATGCAAATACTGGCTCAGTCATACTGATTACCGACGTCTTGACA
>DATCID010000060.1:0-23271 GCA_036507975.1 Ruminiclostridium sp.
TCAGGGGGGGGGGGGAGTTTTTTGATAATATATTTTTATATAGAATATTAATTACACAATGATATGTGTCTAAGAAAAATATCATAGAATACAAAAACGCTCATGATGAGCGTTTTTGTATTCTATGAGAAAAATTACATTACTCTTTTAGCACCAATATAAGTTCCGTGATATTCTGATAAGGGTTGAATAATAACCTTTTTATTCGAAGTTGATGCATGAATAAATGTGTTATTCCCCAAATAAATACCTACATGGTCTATTGAGCCGGATTTTCCTCTAGAAGATGCGTCAAAAAATAAAATATCTCCAGCAGCTAATGCGCTTTTAGAAACTCTAGCACCATTAGAATACATATCTGCTGCGGATCTATTCAATTTAATTCCGAAATTCTTGTAAACATAACCTACGAATCCAGAACAATCAAAACCACTTGTACTCATGCCACCATAAACATACCGAACTCCAACAAATTTCTTTGCATATGCAATTATATTACTAATAGCAGAATCGTCAGAAACATCAACAGTTTCTGCCGTTGTAGAACGTGATGCTTTTACTGCGGTATTAGTGGAAGTAACACATCTAGCAACAATGTATCCTACCTTTGAACCCACCTTTACCTTGTGCCAACCTGAGCTAGTATTAAGAATTTCTACACTAGTTCCTTTACTTAGTGATTCAATTATCTTGCCAGTAGTACCTGCACTTACTCTCAAATTAACACCATCAGCGTTAATTTTTCCATTTGTGGACAGAACATGTATGTAGCTACTGCTAACCCAACCTGTCTTTCCGCTAAAAGAGATCTTGTACCAACTACTAGACTTATCAATAATTGAAACCATTGAATTGGATAACTTTGTGATTACACTTGAAGAAGTATTTGGACCTGTTCTGATGTTTACTTTTGTTCCCACAATCTTTGCTGGCTGTGAAGCAGCCATAGCGACTGAACAAACAAGGACAAGAGAAAAAGCAAAAATGCAAGCTACAAGTATCTTGTTAATCTTTCCTGCCATTGACACCTCCTATAATAACGCTTCCGAAGTTAGCTGTCGGGCTCGGGCAATAGGTTTGCCCTACTATTTGCATAGATTCACCCCAAATTTCTTGGTTCCTCCGTACCTCTCAACGAGGATTCAGCTTTTTAATTCTTTATCATTATATTCAACCTGTAACCGTTTGTCAAACATTTAGCAACAAAGCAGCAATTTATTGGTAATAACCCTGTAATATGTATCAAATTTATAGTATTTTCCACATAAATTGAACATAGTCATTAAATTTGTTTAAGTTCCTTTGGGAGAAAGAATTACATTTTGTGTATCCACATTTGTTCCAAAAATTTATCCCTGAGAAATTGCTTTTGTATACTGAAAGATAATTTTTTTCCACATCACATTTTCGCTTTAAATAATTTTCCAATAACTCTACAACTTTTTTTCCATAACCCTTTGATTGAAATTGCGTATTAATAACTAAAGAATTAATCCATACTATTTTATTCCTATCAATTAAGGTGCCTTTGACTAAACCAATAAGTTCACCAGAAGAAACTAAATAAATATCGAGGAAAAATACATTTGGTCTCAACAAAAATTGAGAAATTTGATGTGAAAATTGGTCATATTCTATTGAATTAAAAACACCTGTTGCATATTTGAAATCACCCGTATTTCTATATATTGAATAGATATTTTTAATACTATCCTTATTGATGTTTTTAATAAAGATAGTGTCATCTATTATATTTATATCCACCATTTAATTCACCCTTATAAAATATTTATTTGACTAAAAAATACGAGAAAAGTATTCCTTCATAGGATTATATCAAAAAACTCCAAAGAATAAAGTTTTTTAATGTAATTTTTTAGGAAATATTTGACATATATAAAAAATCATAGTATTTTTTATATATAAATACTTTGAAAAGAAACGGAGAAATACAATGAGTTTTCCAGATAAAATGCATAATAATGAATTTGATGATCAATTACTTGAATGCTCTGTTTTAGTAGTTTCTCTTTTAATAAATCAGTATAAAGCAAAAGCAATTGATAAAACTGATTTTAAAATTCATACAAAAAATAAAATAAATTATATCATCAATAATTTGGGCATCATAAAAGATACTGTGAAAAAAAGTAGTATTGAAAGCTTAATCAATGAATGCAATGAAATAAATAATACTCTTTAGTCTCATTCGTAAAACTTTAAAATAAGACTATCTAAGCTCCTGCTAATTTTAAGTATGTCATGCTTTGCCCAAGGCTCATTTTCTAATAATTCATATAGTTCTTCTCTAAGAGATTCTACTTGCTTATTTAATATAAAGTTTTTATTTTCCATCTCTATCACCGTTTTTCTCTTTAGTAAAATGACGTGTTTTGACTAATATTACCATTATCTTGTACAAATGTAAATATTAAAACAAAGTTTGTCATATTATTGTAATTATTAGGACTTATGCAGTTAATGTGACTAATTGTATTTCTAATGCTCCTTTTACTATTATGGGCTAACTGATATAACTGTTGTCCAAAATGAAATTCCAGAACAAGATATCAAAGACTCACAATTATTGTTATAATTAGATTATTGAGGATTTTACAATAACTTTTTGTTTTATATTATTGCTTAATATTCTTAAATGTATTATAAAATATTATTTGAAAAAAGTTGAGGAGTGATTTTAAATGGCATGGAAAATTGAAACTAAATGTCTTCAGGAAGGATATCAGCCAGGCAATGGTGAACCACGTGTTCTCCCTATTTATCAAAGTACTACATACAAGTATGATTCTACTGAGCATGTTGCAAAATTATTCGATTTGTCAGTTCCAGGACATATGTACTCAAGAATCAGCAATCCTACTGTTGAATGTGTTGAAAAGAAGATTGCTGCTCTAGAATGTGGCGTTGGTGCACTTTGTACCTCTTCTGGTCAAGCAGCCTCTATGGTTTCTATCTTAAATATTTGTGAAGCAGGAGATCATTTCGTTTGCTCCAGCACAGTATATGGAGGAACATTTAACCTTTTTTCTACTAGTTTAAAGAAAATGGGAATAAAAGTTACTTTTGTTGACCAAGATAGCTCTGACGAAGAGATTCAGAAGGCTTTTCAGAAAAACACAAAAGCATTATTTGGTGAAACGATTGCAAATCCCAAAATAAGCATTCTTGATGTAGACAAGTTTGTACGAATAGCGCACAAGAACAATGTTCCATTGATAGTTGACAATACCTTTGCAACTCCAATCCTTCTTAGACCAATTGAGCATGGAGCTGACATAGTAATTCACTCTACCACAAAGTACATGGATGGTCATGCTATTTGTGTTGGAGGTGTTATTGTAGACTCTGGTAATTTCAACTGGGATAATGGAAAGTTTCCTGGATTAACTGAACCTGACGAATCATATCATGGTATGGTTTATACAAGGGACTGTGGGAACACAGCATATATTACAAAGGCCAGAGTTCAGCTAATAAGAGATTTTGGCTGCTACATGTCTGCTAACAATGCATTTTTAATGAATTTGGGTCTTGAAACTTTGCATTTGAGGATGCAGCGCCACACTGAAAATGCTCAAAAAGTTGCAGAATTCCTTTCCTTAAGTGATAAGGTACTATCTGTTAGCTACCCTTCTCTTCCTAATGACAAATACTATTCGCTAGCTCAGAAATATCTACCAAATGGTTGTAGTGGCGTTGTTTCCTTTAGAATAAAGGGTGGCCGAGAAGGCGCAGTTAAATTCATGGACAAGCTAAAGCTTGCAGCTATTGTTGTCCATGTTGCTGATTGCAGGACCGCAGTACTTCATCCGGCCAGCTCAACACACAGGCAGTTGACTGATGAGCAGTTAGTTCAAGCTGGGATTGATCCGGGTCTAATACGTTTCTCAGTTGGAATTGAAAATGTTGAAGATATTATTGACGATATCCGCCAAGCTTTATAATAAAGAAATCATTTAATTGTTATTCTATTTTTGCGAATAATCTAGGCTGTTAGCGGCTAAAATGGTATAATCAATATAATATGCAATTAAGGATCAAAAAATAAGTTGCAAATATTTGCAACTTATTTTTTGCACAAACTAGTCTTAAGAAACAGGAGTGTTAATAGAATGCCATTTGATGGAATTGTAACAAAATGTATTGTTAATGAATTAAGCCTTTTACTTTCAGGTGGAAGAGTTGAAAAAGTTTATCAGCCTGAAGCTGATGAAGTAGTTATGCTTATTCGCTCAAAAGGACAAAATTATAGGCTTGTAGCTAGTGCGAATGCTAGTTATCCTCGCCTTCATATAACAACTACGCAGAAGGAAAATCCAAAGACCCCACCTGTATTTTGCATGCTTATGCGAAAACATGTGGCTGGAGGAAAGCTGCTAGACATAAGCTTTCATGGTTATGAAAGAGTTATTTCAATAAATGTTGAGTCAGTCAATGAGCTTGGTGATTTATCGGTAAAAAGGCTTGTTGTAGAAATAATGGGTAAGCATAGTAATATTATCTTGCTTAATAGTGAAGACAAAATCATTGACGCTGTAAAGCATATAGATAATGATATTAGTAGTGTCAGAGAGGTTATGCCTGCAAGGCCTTACTTCCTCCCTCCTGCTCAAAATAAGCAGTTGCCTGAAGATGTATCGCCAAATCTCATTTTAGATTATAGTGAGGACACGGAGGCTAAGAACATTGAGGGTCTGCTGTTAAACACAATTAAAGGGTTTAGTCCGTATACCTGCAGAGACATATGTTCTACTGCAGGAGTAGACCCAAAAACACTTCTACCTGAATTAAGTAGCACTGATAAAGCAAATATTATTTCAGCTTTGACCAATTATATAGATAAAATAAAGAGTAATGCTTTTGAGCCCTGCATTATTTATGAAGACAAAAACTACCTAAGACCAGTAGATTTTTACTGCTTTAAGCCTTCACAAGCAGCCTTTGTAAAGCCGTACGATCTTCTTTCGGTCGCACTTGACGATTACTATATGCTGCGGGACACCAACGAAAGACTTGGTCAGAAGAAAGGCGATGTAGTAAAGGTAGTAAAAAATAGTATTGATCGTTGTGATAAAAAGGTGTCCATCTTTAATAATAAACTTAAAGATGTTGCAGATAGAGAAAATCTGAAGCTTTTTGGCGAGCTTATTACAGCAAATATTTACTGTATTCCACGAGGAGCAAAATCTGCAAGGGTTCTCAACTATTATAGTGAGAATGAAGAATATCTAGATATTCCATTAAATGAATATAGATCCTCCCAGGATAATGCTCAAGGATATTTCAAAAAATATTCTAAGGCAAAAAGCACACAGCTAAACGTAACACACCAGCTAGAAGAAACTCTTACTGAGCTTCAATATTTGCAGAGTGTGAAGACAATGCTTGACAACTGTAGTTTTAAACAAGAGATTGACGAAATAAGGCAGGAATTAATTGATCAAGGCTATATAAAGTCTCCTGTTAAAAAAGTCAAAAAGAAACTGGATAAGCCTTCCCCACCTTTAGAATTTGTTTCTAGTGATGGATTTCACATTTTAGTAGGGAAAAATAATAAGCAGAATGACTTGTTAACTCTAAAAATTGCTGGAGCATACGATTTGTGGTTTCATACAAAGAATATCCCTGGTTCACATGTAATTATTAGGACAGAGCGACAAGATGTCCCTGACTCAACATTACTTGAAGCTGCGACCTTAGCGGCCTACCACAGCAGTGCAAAAATGTCGTATAATGTTCCTGTAGACTACACTATCGTAAAAAATGTCAAAAAGCCTAGTGGTGCCAAGCCTGGGATGGTAATATATGATAGCTATAAAACAGTAAACGTCACACCTGATGACGAGAAAATAATAAAAATAAGGAACAACAAATAATATATTACACAAATAGATAGGGGGAATTTTGCTATGATATCAAAAAAAATTATTAAGAATTTAAGTAATTCATCTTGGATAAGAGCAATGTTTGAGGAAGGCGAAAAATTAAGAAAAATCCATGGAGCAGATAAAGTTTTCGACTTTTCGTTAGGAAATCCTGACCCAGAGCCACCCGCTGAGGTTAAAGCAGCAATCCTTGAGCTTGCAGGCTCTAATGAACTTAGAATGCATTCATACATGAACAATGCCGGCTACCCGGAGGTACGAGAAACTATCGCTCAGAAAATTAATAAAGAAACTGGCCTTAGCCTAAACTTTAGTAACGTTGTAATGACAGTTGGTGCTGGTGGTGCATTAAACGTAGTTTTAAAGACTCTTCTAAATCCTGGTGAAGAGGTTATAGTATTTGCTCCCTATTTTGTAGAATACCTATCTTATATTGATAATCACGGTGGGAAGCCTTCAATAATTAATACTGATCTCAAAACATTTCTGCCTGATCCCGAGCTTTTAAGAGCAAGTATTACACCAAACACAAAAGCAGTTATTATAAATACACCAAACAATCCGACAGGTGTTGTTTATGGTGTTGATATCCTAAAGAATATTGCAAAGATACTTGAAGAAAAAAGTAAAGAATATGGGAATACAATTTATATAATCTCCGATGAACCCTATAGAAAGCTAGCATACGACGTGAAGGTGTCTAATATTCTAACAATTTACAAAAATGCGATTATGATTGATTGCTTCAGTAAATCGCTTTCATTGCCTGGAGAACGTATAGGATATATTGCTACAAATCCAGAAGCAGACGATATCTCTACTCTGATGAGTGGTCTAATATATTGTAATAGAGTATTGGGCTTTGTAAATGCACCTGCACTTTTCCAAAAGGTGGTTGCAAAAGCGATTGATTCATCAGTAGATATAAACATTTACAAACAAAGAAGAGACTTACTGTACGACAATCTTATCAAATTCGGTTACGAGTGCGTTAAGCCAGATGGTGCTTTCTATCTCTTCCCTAAAGCTTTCATCCCAGATGATATAGAGTTTAAGAATAGAGCAATGAAGTACAATCTACTCATAGTTCCTGGTACTGGCTTTGGATGTCCAGGCTATTTCAGACTTGCATACTGTGTAAGCCTCAAGACCATTCAAAATGCCCTGCCTGCGTTTGAGGCGCTGGCTAAAGAATTTAAGTAAGTTAATTGCTTTCATATATTTGATATCACAAAAAGGTACCAACTTCTATACATTATGCCTAGTGCATAGAAGTTGGTACCTTTTTGTGAATATAGCTCATTTCAATCATCCATTATTACCCATTTAGGCCTTATCCACTGCTAAACCGTCTCCATAAGCCGCTTTGCTGAAGATATTTTCCGCCTCAACCAATGGTATTCCCTGTATGCTTATTTTCTCAATATCGCTCTCTCCTATTTTTTTATTGCTGCACTCAAATAAATATCTTACTGCTTGAGGCTTATATCCTAAGAGCCTGGCTGCCACTGTGTCTGTAGCAATAGGATCGCATCCCGCAATCACAAGACCCGTATGACGTGCAATACCTTTTGATGGCCCCGTACCTATCATAGCCGGGCTTGCACTAACAATAGACAAATCAATGGGGATTTGCTCTGCCATAGCTGAGATAAAACCATGCAGCTCGCTATGTATGCCGCAATTTTTCTTTGGATGTCCATGTTCTTCAGCAGGAGGCCAGCTAAGTGCAATGTTCTTTATAGCAGCTGACATTGTGGCCTCTTCATGATTCTTTAGCTGAGTAAAGGAGATCAAAAAAGTAACCTCCTGTAAAAGCTTATTGATATTTGTTGCTTTCACAATAGAATGATTCAAATCAATTCTGGTAAACGGACCATGATTTAAATCAATAAATTCTACACCTTCGTCAGCAATTATCTTGCCAAAGCCTACTGCATCCATTACGTCCTTGGTTTCCCCATCTGCTGACCCTGCTGCTATTACTATCCTCTTTGGCTTCTTTTCTTTCACAAGCCTTATAATTTGTTTAAGACTCTCCGGTCCCACAACAGTTGCAGAGTCAGGGCTCTGGTTTTTTACCCAATTGGGTGTAATTACAACCACATCGTTGCTATTTATAGCTGTTGTCACCTGCAATAGGTCAATAGCCTCCCTGATAGCAGTCGCCTCATCGTTGTTTTGAGTTATTGCTACTTTTGTATTCATCAATCGTCTTTGCCTCATGATAATTTCTCCTTTTGAACAAGCCAAATAATTTATTTACTTATGATTATTATTGCCAGAAAATAATTTTTATTTCAATTATTATAAATATCATAGTCATTAAGCAAAATTTAGCGATTTAATAATACAGCTAAATTGTTTGTTTGCATGAAAAAGTATAGGATTTTTGCTAAAAATGTTTCAAGTATAACGTCATAAATAATATAAAAAAATGTTTGACAAAATCAATAATTCGTGCCAACTTATTTATATAATATTAATCCGATATGTTTTGTCGGTTATAAAGGAGTGCTTCATGAAAAGACAACTTATGAACTGTTATTACCAAAGTATGCGGAGCATCTGCAAGATGTGTTGTAGCTCAAATGCAAAAAACCGAATGTGTAGACATATGGAAATTGGAATATGTTAACGGTTAATTTACTCAAGGTTTCAAAGTACCTTGTTTATAAAATATTACTGAAGGAGAACCCACAATGTCTAAAAAGCAACTAGTATTAGATGCATTCAATAACAAACCGGTGGAAAGAGTTCCTATTGGATTCTGGTTCCATTTTGCACAAGGAACTGATTTTACAAAGGGGCTGGAGAATCCAGCCATCGTTCAGAAAAATATAGATGGTCATAACAAATTTTTTCAGGAATTTCATCCGGACTTTATAAAGCTGATGAGCGATGGATTTTTTGAGTACCCCAACCCGATTTTGATAAATGCCAAAAGCGCAACTGAGTTTCTGCAGCTAAAGCCAATTGGGTCGGAACATCCATGGATTATCAAGCAGGTAGAATTGGTAAAAGCATTGACGGATTCCTTTGGAAGTGAAGTTCTCACCTTTTACAACATCTTTGCACCCGCTACATATTTTAAACTTATATTTGGCGATGATGGAAACAAGGTTCTGGCAGACTTCATTGTTGAGAACAAAGATGCCGTCAGACATGCATTAAATGTTATTGCAGAAGATTTGACGACACTGTCAAAAAAGATCATCACAGAAGGGAAAGCTGACGGAATTTATCTAAGCGTCCAAAATGTGCAGGACGACCGCATTACGCCTGAGCTTTATAAAGAAGTAGTCGCACAGGGAGAGCTCAGTGTACTAGCAGGTGCCAACCAGGTCAGCGAGAATAACATCCTGCATATTTGAGGATATGAAGGAAGCAGAAATGATTTGAGCCTTTATGTGCATTATGACGCGAAAATCATCAATTGGGCTGTGAATATTGAAAATGTCAGTCTGGAAGATGGCAAAAAACTTTTTGGTGGCAAAGCGGTCATCGGCGGCTTTGACAACAGGCCTAACGGGTTGTTATATCGTGGCAGCAAAGCAGAGATCGAAGCCTTCACAGAGCAGTTGATCCTTCAGTCCGGTAAAACAGGTATTATCCTTGGAGCTGACTGCACTGTTCCAAATGATATTGATCTGAATCGATTGGAATGGGTTCGAAATAAAGCAGCAACCCTTTAATATGCTTTGTCAAATGCAAACGAGTTAAAACGGCAATATGGCACTCTAACTAAAAAATATAAATTATAAAGGAGATTATCCTCATGAAAACATATAAGAAATTGATTTTACTAACATCTATTTTATCAATAACAGTATTGGCAAGCGCCTGCACAAAAGCAGATACCGCTACCACCACTTCTACAGTCTCCACAGTCTCCACAGTCTCGACAGTTTCAACAGCCTCAACAGGTGCTGTAACTAAGGTGCAGGTTGCACATACACAAACGTATGTACCATATGATTATGTTAATGAAAAAGGAGAGTCCGATGGCTTTGAGGTTCAAGTTTTAAAAGCAGTCGATGAATTGCTCCCTCAATATGAATTCACATTCGTGCCTACCTCCGACGATGATCTTCTTATCGGCATTGAATCAGGAAAATATAATGTAGGTGTTAAGGGTGCCTGGTTTACAGAAGAACGTGCTAAGAAATATGTTTTCCCTAAAAACTATATAGCGGCAAGTATAATCGGTCTTACCTTCAAGACTGAGAATGCTGATAAAATTACTGATATGGAATCTTCCGCAAAATTCAGCGGCAAGCTTGTACCGATTGCACCACAAAATGCACAATGGGCTATTGTGGATACCTATAACAAAGCAAATCCTGATAATAAGGTGAATCTAGTTGCTTCAGAGGCCTTCACTATTTCAGACGCCTATACTTGGGTTTTGGAAGGTAGATATGACGCCTACTTTGATATAAAGCTTAGCTTTGAAAATAACATAAAGGCAGAGAAAGGTGCCTACCATAGCCTTGCCAGTAAACTCTCTTATGTACCTTTTAAAGCAATTCCAACATTTCCTTTGTTTAACAAGAAAGATCAAGCACTTGCCGATGCATATGATGGTGCTATTGATCAGCTAAAAAAGAATGGAAAGATTTTAGAATTGTCTCAAAAATATTTTAACGAAGACATTTTCCAGTATATTCAGAAATAATTTCTGACGGTAAGGGAGGCAGAAAAAAATGAGACCTTTTAATCCCTGGTTTATCTTGGAAGTGATTTCTGATTTACTTCCTTACCTGCCAGTTACCATTTTCATGATTCTTGGCTCCGTTTTCTTTGGATCTTTGCTGGGCTTTGTCCTGGCAAGAGCCAAAGTAATGGGGCGGAGAATCCCAAAGCTGCTGGCAGATTGTTATATCGCTACATTAAGATGCACACCACCTATTGTACTATTGTTTATTGTGTATTATGGATTGCCAGAGTTACTGATGTCAACTATAGGTGTAAACATTAACAATGTTAACAAGATCATATTTGTTCTTGTTACTTTTACGCTCCTGTTTGGAGCAACGATGTCAGAGGTGATGAGGACAGCTTATGAATCTATTGATAAAGGTCAGCAAGAAGCAGCATTAAGCATTGGTCTAAGCCCTTATCAAGCCTTTTACCGAATCATGCTTCCGCAGTCAGTTGCCGTAGCCTTGCCCAATTTTGGCAACGCTCTGATTAACCTGATGAAGGATGGCTCTCTAGCCTTCACAGTGGGATTGATTGATATGATGGGTCAAGGAACGCTAATCATTTCCAGAAATTTTGGTTCCTATGCACTGGAAACCTATATTGCATTGGCAATTATTTATTGGAGTCTGACTATTTTGATTGAAAAATCCTTTGGTGTATTGGAAATGCATCTATCCAAAGGCAAAAAAAGTGTTGCTGAATAGGGGGTGTAAAATGTGGAACTGAACCTGGATTATTTGATTAAAACATTTTTTCTTGCGATTACCGGCATTCCAACAACGTTGGAAATCACCATTGTTGCTTTACTTGTGGCGACTCCTATTTCATTTTTTATGGCAATTTATAAAATTTATAATGTTAAGATTATAAAGCAGATCATTACTGCATATGTATCTGTCATAAGAGGAACTCCTATTGTTTTACAGATTCTAATAGTATACAGCTTGTTGCCCAGTCTGTTCAATATGGCAGTAAAAAGTATGGGATGGAATTGGGATGTATTTAGCATGAACCCGATCATCTATGCCTATATTGTTTTTTCATTAAATACCATTGCGGGACTTTCAGAAGTTTTTCGTTCCGCATTGCTCACAGTCAACACAGGACAGCTCGAAGCAGCACATGCAATCGGAATGACAACTGTACAGGCCTATACAAGGATCGTGATTCCCCAGGCTTTGGTTGTCGCAATGCCCAACATCTGCAACCTTACGGTCAACCTGATCAAAGGAACCTCGCTCGCCTTTATGATGACAGTTAAGGAGATCACTTCCATTGCTAAGATTGAGGCTTCTTTTGGATACAACTATATAGAATCCTACATCGATATTTTCCTCATTTACATTATTGTTTGTTCCATAACGCAACTGTTATTTTCATTGGTTGAAAAACACTTTAGGTCATATAAGTCAATTACCAAGGCTTCATGAAGGAGGAGACGATAATATGCTTGAAATAAATAATATCCATAAAGCTTTTCATAAAAATGAAGTCCTCAAAGGGGTCAGCATCAAAGTAAATAAAGGTGATGTTGTGGTTATTCTCGGCCCCAGCGGCTCTGGAAAAACAACACTGCTTCGTTGCATCAACTTTCTCGAACGAGCAGACCGAGGTGAAATAATATTTGATAACCTTCGTGTGGATATCAATACCGCGTCCTCCCAGGATATTTCTAGAATAAGGAAAAGAACAGCCTTTGTATTTCAAAACTATAATTTATTTAATAACAAAACCGCTCTGGAAAATGTTACAGAAGGTCTTATTGTTGCAAGAAAAGTGCCGAAGTTTGAGGCTATTGAGATTGCGAAACGCGCCCTGAACAAAGTTGGTATGTCAGATCGAATTGATTATTATCCTTCAAAATTATCAGGAGGACAGCAGCAGCGTGTTTCTATCGCAAGAGCTATTGCCGTCAATCCTGACGTAGTTTTGTTTGATGAGCCTACCTCCGCACTTGATCCCGAGTTGATTGGCGAAGTACTTGGCATAATGAAGCAACTTGCAAGTGAAGGAACAGCGATGGTCGTTGTAACACATGAAATGTCTTTTGCACAGGATGTTGCAAACCACATCGTATTTATGGATGATGGGGTAATTGTTGAAGAGGGGCACCCAAAGGATGTCTTTTCAAAACCACGCGAGGAAAGAACAAAACGATTTTTAAGTAGAATTTTGCCATACAGTGATTATGACATCTAATAACTCCTGTACTCCAACTGTCTCGACATAATTCAGCTTATCTTCTACGTTTTATACCTGCATAATGATTCTCAATATTCATTTTCTTCTTGAAGAAACCCGCCATTATAGACGGGTCTGAATAGTTATTATGTTAATTAACTACACGATATTAAATCTAAAAGCCTAAACATTCTCCAACAAGTATTACTTTAATTCGTCCGTTAGTCATCGACATACCAGTAATTACAAACTGATGAAGTTTATGATTTATTTTAGCTGCATAAATTTTCTTAAGGTTTAACCTTATAGGGTCTCATCATCTCATTATCCTCATGGTCAAGTATATGACAATGCCATACATAGCCGGGGCCACAGGTCGGATCAAAGGTAAAAAAGTTATCGCCCGGGTGTACTTTTGATGCAGGTATATCCTGTGGAGCGAAGTGGACTCTGAACCGGGTTACCTCTCCAGGGTTAGATTTAACCGTATCCTTCCAACCCTTCTCATTATCTGGAGGGCTCATGAGATCACCTGTAAGATAAGCGCCCACAAGTAATACTTTTGTTGTATGGTCAAACGGTGGCATACCCTGGTTTATATTCATCCAGTCTTCCATATACTTATCCGAATCAAAAGCTTGACGGTTTAAAACCTGGAATTGCACAAGATGAAGGTGAATTGGGTGTGTATCTTCTGTTAGGTTAATGATCTGCCAATCTTCTGTTGAACCAACCCTTGGCAGTTCAGTTATCGGAGCACTCCACTTCTGTCCATTCAAAAGAACTTCCAGAGGTCCATTCTCTCCCATTACTTCAACCAGTGTCAAGGTTCTTGTGGGAGCATCCGGCTTCAATGGAGTAATCTTATTGAGGGTAGAAGGCAGCTGTTTGGGATAAACTGGCGGTTTAGCATCCGCAGGTACTGTGAACTGCATAATTTGCCCTACTGTTTGTTCGTCTACCGGATATCCATCAGGAAATGGAGTATTAGCATCATTTTTAAGGATAACTGAAGTTCCTGGCTCAATATCAGAAAAACAAACTAATATATCAGCCCTCTCCCCAGGTCCAATCAATAAGGATTCCATTGTCACAGGTTCTGGTAAGTAACCTCCGTCACTCCCAATTTGTATAAAAGACATGCCATTAGAAAAATTCAAGTTATAAAAACGGGCATTTGAACCATTGAGCAAACGGAAACGGTATTGACGACGTTCAACATCTAGGTTTGGTCATACCTTTCCATTTACCATTATTGAATCCCCAAAGTACTCAGGAGTCCAGTATGGGTGAATTTCGGGGTTTATCCCTACATTATCAAATCTTAGTGATCCATCGGTATTAAATGACCTATCCTGGATCGCTAACGGTATTTCATATTTGCCATTAGGCAGAATTTGTTTTTCTGGACATTCGGGATTATCCAAACAGTTTTCAGGATCACGCAGCAGATAAAATCCTGCAAGCCCTGCGTATACGTTTATACGTGTGATACCTAGTGAATGATCATGATACCAAAGTGTTGTTGGTTCCTGTCCATTTGGATATGTATAGCATGAAGTTTTGTATTCAGGTCCCTTCTTTTTGCTATAAGTAAACCATGCATCAGGATGCCCATCAAAAATGGAAGGTACTTCTGCTCCATGTAAATGTGTAACTATGGGTACTGGTTTTTGTGCTTTGGGTACCCCGGGAGGAAATGGTGGTCACATCATTGAAGAATCCATAGCCATCCCATGTTGGCTATGATCCATTGGTATATTGTTTGGGTTAGCCCAATGAAGAGTAGGGTCTACAGCAAACATACTAGGACCTCTCAACCTGTTAATCCATTTGACTGTAACAGGAATACCCCTTTTTGCTTCAAAAGTTGCACCCGGAGAATTCCTAAAATAGACCTTTCGCCCTGTTTCAGGATCTCTTATCGTACCTCCATAACCCCAGACAGTAGTTTTTGGAAAACCGAAGGGCAGAATCTGTTGCTTGAATTCACTTACATCAACAAAATACACAGGGTTCTTAACTTTTGTCCGAAATGAATTCTTAATTATTTGTGGCTCGTACACAGGGGGAGTCACTAATTGATTTGAAAATTTCGTTATATCAGCAGGATCAAGTGGAGTTACCATACCCCTGGTTTCTTTTACATCTTCTTTGGATAATTTGTGGAATAAAAAGCTAAAAAATATTCTGATATGTATAATCAATAGCTTTAGCAAGTACCTGAACATAAATAAAAACCTCCGAATTACTTTCTATAGCATTTTATGTTCAAGTTTTTTTTTTGTGTGCTTAAGTAGCCCGAATGTGTTATAAGTTTTTATTTGTTTCGTAGAAACTCTATGCTTCCTTGGAAGTTACATATATCCAATACAATTAGAATCACTAACATTTCATGCACAACTGCTCTAATATCCATACGGATGATTTTCCACAACATCTATTGATTTGCCTTGAAGTTTTTCAATATCTTTTAAAAATGCTGTTTCTTGATTGCTACAAAATGAAATTGCAGTTCCACTCAGACCCGCTCTTCCTGTGCGTCCAATTCTATGAATATAAGTTTCTGGAATGTTTGGAATATTCATATTAACTACATGTGACAATTTTTCTATATCAATACCTCTTGCCGCTATATCTGTGGCAACTAAAACCCTTATTTCTTTATTTTTAAAGCGCTCCAAAGCCTTTAGTCTTTCAGATTGATTTTTATCGCCATGAATAGCTTTAGACCTTATATTTTCTATATTAATAGCCTTACTTACTTTATCTGCTTTCATTTTAGTTCTTACAAAAACCAATACAGATTCAAATGATTTATCCTTTAGCAAATGTAATAATAATGATGTTTTGTCTTGTTCATCAACGAAATATACTTGTTGTTTAATATCTTTTTTATTTAAAGGCTTGCTTTTAACTTCTATTTTTACTGGATTCCTTAAAATTGAATTAACAAGTTTTGAAATCTCTTTTGGTATAGTTGCTGAAAATAACATGTTTTGTCTCACTTTTGGTAGTTTTGAGATGATAGTTTTAACATCTTGTATCATTCCTAAATCAAGCATCCTATCTGCTTCATCAAGCACAAACATTTCAATATTATTTAAATCAACATGTCCTTGTTCAACTAAGTCAAGAAGTCGTCCAGGTGTTGCAACTAAAATGTTGGGCCCTTTTTTCAATACCTTGATATGACGTTTTGGAGTTACTCCCCCATATATAACACCAGTCTGAATATTTAGATGTTGTCCATAAGTATTAAAACTTTCACCAATTTGAATAGCTAATTCTCGAGTAGGTGCTAAAACCAAAGCTCTAATTTGATTAAATTCTCTACGAGTAATACTATCTTTTGAAAGCATATGTAATATTGGCATTGCAAATGCTGCAGTTTTACCGGTTCCTGTCTGGGCACATCCAAGCAAATCTTTCCCACATAATATTGCTGGAATAGCTTTTTCTTGTATTGGCGTTGGTTTTTCATATTTTTGATCCTCTATAGCTTTTATAATAGATGGATTTAAGTTTAAATCTAGAAATAACATTTATTTTCTCCTTTTACATAAATACTACATTACATCTTTCTCCACTCTCAAAATTCTTTTTGTTTGTACCTACTAAATCCCAGTAATTATAGCTAACCCAAGGATCACGTCATTAAAATGAAAAAACCGAAGGTTTTATGTTATTCATTATATTACACTCAATGTTAGTAATTTAAACCTTGGCATAGAATTTAAATTTGTCTTTATAATTTGATATAAATAAATATTAAGTTTGTAAACCAAACAACAGGTATTATAAAAAATGCAAATATATGAATATATAAATCCTTTTTTAAGATAGATTTTAAATTATTCATAATTTCATCATTACCATCGTCGAAATGTCCTTTCAAAAAATTAACCATTACTATACTAAATGGATTAATTATTGAAAATCCACCTGAAAAGACTTTTTCCCAGATGATTGGGTATTTAACTTTGATATATCCTAAACTGTCGACTTTATGATTATTAGACAAAAAGTTGATAAAATTGATAATTGATAATATATAATATATTCCAACAAAAATAAGCGGAAGAAAGTATGCTATATCATTTTCATATTTTGATACCATCATATAAAAAAATGAATTTATCAAAGATACAATGTAAAAAATAATTACTAAAATAAATTTAAACTTTTGAAATAATTTATAACTATTCATTTAAGTCCCCCGTAAAAAAGACTAAAGGTTAATGCAGGTAATGTACTAAAAATTAACCTTTAGTTCATTAGTTTACCTGAATTAGCTAAAATATAGCTGCTATCCGCATTAACAAACCTTCCCCATGTATCATAGGCATAGCTTACCACCTAGGTTCCTGTTCTATCGAACAATCCTATTATATCACTTTGCCCGTTTCGTATATAGTAATACTCATTTCCGTTTAGATTTATACTTACGAGATTATCACACATTATTTCAACAGTACTCAACAACGTCCCGCTCTTGAAAACGCATCAAATACACCCATAAATAATTCTGCTAAAAAGTATGCACACCCCCTCAAAGAAAATGCACACCTTTGTACACCCCTAGTGCATTTTGATTTGAAAACGGTCGCATAGGTGAGAAAAACGTGCCTGTTTATTACTGTAATTTAGTGCCTAAAAACAACAAAAGCCCTTATATCAAGGGCTTTGCATTGTATCAATATTATTATGATGATATGGTGGTGATGAACCGTACACTATAGTGAGCACAACTTCTAAATCACATGTTCCAGCACCATTAATAAACTTACCCTATTTTACATTCTGTGAGATTCAATTTCTCATTTTCTGATCTGTCACAACTACAAATATGTATGTTTGATGGTTAGGCGTATTTACTTTAATATCGTCTGTATATATTATCTAACGTCCTCAATGCTGGTATAAATGTCCACGCCCAGACTGGAGTTCCGATGAAGATCAGATCGTAATCTTCAGGATCAATATCAAAAGCATTATAATCATTTTTTAACTTGATGTGACTGTGGTCTGCCGTTCCTTTGCTTCACACCAACCCTATAAACTCGGCAAACTGCACAATTTCCTCTATCTTATATAGGTTTGGCTTTTCCATTAGATTTTCCCTGTGCTTGTCCACAGTTCTTACGTTTATGTCCAATATTTTCCCTATGATATTACGCTTGAGACCTTTGACTAACAGCTTAAAAATCTCTTTTTCTCTTGAAGTTAGCTTGTTATATACCAACATACGCTTGCAATCTGTGATGTCTTCAAAGGTTATAAAAACCTCAAATGGGTTTTCTTCACCGGGCAAAAACAACGGTATCACACTGATATTGAGCCAAATATACCCGTTAGTATTTAGTAAAAATACTCCCATGACCACATTATGCAGCGCTTTGCCCGTGCTAAGGACCATCGTGGAGGGTTCCGGAAATTCGGAACCCTCCTCATTAATAGTTTGCCAGTGGTGATCAATCCATTTCTTTTCCTGCATTTGACCTATCGATAAGCCCAGGATGTGTTGGAATGCAGGATTAGCTGAAGTGACCTTACCATCCGTCCCCACATAAATAGCACCCTGTGACATGGTTTCATATAAAGTGCGGTATTTTCGCTCGCTTTCTTGGAAAGATTCTTCCGCATGTTTTTGCGCTGTTATGTCCATCAGTACGACGCGGCAATCCAGCCCGCCTTGAGAGGCCATGGCCTCAACGTGTACAAAAAACGTTCCACTCCCCTCTTTTTTCAATCTAGTCACTGCGGTTTCCTGGGAATGGCTATTAAATACTTTCGCCAGTAAAGAGGCAAACCCAGGCCGGTAGTCAGCAATGACAAACTGATCGAAGTGTTGATTAACCAGTCGGGTGCGCTCCATCCCGAGCATACGCACTCCGGTCAAGTTAACTTGCAGGATCAAACCGTTTATATCCAGTGTCAAATAACCCACGGGAGCAAAGTCGTAGAGGTCTGTATATATGGCTAGATATAATTCCAACTCTGAACGTACGTGCTGTAGTTCATAGTTTTGCATCTCCAACTCAATTTGATGCACCTCCAGTTCATGGACTAGCCGCTGCATTTGTGCATACGTATCGGAATAAGTTCCTTTTCGCTCGCTTTTAATAAATTGTTTCTCTGCCCGATCTCGTAGCTCTTGCGTTGATTTATTTTTGTCACTGCCCACGACTATACCTCCGTTGTTTTGCCAGATTTCCGTGTTTTACTGGAGCGCTTCCCTTTATAATTCTGCTGAATTTCAGACTTCAGTTTATTCTTCTCTATAACTTTATTCGTTATGCGTTCTTCCAAACCGGTCTGGGTCTGATTTAGCTTGGATTCCAGTTCTTTGAATGCAGTGATGTCTGTAAAAGTGATTACTAAGCCATCAATTTTGCTTTCAAGCGTACGGTAGGGCATGATTCGCACTGCAAACCAGAGACCTTCGCTAGTGGTGACTGCTTTTTCCGCAAATGACAATGTTCGCAGAACTTCTTGGGCATCTTTGATCATTTCCGGATAAGCCAGTTTGGTAGTAATGTCAGTAATTGGCCGCCCCACGTCTGCTGATATCAGCTTGATAATTTTGACCGTCCGAGCGGTAAAACGCCGCACACAAAGAGCGTTATCCATGAATAAGGTAGCTATCTGCGTGTTTTCGAGCAGATTTTTCATTTCGTTATTCACCTGAGACAGCTCATTTACTTTTGTCTTCAGTTGATAGTTGACCGTCTGCGATTCTTTCATGGATATGGTTATTTCTTCATTTGTGGACTGCAGTTCCTCATTCATGGACTGTAACTCCTCGTGGGCAGCTATGAGTTCCTCTTGGGAGGACTGCTTCTCTTCACGAACGGTTTTCAACTTCTGAAGGGATTCCTCCAGTTCTAACTCAAGTTCCTCTATACAGTTGATGTGGGTAGATATGTGTCTGTTACTCCCACTCGTTTTAGTTGGTATTCTTAATTCAATAAAGACAATCATAAGCAGTCGTCGCAACTCTTCCGGCTCTGTAAGCGGCTGGATAATAATATCTATATTCTGTGTCTTGTCATCGGTATCTATCTTTACTTTTTTTAGGGTTATAGTACTATTTTGCTGCACTGCTTTCTGAAAGGATCTATTTAACTTGTAGCACAATCCTGCGGGGATCATGGCAAAAATGTTCCAATTAGCTTTACCAGCTGTTAGCTCCAGGTACTTACCTATTCGCCCACTGGTATAGAGTATATCCCCTTTGTCACTGACCAACACGGCAGCAGGAGAGTAACGCTGCAAAATCAACTGGTTGGCCAGGTTCTCCAGGTTTGGGGTGTGATCACATGCTTTTGGCAAAGATATATCAGCATTCCACACTCCGGATGGAGAGCAATATTTCGAGTGGTGAAATTCGAACAGCTCCTTTTGCCATGTGGTCTCCATCCGCATATAGAGCCGTGATTTGCTTTCCAACGGTTTGAAACGGTCAGTTAAAACACCGATTGTTTCCGCACTACCCAAAAACAAAACTCCTCCTGGATTTAGACTGTGGTGAAATAGTAACATGAGCTTTTTCTGCAACTCCGGAGTCAGATAGATCAGCAGGTTGCGGCAGGTTAGAATATCAATCTTAGTGAAAGGTGGATCCATGATGATATTTTGATGGGCGAAAACAACCATATCACGGATCTCTTTACCTACTCGGTACCCATTTTCCTCTTTAATGAAAAAGCGTCGTAGTCGTTCTGGGGAAACATGTGCCTCTATATTGGCAGTATAAAAGCCCTTTCGGGCTTTTCCAATGGCGTCATTGTCAAGATCGGTGGCGAATATCTGAAGCGATAAGTTTGCAGTAGGTTTGGTGTGCTCCAGCGCCTCTTTGAAAATTATAGCCAGAGAATAAGCTTCCTCCCCCGTCGAGCAGCCAGCAACCCACGCCCGTAGCGGGTGGTGTGGTGTACAGCCTGTAAAAAGTTCAGGTATAGTTTGTTCCTTCAATCTTTCCCATTCCTCAGTGTCGCGGAAAAAGCTGGTCACACCGATCAAGAGTTCCTTAAACAACACTTGTAGTTCTTGTGGATTATCTTGCAGGAATCGGACATAAGTTACGAGTTCGTCAATCTTGTGAATGCCCATGCGCCGTTCAATACGGCAGTAGACAATAGCTTTGTTGTAGCTTGAAAAATCATGACCAGTCTGAGAACGTAGTAGAATTACGATCTTTTCAAAGTCGCAATAGTCTTTGCCTACCAAGTCTGGTTTTAGACCACTAATAACTGGTTTGTGCTTAAGATAAAAAATAATCTTTAGTGGCGGCTCCACAGCTGGAGCAACAATATCTACTAATCCAGTGTTGATAGCACTTTTGGGCATACTATCAAATTGTGCAGAAACCGGTTCCTGCACAAAGACCACACCTCCTTTTTCCTTGATAGCTTTAAGTCCCTGGGTACCGTCACTACCCATACCTGAGAGAATAACGCCTATTGCTAGTTTGCGCAGATCATCGGCCATAGTGCAAAACAAACAATCAATGGGCAGACGATGACCGCGTGCCGCTACTGGTTCAAGAAGGTGTGAAACACCATGGAAGAGGGACATGTCCATCTTCGGCGGAATTATATAGACGCAGTTCGGCTGAACAGAAGTATTTTCCTTGACCAGTAATACAGTCATGGCTGTAACACTATGAAGCAGTTCTACCATAATGCTTTTGCGAGTTGGATTGAGGTGCTGAACCACGATAAAAGCCATACCGCTTTTCTCCGGAACATTCCTCAAGAAGAGTTCCAAGGCTTCTAGCCCCCCAGCTGAAGCTCCAATACCGATAATGGGAAAGTCTACCTCCGGCATTTCTGTTTCAGTGATGTTGTTGGGCTCTTCAGCTAAAAAAAACTCTGCATGTTTATCAGCCTTTTCCTTTTTGTTCATCATTTTTGATCCTCTCGTTATTACTACTTAAATATTTTTTCAATAATATAATCCATAAAAAATATTATACCTATCAACTAACTTTTGTAATAATTATTACAATACATTCTTACTAAGCTGCCCAAACTTCTGAAAATGTTCTTTGAAAGCCGAATACTTACAACAAATGGATGGACTTAACCATAAGAACAGCTTTTTAGCAGGTTCTAACCCGCTTTTTATGTATCTCTGGTTCTATTTTGCATTATCACTAGTAAAGAGGGTCTCTATGATCGAATAGAGATCCTCTTTCGTTATAATTCAGTCTCCATAAAACAATTTAGTATTATGTGGAAATTGAAAGAAATAATTTAATCCATGATAAAGACTCTCTCCAGGTATCTTTTCATCTTGCATACGCCTGCCTAAACTTTTTATGTGTGATTAGATAGACCTTGCATGTTCTATCTCCTGAATATCTGTAAATGTTTTATAGATATCAGGTTACTTGTATTCCTTTTTATCTATCATGTCATTCAACTTTCCTGCAATGCCTTCTTTTATTTCCTCCACATTATTATGCAGATTCGTTTTTTTCTCAAAATCTGCTTTCGAGGACTGAATTTTACCCTTCAATTCTAGCTGTTCGTTACCAGAAATTTTGCCACCTGCTTCCTTGATTTCACCTGTGAGCTTTTCTTTGTTATTTTCAAATTTTTCAAACTTTGTCATAATCAGAATTCATCTCCTTTATATGTTTTCTGTATACTCATAATCCGAAGAAACAAACTTTATATTCTCCTACCCTTAATAAGCCTGAGTACAATTACAACCAAAGCAATTATGAGTAGAATATGAATAATTCCTCCCAAAGTAGTCGAAATAATCATACCAAGAGCCCATAATATCAAAAGAATTATAGCTATTGTCCACATAATGTTTCACCTTCTATTTTAAAATAGAGTAATTACAAGAAGTCTTCTTTTTATTTTATTCTTCTCCGATTATAGCAAAATCCACCACCAAATAGTAAAATCACTACAATAATTACAATTAAAATAGTAGTATTATCCATTTAATCTTCCCTCTCATTTATCTACAAAATTCTTTCAAGTGTCGGTAAGCTTATCCTGCATCTGTATATTATCAAACTATATGCACAGAAAGCTATTCGCACTTTCCTTTATTTTACAAAAATATAATCTTGTCTAATAATAAACGCAGTTGAGTGCTATGTTGTTTTACGTTGCTTGTCTAATTTTATGTAGCGGATTGATATCAAGGGAGTATACAGTGTTTAACAAGTTTATATTTTTTAAAATAATGGAATTCGACATAATAATTCTGTCCATCAATCTCACTTTTCTGCTTATTGTTATGTCATTCCAAAGTATACTTCCGTTAACCCTGTTTTCCGCACTGATATGAACATTGTTACCAATTACTGAATGACTTACGAAAGCTTTTTCATCAATGGAAACATTATCCCCAATATACAACGGTTCTATCAGCTCAGCCTGTGGATGGATTCTAACGTTATTGCCAATGCTGATATTGTCACTGGTATAATTGCAGTCAACCATTTTAC
>DATCID010000061.1:0-44825 GCA_036507975.1 Ruminiclostridium sp.
GACACCTCTAATTATACAACTCGGAGGGCACTTTTTGTATATATTTGCTTCACCTTTTGGGTGAAAAGTTAAACTTTTTGTGGGTCTTATATATCAAGGGTTAAAGCTGTTTTCATACTGACTCACGCAGATTCTCGGTAAATAATACATCTTTCTCGAAAAAGAACAAATGTTCTTGCACTAAAAACGGCAGTGAGATATAATAAACGATATATTATTTAATACAGAACGGTATAGCTTCAAAGGTAGGTGTTAAGTTTGTTTAATGAATTGTATATTAGTGGAATAAAGCTGCAGAAGAATGAAACTAATGAGGATAGTTATGTTTTTTCACTTGCTTGTATAAAAAATCTTGGTAAGTTGGAACTGAACAAAAAGGTTACTTTTTTTGTAGGGGAGAACGGCACAGGAAAATCAACATTGCTAGAAGCAATTGCTGTAAATATGGGCTTTAATCCCGAAGGAGGCACAAGAAATTTCAATTTTGCATCTAATGAAACGCATTCACCACTATATAAATATTTGACAGTAGTAAAAGGGGTTAAACGTCCAAAAGATGGATTCTTTCTAAGAGCAGAAAGCTTTTATAATGTTGCAACAGAAGTTGATAGACTAGATAAATTAGTAATAACCCGAATTCCTTTTATGGATAGTTATGGAGGTAAGTCGCTACATAATCAATCACATGGAGAAAGCTTTATGTCTCTAGTTTTAAATAGGTTTGGGGGTAATGGCTTATACATATTAGATGAACCAGAAGCGGCATTATCACCTACGAGGCAGCTTTCGCTGTTGGTTAAAATAAATGAGCTAGTCAAGCAGAATTGTCAGTTTATTATTGCAACACACTCCCCAATACTGCTTGCATACCCAAACGCGGATATATATTTACTTAATGATAATGATATTAAACTTACTGCATATGAAGAAACAGAGCATTACACAATAACTAAACAGTTTCTAAACAATCCACAAAAGATGCTTCATTATCTATTTGATGAATAGAGTGAAGCTATGCAAAAATCAAATATTTTAATAGGAATCAAGTCTTCTTTGCTTTCTGAGCTTGCTACGTTTTTCGCCTGCTTCCCATTCTATTCTTTCCTCATCCGTTTCCAACATAATACCAGGTATCTTAGTAGGATGATCATTTTCATCAAGTGCAACCAAAACGAGGTATGCACGGTTTATCATGTGCCTCATACCGTCTAGGTTTTCAACATAAGTGTTTACTCTGACCTCCATAGATGTAGTGCCTACATAAGTTATTTGTCCGCTCAAAAAGATTGTGCTATTAATATAGGCTGCTGCCTTAAACTGCAAGTTGTCTATTGATGCTGTAGTTACATTACGACCTGAATGTCGGCGGGCAACAACTGCTGCAACAACATCAATCCATTCCACCAGCCTTCCACCAAACAGCCGATTAAAACCATTTATATGCTCAGGCATGAGTATTTGTACTTGCTCAGTTCTAGAATCTGATACTTTTTTATATATTAATTTTCCCATTATATTAATCTCCATAAGCTGTAATAGTTAGACTACAAAATGCATTGAATTTTCTACCTTTACACTGATTTGATAATATTATAACTCAAATAAATTTTTAAAGCTATTAGCATTCATTAAACAAATTTTTATCTACATATTAACTTAATTAAGTTAGTATGTAGAAATATGTGGTATATATAACGTAATGTAGTTTTCAAACATATTCAATGAGGAGGACTTTTATAGTGAGTATTTTAAAAGGAACAAAGACAGAGGCAAATTTGATGGCAGCATTTGCTGGTGAATCACAGGCACGAAACAAATATACATACTATGCTGGAAAAGCAAAAAAAGAAGGCTATGAGCAAATATCTGCATTATTTACTGAAACTGCAAATAATGAAAAAGAGCATGCTAAGATTTGGTTTAAGCTCTTACATGATGGAGTTGCAGACACCACTACAAATTTGAAGGATGCAGCAAGTGGTGAGCATTACGAATGGACAGATATGTATCCAGACTTTGCTAAAGAAGCAAAAGAAGAAGGTTTTGACAAAATAGCTTATTTATTTGAAGCTGTTGCAAAAATAGAGAAAGAACACGAAGAGAGATATCTTGCACTTCTAAAGAATGTTGAAGGAAATGCTGTATTTATAAAGGGTGAAAAGGTAATTTGGCAATGTGCAAATTGCGGACAAATTCATATTGGTGAGAAGGCTCCACTAATATGTCCAGTATGTGATCATCCACAGGCTTACTACCAGATAGTTGCTAAAAATTACTAAGGAATAGTTAAATAATAAAAGAGTCCAAAACCACTTAATTCTATTTCTAGTGATTTGGACTCTTTTTGTTTTGCCGAGAATCTAGTCAAGCTCGTTCAGCTTAATACAAATCGTTCTCTGGGATACAGCATCAGCCAATAAAGTTAGTTTTATTTTTGAGGTATCATAGACGGAGATTATTGATTTAATATCTGTCTGAGACTCAATAATGTCATTAAAAATTGTTTCGCAATTATTAAGAACATTAGGTGAGTAAACCACATCGGGGCTATTTTCAAAAATGGCCGAATAAAATATTTCACCTTCAACTAGGTCTTGGAAAAAATGACTACCAAATGAAAGATCCGGCATATATCCAGCCCCTTCATAAGAAACCTCGCACAAGGCGGTGATGTCGCAAATCTCTGCAAAGCTCACAGGAACCCCAAGTTCTGGGGAAGACGTTCCCCATCTGCCAGGTCCAATAAGCATTATGGACTTTTGTGATAGCTTAATGGCTGAGTTTAGTTTACCGATTGTTCTGGCAACATTATGCTTGGTACTGTTAGTTGCAAGGTAATACTGCTTCGGGTCAACAATAATTACTATATCAATGGGTTGGAAAATAGAGCCTCCCATAGAACAGCCTTCTCCAATAGAAAATAAGGTTTCTTCTGGTTTGATGGGTGGGATCTCAACCCTCTTGCCCAAACCATGTACCTGCAAAGGTCTACATTGTAAAAGGTTAATTACAAAATCTCCACTTTGTGAGAAGTTGATTGTAAATTCAATATCCACAGGGTATTCATAGTATTTCTCAATTGTACTGAGTATTTCTTTTAAACAAAAAACAAGTTTTTCATTTTTCAAAACTCCTTCACAGGTAGTAAAAAGAACTTCTTTGTTAACACCTCTATTTCTAAGGCTAGCCTCTGCTTCTCTGTCATTCTCAAACATTTGTTGTTTAAACCAGGAAGGAACCTTTTCACTTAATAAGTTTATATTTATAGTTGAAAATAAATTATTTGTAATATCTAAAACATCTATATTCCTTTGTGAAAATATAGCTTTTTCAGTTCTACTCGATACTGAACTTAAATGAGGATTATCTAAGGCTGCCAACCTAGGATAATCACCAGCTGTTCTGTCAACAGCTCTAGTACCCAGTCCCAACACCAATCTTATCAAGCCTTGAGAAGGGTCGATTTGCTTGTTCCAGACGTATGAATTGTATGAAAATCCTACTCCAGCAGCGCATGGCATAAAAATATCCTCATATAATGAGCCCGAAACGCGCTGAACTAATATTGCCATCTGCTCGTCATTTTTGTCTAAGCCTCTCTGCTTTCTATAGGTTAAGGCCGACTCATCCATAGAGCTGGCGTACACTAGCTTAACAGCTTTCTCAAATTCTTTTAACCTCTGATCAAGATTGCCTGTATTCACACAAAAAACAGACTCATATTTACCAGCAAAGGCATTTCCAAAGCTATCTTCAAGGAGACTGCTTGAGCGTACAATAATTGGGTTTTGTCCGAAATATTCAAGCATGCGCTTAAACTGTTCTTTTATTCCTTCAGCGAAGGTGCCTCTTAGCAATTTCTTGTTTAACTCTTTTGCAACAGAAAAATATCCTTCATCTGAACGCTGAGCCAGACGAAGTTTCCACCAACCATTTTGAACTAAATAAGTATAAAAAACATCTGAACCAATGTAAAAAGAGTCATGTGGCTCAAGAAAGGGTTTTATATCTTTTTTATAATTTTCTACAATTTTACGGGCTAAAAGCATACCGGTTGCTTTTCCACCGATACTGCCAGAGCCAATCATTCTTTCTTTTATTTGCAGAAAATCAATTGTTTGAAACTTGCTTTTTACCAAATCAGCTAAGTGCTTTTCACGGCCAATAAGCATTCTGCAAAGCTTCTCTATTGTCTCAATATTTTGAGGCAAGCCAGAATCTAACTCCATCCCTGCACGAATAAAATATTTATCCCAATTGTCAAGTGATTGGTAATTCAGAATATTGCCATTTTCAGCGATAAGAGAAAAAAATCTGCTTGCACTGATTCCGTCAGTGAGAGGCTCTAATTCTTCATGATTTTCTCCTTTAAATTTATGAGCGAGAAACATACTTTGAGAATACCTGTTCCAAACCTTTAAAGGGTGAACATACATTTCATCTCCGCTACGATAAACATCTATTAAAAGCTGTGTCGTATCTCTTATTCTCGCGATAGCCTCGAAAGAGTGTCTGTTCCTTAAAATGCAGAAATAGGCCACTGTATCTAATTCGAAAAGGTATGGGCAGGTAACGGTGAAAAAATTCCCCATCATGAGGTCAGTACCCCATTCGACCTGTAACTCTGATAAACAGTCAAATACATAAAACGAGTCTATGCCCTCATCAGAAATTATTTCGTTTACTTTGACTGTAAAGCTTTCAAAACCAATATTAGGATCTAAATACATCGTTTTTAGACCAGGTTGAATAGGCAAAAGTGGAGGATGTTCCGCAAACCTAATATAAATAATATTTCTTTTGTCAGCAATTGCCTGTGCAACAAAAGGCTTCACAAAGAAAGCATACTCTTCAATGCTTGAAAGCTGCCAAACCACATTATCACCCATCCTGATATTGTGAAGAACTAAGTCAAGGCCATTTAAACCTGATTTGATTTTTTCAAAAGCTGTCATAAGCCCTCCTACATATTAATAATTTACATATACTGATATTATTACTTTAAAGTTTTTGTGTATACTAATAGTATTATTCGCAATATTATCTATCTAAAAGTAGAAAAATAGCTATGGGGGATTTTTTTGAAAACACTAAGATATTTTCTAACAATTGTTTTGCCTTTATTAATATTTGTTTTTATAGCGGTAAATGTAGTCAATCACAATACCACCAATAGCTTTGATAACTTTGTTTATCAAGGATTTTCACGGTTCATTTCATCTGATTTAACAGATATTATGGTACTAATATCCTTTTTTGGCTCTGGTGAATTTTTGACTGCGTTTTCCTTAATATTAATTGTAGCCTTTTTTAGAAGAGAAAGATATTCTTTTTATGCCTCAATGATTGCTATAAATCTATTGCTTAGTTCGTTACTTAATGTGGGTGTTAAATATATCATTCATCGCAATCGACCAAATATTTTGAAGCTTATTGAAATCGGAGGATTTAGCTTTCCCAGTGGGCATTCAATGGTTTCTATGAGCTTTTATGGCTTTCTAATTTACTTGTGCTTAATAAATTATAAAACTAGATGGAAGTATTTAATTTCCTCTTTGTTTGCAATTTTAATATTGTTTATAGGTATAAGTAGAATTTATTTGGGCATTCATTATGCCAGTGATGTAATGGGTGGATTTTTTTTAGGAATATTGTGGATCGGTGTATATAGTAATATTGTGGATATCAGATACAGGAAAAAACATGCAAATGCCCAGTAAATAAAAAAATAAATGGTGGAGAAAATAAGGTATAAATAATATTCGAGGTGATGCAAATGAAACGTATTTTACCTTATTTTTTATGCTTTTGCTTTTTGTTATTTGGATGTTTTTATTTACTACAAAATGGTGATGAAAGTCAGCAGGTTCTACAAGGTCAAAAGAAGTTATATTCGCAGGTAGCTCTCGGTGAACCAATACAGGTTGTAGCAAAAAGACCATTTGTTAGACCTGGAGAAATAGGTGTGCTGGCCTTGAAATGTGCACCCAAAGGTAGTTGCAAGATTATTTGTCGTTATAAAATTAGTGGCAAGGATTATTGTGCGATTCGTGATTTAACTGCAGGTAAAGATGGAAGTGTCATGTGCACTGTGCACATGGAAGGTCGATAAAAACACAGATGTAGGGGCTTATGATATTGAAATTACATGTGGGGAAAGCCGTCTTGTTACTAGTTATATTGTGCAATGAACAGAATATGAATAAAATGTTTTCGGGAAAGTAGCATCTCAAAAGGATGCTGCTTTTTTTGAGAAATTATTTTGTGCTTATACAAAATGGTGTAGTATAATTAATGTGAGGATGATAATTTATGCATTATGTTTATATTTTAGAATGTGCAGATAGCTCTCTGTATGCTGGATATACGAACGATTTAGACAAAAGATTAAAAGTACATAATCAAGGTAAAGGTGCAAAGTATACAAGAGCTAGATTGCCAGTTAAGTTGGTTTATTCTGAAACCGTAGAAAGCAAATCAGCTGGGTTAAAAAGGGAGTATCAAATTAAACAGATGACAAGGAAACAAAAAGAGAAACTGCTTTTTCTGTCAATGGAGACATAAATAGTACTTTCCGACTTATGTCTAATTGTGCTATAATGTACCTATATTTGACTTTAGTAAACATTTAGTTTCAAATTATTTATTTTAATTATTATGGAGGGTTACTTATGCCAGATTTAAAAGATGCACAAATTAGAAGACAAGAAATAGAAGAAAAAAAGAGAAAAGAAAAACTGGAAAAAGAATTTAAAAATCAAGAGGAGATCGACAAAAAAATAGCGTCAACAACAGAAAAATATTCTGATTCTATTAATAAATCTGAAATTATAATAGATGGAAAAATACAATCTCTTTATATTAGTTTGATAGATAATGATGACAGAAAGCATAAAACTATTTTATTGGATTCAAAAGAATATACCGCTTTATTTGTCAAATTAAATTCAGTAGAGAGTGCCATTATTAAAAATCGTATTTTTGAATATATTGATAATCATCAATATATAAAACAATTATATGAAAAGAAATATCATGCAGAATATCGATGGACATTTTTTGGAGATAAAGTTTATTTAAAAGTAATTTGGTAACATGACATAGAAAATAATTCAAAAAATATTAAAGCCTTCATTCGAAGGCTTTTTTTCAGTTATATTGAGTTTTTTACAAAAACAAAAAATCCTCGAAATCTAGAAAATTGGGTGTAAATCCATAAGTTCCATCGCTTAATTTATATCTGCACGGATTACAACAAATGAATTTGACAAGTAAATACTGATACTCTATACTAAATATATATCAAATGTCATATGTCATATGACATTAACACATTATCAAATGTGCACAATACAGGACAGTTGGTTTTGAATATCACTACCGAAATAAAATATTATTATGGGATTTGGATAGAGTGAATATATGGAGAGTAATGAGAAGGGAAGTTTACTTGTAAATATAGCAAGATTATATTATGAGCACAATTACAGCCAACAGATGATAGCAGATAAACTTCAGATTTCTAGGACTTATGTATCGAAGCTCATAAGTGAAGCTCTGAAAAAGGGTGTTGTGGAAATAAAGATAAACGACCCATATAAATCCGAAACACAAGTTGAACAGGATATAAGAGCTGAGTTCAAGCTATTAAAGGTAATAGCAGTACCATCAAACGATACTGAAACGGATGTTATCAATAGGGTTGGAAAAGCTACTGCTAGATATCTCAATTCAATAATTAAAAATGATGATACAATTGGCGTTGCCTGGGGTAACACACTCTACAATTTTTCACAGAACATAATAAGGCGAGATGACTTAAAAAATATAACTATAGTGCAATTGTGTGGTGGCATCAGCAATATTGAAAAAAATATTTTCGCAAGTGAAATTCCCAAGAACATCGCTGATGCATATAAAGGTACACCATTAATACTTCCGCTTCCTACGCTTGTGGATAATATTAAGGTAAAGGATGCAATGCTGAAGGATAAAAATATCAGCAGTATACTGGAGTTTGCAAACAAAGCAAATATCGCAATTTTTACAATGGGACCCTTCGGTTATGACGGTGCACTTTCAAGAGCGGGATACATCAATAGGGAAGAGGTTGATGAGTTGATACAAAAAGGTGCTGTTGGAGATGTTTGTACTCGGATTATCAATATTAATGGCGATATATGTAATGAGAGCCTGAATAAGAGGACTATAGCTATTAAATTAGATGATTTGAAGAAGAAGGAGATAAGGATTGGGGTGGCTTTTGGACAAAACAGACTTAAATGCATATATGGAGCGCTTAGAGGCGGTTATGCAAATGTGTTGGTGACGGATGAAGAAACTGCGATTGAGCTCCTAAAGTTAAAATAAAAAGATAATTACAATATTAAGGAATACCTTTCAAAATAATTACCATCAGTATGCAATTTGTAGTTAAGGTGAGTGAAAATTGTGAAAAAATTAAAAGTGATGTTAGTAGATGATGAAGACTTAGTCATTCAGGATATGATTACCTTAATAGACTGGGAGTCTCATGGTTATACGGTGGTAGCCTGCGCAAATGATTCTAAAAAAGCTCTGGAACTCTTTAAAATCCATTTGCCCGATATCATGTTTGTTGATATCCGAATACCTCAAATAAACGGTCTGGAATTATCAAGACAGTTGCTTTTGTTGAAAAAAAATACAAAAATACATATACTTACTGCATATAAAGATTTTGATTATGCAAAGACTGCAATTGATATCGGAGTCATCAGTTATCTGCTTAAGCATACCATAAATCAACATAGCTTATTGGAAATACTGAATAAAGCAAAAGAAAACATAGTTCAGGAAGAGCAAATAAAGCTAAATCTGAAGCGTCAGATGATTTTGAAGATAATCGATGAAGGATATTCAGGCACTGAAAACAATCTATACAATATAAATAATTTCAACTCAAATTATGGTAATAATTTGGCGCTTATTTACTTGCAACATAATAAACCATACCCATTAGTTGAGTTTGATCAGAGAAATATAAAACTAAATATGAACGAACCATATTTTGAAGAAAATATATTACCTGCTGATGTGACCCTGATTGATGCAATTGAAATAAAGCAGGGGTCAGTTTTAGTATTAATGGGTTTTAGTTGTAATCCTGGACCCAAAGAAATAGAAGACTCATTAAATAGCATTTCAATTTTACTAAAAAAATCCTTGTATGAAAGATGGGGGATCTCTTTTTCAAGTGCTTATCTGAAATACAGCGTGCAGCTTTCGGGTTTGGAACATGGTTATAAGCTTTTAAAAGAAGCGATGAATTATAAAGTTTTTTTTGAAAAAGATGCTGTAATTTCTGTAGACCGTGTAATATCAAGCAGTAACGTGCAGTCTCATGAAGCCAATAAATGTTTGGATGACCTGTATTTCCAAAGAGATAACTGGAATTATTCAAAAGTGGTTAACGTTATAGAAGATGTTTTTAATACTAATATTGATGCAAGAGACTTAAATGAATTTAAAGATATTTGTTACAAACTCAATATGATACTTACTCTTTTATATAATGAAAAATTTCTTTATACCGTAGAGATGTGCCACGATAAATGGATAGTTGACAAGGAATACTGGTATAGTGCAAAAGGTATAAAGGAATGGTATATAAAGGAGTTTAATAAGGTGTTATTAACTCCTAAAGAATTTAAAAAGCAGTCTCCTCTTATTCAAAATGTTCTAAAATACATACATGAAAACTATATGAATTCTATCAATCCAAACGGTATAGCTCTTACATTTGGAATGAACGGAACTTATCTGGGACAAAAGTTTAAAAAAGAAACAGGTCTGACCTTCCTTGAATACCTTACAAATCATAGAGTCGAAGTTGCAAAGATATTGCTGAAAAGCGGAAAATATAAGGTATATGAGGTTTCAGAAAAAGTTGGTTATAAAACAAGTCAATACTTCAGTTCGGTTTTTAAGGAAATTACAGGAATGACGCCTTTGGATTTCAGATAAACGTTAATATTAATATAATATAACTGGTGGAGGGTTCTTTGGTAAAATAATCGTAATTTTGGTACCATTATTTATTTGGGATTCGATGTTGAAGCTATAGTTATCTGTATAAAGATATTTCAGCTCATTTATAATATTGCCCATGCCTATGGAACGAAGCATTGAGGAGCTGCTTTCATTATTATATTTTTCGCCTTGATTCAAGATCCTATTTATAAGGGCTTGATCCATGCCGATGCCATTATCGATGATGTTTATAAGCATCTTATCATTTTCAGTTTCTGTTATAGTAAGGTAGATTATTCCTTTTTCAGTCATGGGACAAATACCATGTATTATTGAGTTTTCGACAAGTGGTTGAAGTACGGATTTGGGAATAAGCACATCTTTTAGTGATTCATCAACTGAGATTTCTACATCAAATCGGTTGATATACCGATATTTCTGAATGGTTATATATTTGTTGACAGTTGATATTTCAACTTCAATGCTGTTGAAGATATTTCCACCGCTTGAATGTATAGCATCCTGCAGAAGGAAAATAAATGCGCTAACCATTTCGATTATATCATCGAACCTCTTCTGACGTGCTATGTATATAACAGAATTCAATGTATTATAGATGAAGTGAGGATTAAATTGTGCAAAAAGCAATTCAAAAGAAATATGCTGTTTCTCTTCAAGATTTCTTATGGATTCAGTCATATATCTTTTTATTTCCGTGGTCATATGGTTGAAACCTTCTGAAAGTTCAATGAATTCCTGAGCTCCGGTAAGATTAATACGGGTATCCAATCTGCCTTTTGAAACGTTCTTCATCCCTACATTTAAAGTAGTTATTTGCTTCACTACATTAAGGATTTTTGGTAAAATCAAAAGTGATATAAGAATGACTCCAAGTAAAAATGATGTTATTAGAATTATCAATGTATTATAGCTTACTTCTTTAAGCAGATTGCTCTGATTGATAAAACTAACTATGGTCCAATTGCATTTTGGAACGACACTTACAAAACGATAACCGCCGTTTACTTTCCCAGGAGCAATCACATTGCCAGAGCTGTCCTTAAGGCTAATTGAAGCATCCTGGCTTTTGAAGTAGAGCAATTCACCATATTCATCGTACAGTCCAATGTTGTCAAATTCATTCTTAGAAGTCATAATATTATTTAAAAATGATGATAATTCAATATTGATAATCAACTTTCCATGTGACTCGGAACCGTAATTTATAATAAAAATATTGGAGAAGTAACTGATAACTTCTGTCATTTTTGCATTCTGTTGCTTCATAGGCAACAAGTATCTTCTTGTAAATCCTTTTACGTCAATAAGATCTGTTTTCGGGTACAATTCATTTTTTAATTTTTCCCCAAAGTAATTATCATATGGAGAAAGTGTCCATAACATTTCATCATTTTTGTTCATAAGGGCTATACTATGGATATAATTCTTTGTAAAAAACAGATTTTTCAGGTAAGTAGTCATCTTCGTGATGGAATAAACCTTTTCCTGACTTGAAATGTTCTCGGACTTTTTAAAATAATCTTGGATAGTCGAATTTGAGGATATATAATTTGAAAACTGAAAAAGATCGTCAAAAGAATTTCCTAGTGTAATTGACAACCTATCTACTTTGATCATTGAGTCTTTTATAGCTTCTTTTGTCAGCATGGACGAATACGCATAATACATGCAAGTACAGCTTATTACTGATAAAATCACCATAATTAAACATATCCTAAAGAGCAACTCGAATTTTAAACTTTTTTTCATATGGTTCCCATCATAGTTTTTATTTAATATCTTCAATATAGACTGAAATTAAAATCGCCAAATAACATATTATCATTATGTATCTCTCATTACAATACAGATAACTAGTAAATAAATTTTCAGAGTTTCCTATATAAATTGCACAAAATATATAGATTCTCATGTGTTTATTTAGTGATAACGCTGATATCATATATATATAACATCCTATAAAAAGTCCTAGGATGTAGACGCAAAAAAAATAAGGAGGAGAAAAGATGAAAAGGATCAAATCAGTTAGGGTACTGGGAATGTTATTAGCAGTAGTAATGATAGCCAGTATGTTTTCTGCTTGCGGCAAGGCTGGACAAACACCAGCAGTAGCCACTGATACTACTTCTGCTAGTACTGCTTCAGTTAGTACTGCTCCCGCTAGTACCAGCGCAGTTATTACAATGTGGGGGTGGAATCCGGGCGATATACAGAAAATATTCGCAGAATATAGCAAGACTAATCCAGGCGATACTCTGAACTATGTTACCGTTCAGCAGACAGAAGCCTTCCAGAAACTTCAAACAACAGTTTCTGCAGGTCTTGATATGCCTGATATTGTACCAAGTGAAATTGGACAAAGAGGTACTATGATCAAGCTTGATATATGGGAGGACTTGAGTAAGGCTCCATATAATTTTGATTCAAGCATGGTATTTGATTATTTTCTTCCACTTTTGAAAAATGATCGCGGTGAAATAGTATGTACACCTTGGGATATAAGCACTGCGGCTCTTAGTTTCAAAAGGCCTATCGCTAAAACATATTTAGGCACTGATGATCCAGCAGCAGTTCAGAAATTATTTTCATCATGGGATGATGTACTTACTAAAGGTAAGGAAATTAGCGAGAAGAGCGGAGGAAAGGTCTTCATGTTCGCATCCCTCAACGATGTTAGGATAATTGCTGACGGACAGAATCCTGCTCCAATTGTAAAGGATGGCGTTCTTAACCTTGAAAGTACAGTTAAAGTAAGCCTTGATATTATGACTAAGTTCCGTGACAACAACATAGTTGACAAAATAAGTAGCACTTCACCGGCTTATAACGCTTCATATCCCGATGAAAAGCATTTATTCTATCCTTGTGCTTCATGGACTCCGCAATATGTAATTACTCCTAATGACCCAAATGGTGCAGGCAAATGGGGTCTTATTGTTCCACCAGGGGGTTGCTTCAGCTGGGGTGGATCAGGTCATATGATTCCCAAAACTGCAAAGAATAAATTAAATGCATTCAACTTCATTAACTGGCTAGTAACAAAAGATGGCGCGATTTCACAGCGTAAAACCGTCGGTTTCAATATGGCTAACAAGGCAATGTTTGAGGATCCACAATATGTTTCGTTAATAGATAAGAACTTTGGAAGTCAGAATCTTGGAGAGATTTTCTTTGTAGAAGCTATGAAGAATATTACACCAAGACCTGTCTCATCATATGATGTTATTATAGCCGACGTTTGGAGCCTAGTTACCGAGGCCTTGAACAACGACCGTAAAATGACTTCTGCTGATGCCCTAAAATTGTTTGAAACAGAATTTAGAAACAAAGCGCCTGAAGTTAAATAAATGAGTAATATCTAAATAGTCTGTGGGATTCCATATTATTACATTATTCATATATCTAAATTGGTAATGTAATACTGTGGAAGCCCTATTTATCAAAAAGAGGTGTTAAACGTGAATATTCAAACGATACAAGGATCAACACATCATAAAAAATCCATTGATGGTATAAAAGTATGGCCATTTATATTTATTGTTCCATTTTTCGTTATTTATCTAGCATTCGGTATATTTCCCATAATTTATTCATTTATAATCAGCTTCACTTCCTGGAATGGATTTGAAAAACCAGTTTTTATTGGTATCCAGAATTATATTAATATTTTCACTAAAGATCCATACTTTATTAAATCGATAGGCAACACACTTATTTTCATGGCAATTGATACACCTATACTTATAGTGGGGGGTATCGTGCTTGCGGCAGTGTTCAACAGTCGAATGGTTAAGTTTAGAGGGGCATTTAGACTGGCAATATTTTCTCCATACCTCACAATCCCGGTTTCTATAGGAATACTTTTTGCGTTACTGTTTGACTGGAATTCAGGGATAATCAATAAATTACTATTGGCTGTTGGAGTGGTTGACGAAGGAATAAACTGGCTTGGTATACCGATGTTAGCTCGCGGTGTAATATGCTTGATGATTATATGGAAATATATAGGATATCACATGATATTCTTTAATGCTGCTATAGTTGCAATTCCAATGGAACTGTACGAAGCCGCTGATGTGGATGGAGCTACAGTATTTCAGAAGTTTATAAAAATTACTGTTCCAATGTTAAAACCGATTGCAGAATTTCTCATAATAATGAATATAATTTGGGGATTTCAACTTTTTGATGAACCCATGGTACTCTTTTCAGGATGGATTTCAGGAGGTGCTGCAAGTGCGGTTGGTGGTCCGGGAAGAAGTTGCCTGACTGCAATTTGGAATTTGTATGACACCACCTTTGGAACTCAGATGCAATATGGCAAAGGTGCCTCAATAGCTTATGGAGTATTCCTGTTTATTATAGTATTTGCAATAATCGGATACAGAGTAATAAAAGGTAAAGGAAAGGAGGAGAATGAGTAGATATGAAGAGGAATAGCGCGAAAACCATTATCTTCACAAGCATTATGCTTGTTATTTCAATAATATTTATTTTTCCATTTTATACAATGCTGATGATGAGCTCACAGTTCTCTGAAGATATTTATAAGGGAATCCCTCTTTTCCTGGGCGGATACTTCATACAGAATATCAAGACTGTTTTTGCTGCAAACTTTCAAGTGTTTTATTTAAACAGTTTTATTGTTGCATCATGTGCTACGATATTGTCTGTATTTGTAAGCACTATAACCGGATATTCATTTGCAAAATATAAGTTCCGTTTCAAGAAGCAGTTGTTTTCATTCATTCTAATTACGATGATGGTACCATCACAGCTCGGGTTGGTTGCATTTGTTGTTGAGATGAAACAAATCGGTTGGATGAACACTTTTTTGCCACTTATCATTCCTGCGGCAGCTACCGGATTCGGTGTATACTGGATGAAAAACTACATCGAAAGCTCTCTGCCCATCGAACTGATTGAAAGTGGACGCATAGACGGGGCCAGTGAGCCTAGAATCCTTTTCAGCATATCTTTGGCATGCATAAAGCCGGCGATATTTGCTCTGGGAATGATGAATTTTGTAACTAGTTGGAACAGCTTTCTTGTACCGCTTGTTATTCTTAATAAACTCAGTACGTATACAATACCAATTGGAATTATTACTCTTAATTCAGCTTACAGGACCGACATTGCAGCAAGAATCATGGCATTGGTAATCGGCACTATCCCGCTGGTAATAATTTTTATTTCAAGTTCCAAATCATTTATTAGTGGTATTACAATGGGTGCTATAAAAGGATGAGTATGTAATCTTACAAAACACTTTAAGGAGGTTTATTATGCCTGGATTTTCTATTCCTGTAAAATTGACTTGTGAATATAATGTAAACCCGATAGGCGTATTTTCTATGAATCCGCTTCTTGGCTGGTGTTGTGAGAATGAACACCGGGGTGGCAGACAGAGTGCATATCAGATTTTGGTTGCCTCAAAAGAAGAATTGCTTATAAATAATAATGGAGATATATGGGACTCTGGCAAGATTGAAAGCAGCCAGAGTGTATCACTGCCCTATGGGGGTTCAATCCTTCATAGTGAACAACGGGCCTATTGGAAGGTTCGCATATGGGATGAACTCGGAGCAGCAGGTGAATACAGCATTCCCGCATTTTTTGAGATGGGGCTGCTTCTAAGGTCGGAGTGGAAAGGCAAATGGATGGGGTTCTTGGGGGGACTTCATGGGCAAGGTCTTTTAATTAGAAAAGATTTTGAGTTACGAGAAGTGCCGGTAAGAGCCCGTGCATATATTTCAGGACTTGGATATTATGAACTGCGCCTCAATGGACAGAAGGTGGGGGATAAGCTATTAGATCCTGGATCCACTGATTATAGTAAGACCGTGCTTTATTCTTCATATGATGTTACGGATCAGTTGAAAAAAGGAATGAATGTTGTTGGGGCTATCCTAGGAAATGGTTGGCATGGTTCACCGCGTATGCTTCTCCAACTAAATATAGAGTATTCTGACGGAAGTAAAGTCGAGGTTCATACCGCATGGGGCATAGGCTGGTATATTGCTGGCTCACCTATAACTTACAATGGCATCTATGACGGGGAAGATTATGACGCGCGTATTGAAAAAGATGGTTGGGATACAGCCGAATATGATTTTGACTCCGTTGCACAAAAACCGGGAGGCTGGATACTGGCTACCGTTGTGGAAGACCCAGGTGGAGAGCTGATACCCGAATTAATGGAGCCAATCAGAGTTGTTGAAAGCTACAAACCTGTATTAGTCCATAAAATGGATGATGGAACACTTCTGTACGATATCGGACAAAATCTCGCCGGATGGGTAAGGATAGGAGTCCGTGGAGAAGCTGGAGCAGATGTAGTACTTAAATTTGCTGAAACCATTTTCCCCGACAACACACTCAATACGCTGAACCTCAGACTTGCTAGAGCTTCAGACAGATATATTCTTAGAGGTCTGAACGAAAGGGAGGAGTATGCTCCAAGATTCACATATCATGGCTTCAGATACTTTACTGTAAAAACAAGTGGTAGCGTTGAAATACTTGACATGACAGCCGAGTTTGTCAGAAGTGATATCGAAAGGGCAGTAAACTTTTCATGTGGAAACCAATTACTGAATAAGCTGGCTGAAATGATGTATTATACAGATGCTAGTAATATGCACAGTATTCCTACCGACTGCTGCCAGCGTGATGAACGTCAGGGCTGGATCAATGACGTAACAGTTCGTGCAGAGGGTTCTACATATAATTTCAATGTTGCAAGTTTTTATGAGAAGTGGGTAAGGGATATCTATGACACTCAGAGTTCAGCTGGATATTTGGCTGATACTGCTCCGTACAGATGGGGAAGCAACCCATGTGATCCGGATTCCAATTCTCCAATATGTATTCCACTGCTGCTTTACAGAACATACGGAAATCGCCGTATTCTTACTGAATACTATGAAAATATGAAAAAATATGTTGCTTCACTTCTTTCAGAGGCTGATGACTTCATTATCAACCGTTCTGTCTGGGGAGACTGGGCAAGTCCGGCTGCTGAGTGTTATGACGAAAAAATAGGTGCATCTGCAAAGTCCAAAAATACGTCAGGGGCTTTAGTTTCAACTGCTTACCTGTATTTAGATGCTCTACAGATGGCGGAAATTGCTGAAATTGTAGGCGCTGATGAAGACATAAGTTATTATAAAAATCTTGCGGTAAAAGTTAAAGATGCATATAACGATAAATTCTTCAATACTGAAACTGCGCAGTATTATACGGGAAGTCAGGGTTCCAATTCCATTTCTGTGGGGTTAGGACTTGTCCCTGAACAATTTATTGAAAAGGTTGTAAATAATATTGATGCTGATGTGGTTGCCAGAGGATACCATTTAAGTACAGGCAGCCAGAGCACCAAGCAAATGTTTGGGGTTTTGTCGAAGTATGGAAAAATTGATACTGCATTTAGATTAATGACCGGAAAGACTTACCCTGGTTATGGACATATGGTGGAAAATGGAGCGACTACAATTTGGGAACGCTGGGAATCTGATAATATCAATAATGTGATGAATTCACGCAATCAGCCGATGCATGCATCCGTATGCGTGTGGTTTTATAAACATATTGCTGGACTTATGCCGGCCTCTGATGCCATCGGATTCAATAAAGTCGTCATTTCACCCTGTATACCTGATAAATTGTCTAATGCTCAAATAAAATATAAGACCATAAATGGCTGTATCGAAGCATCATGGGAAAAATCAGGAAAGCAGCTGGAAATGAACGTGGTTCTGCCTTTCAATACGACGGCACGCGTAATCCTGCCAGTGCTAGAAAGTAAGGGCTACGAAAATAAGAACCTTATACTTACTGAAAGTTCCAAGCCTATTTTTAAGGATGGAAAGTCAGCTGTACTAGGGAATGGTATTTATTCTGTTGAGGTCATTGAAAACAAAATCGTTATTGAAATAGGCTCAGGCAAGTATGAATTCAGCCTGTGCAAAGATGTATGATAAGGAGATTAAAATGGATCTTAGTGCTTTCCATACATGCAACGATTGGGAGAACCATCATGTAAGGCAGATTAGCAGAGAAGCTTCCCATAGCGCATGGGGAGCGTATGAGAATGAGCAGCAGGCATCTGAATATGACCGGGAATTGTCGTCTTTCTGTATGTCTCTGGACAGCGTGTGGAAATTTCAACTATTTGATTCACCCCAAAAAGTATCTGAAGATTTTTTTTCACGGGGATATGACACAAGTAGCTGGCCTGATATAAATGTACCCGGCAATTGGGAAGTCCAGGGTTTTGGAAAGCCAATTTACGTAAATAGTTACTATCCATTTAAGAATGACGCGCATGCTGAAAAGTATATATGTGAACCATCGTTGAAAACTAAAAAAAGAATTGAGGAGCGCTACAATCCACCTTTTGTACCCTCAGAAAACCCGACAGGCTGTTATGTGCGAACCTTTGAATTTAATGAAATATGGGAAGGCAGAAGGACGTTTATATACTTCGGAGGTGTTGAAAGTGCATTTTATTTCTGGATAAACGGAAAACCTGTCGGATATTCACAAGATAGTAAGCTACCAGCGGAATTTGAAATAAGCAAATATTTATTGCCAGGCACAAATACAATTGCGCTTATGGTTTTACGGTTTTGCGATGGTGTTTGGATGGAAGATCAGGATTATTGGCATATTTCAGGAATTTTCCGGTCAGTTTGTCTTTTTTCAAAACCCAAATTACATATACGTGACATTAGGATTGAGGCAATTCCTGATGAATACGGTTCCGGCGGACTGGTTCGGACCTGGTGCCATATAAAGACAGAGGAAGGATACAGCGATTATACTGTCCGAATGCGCCTTTATGACAGAGCAGGCAGCAAGCTCCTAGAAGAGGATGCTCAAATATCAACCACAACCCCTTTATATGGTTACAACTGGTATCGTAATCCAGATAAACTTCCCTTGCCTGAAAGGGGAGCGGCTTTTTTTAATCATAAAGTGGAAAGCATAAAAACATGGAGTTTTGATGAACCCAATCTTTACATATTGACTTTTGCTCTTGTGGATCCTGAGGGCAGTGAGGTTGATTTTGAATCCTGTCGAGTCGGATTTAGGAAGATTGCCATTAAGGATGGAGTAATATATTTAAATGGTAGGCGTATGATTTATCGCGGTGTTAATCGCCACGAATATGCTTATGGCTCTGGCAGATATGTTACAAAGAAGCATATGAGAAAAGAAATTCATCTGATGAAACAACTCAATTTTAATGCCATACGTACAAGTCATTACCCTAATGATCCGTCCTGGTACGATCTATGTGATGAGCTTGGAATGTGTGTTGTTTGCGAGGCAGATGTGGAAAGCCATGGTATTGCCGGCAACCTCACTGTTAGTCCGGATTGGGCGGAGGCACTGCTTGAGAGGGCAGTACGAATGGTAATGACGCATAAAAACCACCCCTGTATATTTTCATGGTCATTAGGCAGTGAATCGGGTTGTGGACCCGGACATGCAGCAATGGCCAATTGGATCAGAGATTATGATAAAACAAGGACGGTTCAATATGAAACTGGACATCCAGAAGCACATATTTCTGATATACGATGCCCAATGTACGCAAGAGTAGGGCAGATTGAAGAAATGCTGGCTGATGCAGAAGATAAAAGACCGGTTGTTCTTATTGAATATTCCTACAGTATGTCAAACAGTGGTGGCGGCGTATATAAATATTGGGAGCTTGTGGAGAGATTAACCCGATTCCAAGGTGGATTCATATGGGATTGGCAGGATAAAGCTTTTGTAGGGAAAACCATAGATGGAGAAGAATATTGGGGGTATGGTGGTGATTTTAATGAGCTTGTCGATACGTTGGTCGTACCGTACATGTGTGCTAATGGAGTTGTAACGCCGAAACTTGCGCCAAAACCGGCGGCATATGAAATTAAAAACTGCCAAGCACCGATAAAAATTGATCAGGTAGATGCATCTGTCGGTAGATTTGTTCTCAAAAATAGATGCCAGGATTGGTCGGCTGAACATTATTATATCCGCTGGGAGATTACAGCCAACGGTGAAATCCAAAAGAGCGGACAAATTAATGATTTGATAACCGCACCGATGAGTGATGAAGAATTCTCCATTGATGTTGAAATTGAAAAGCAGAAAGAACAGGAGTATTTTCTGAATATTTGTATATGTTTAAATCATAGCATGGCTTGGGCTGAAAAGGGGCATGAAATTTTCAGAAATCAATTTGCTTTGAGTGGGGTAGGAAGACTCCCGCTTGAAATTCCAGCTTTTATGCCTGTTGTTTTGACTGAAACTTCAAATAATATAATAATAACCGGTAAAAATACAAAAATAAGCTTTGATAAAAATACCGCATTAATTTGTGAATTTATCTTCAAGGGTAAAAGGGTAATGCTTGACGGTGCATCCGAAAACTTTTTCCGTGCCCCGACCGGGATAGATCGTGGAACTGAGCTTGAAACGAAAGGCATATTAAAAAGTTGGCTTGCATCAGGTTATGATGGGATGGTGCGAAACCCAGCTGGCATTTCTACATCTATACTCTCTGATGGACGGGTACGTGTTGAGACGTATACAAATCTATCGGCGGTAAACATAGAGCATGGTATAAAGAGCAGAATGGTATATCTTATCGATGGTGATGGTAAGGTGAGCATCGATATAAGTCTGGATATGGACCCAAGTCTGTCTCACGCACCGAGAGCTGGTGTGACACTAGTACTGCCGGGTGGATACGAGAAACTTCGCTGGCATGGCAGAGGACCTTGGGACAACTATTCCGACAGAAAGACATCAGCCCTGGTAGGCGTTTATAGTTCTACTGTGGATGAGCAGGAATTCCCTTTTATTCCCCCTTGTGAGTGCGGCGGCAAAGAGGATATACGTTGGATCGAATTGACAGATGGGGATGGCGACGGCATTAAAATATCCAGTGATTCGTTATTCCATTTTGATGTTCATCACTCAAGTGTTGCCGATTTTACTGAGGCAAAGCATATCCATGAACTTAAGCGGCACAGTGAGATTTATTTAAATATTGATGCTGCACACGCAGGACTTGGCGGAGATGACGGCTGGTCACAAAACCTACTTCTGGAATATAGAGTGATACCGCGCTGCTACAGGTTCAAATTGGACATTATACCTGTTGTAAAGTAACTGAAACGATCCTTCTCGATGGAATTACCATGGGTGCTATATAAGGATAATCTGCAATTGCGATAAAAATTAAATACAAAGGAGTGTTTTTTTATGGAAAGAGCTATATATTGTTACAACTGGCTTGCAGGCAGAAATAATTTTCACCCGAGCCACCAAATGAAAAGCATGCCAATGATCGAAGACCTTGAAGTGTTGAAACCAACAATGTTGGTCTGGTCGACAATGGGTGCCGGATCTATATCACTGCCTTATCTTGAAGAAGATATTTATTCGGATATCGCCGCAAGACTAAGGTTTCACGGATATATCAACGATTTTGAATTTGTAAGTGAATGCACCAAGAGAGATATCAAAGCTTTTGCTGTGGTATACGAAGCTCAGGGCTGGGAATTTCCGGCAGTATTGAATGAAGATGGAACCGCTTTTAAAGATCTGAATATCATTAAGGCGGAGAGTGAACATGACTGGTACGGCCTACGTGAATTTACCCAGGATAAGCATTGGAAGGTCTTTGGCAAGAAGTTCAGTGATTATTTTCCCGATGGACTTTATAATAGTGATGGAGAAGCAGTAACTGATATCTGGGAAGAGTGCACCACCAGGAATATGTACGGAGTAGCCTGCCAAGCAGGCTGGGTTGAAGTCAATGCAACGGAACAATCCTGTCATAATATGTGCCGTAACAATCCAGTATGGCGGACTTATTTGAAAAAGATCATCCAGATCCAGATAAATGCTGGAGCAAAAGCCATTCAGCTTGACGAAAGTGAAGCTCCAATTACTTCAGTTTCCTATGGCGGCTGCTTCTGTAAGGACTGTATGAAGCAATTCACTGAGTATCTGAAGGGGCTGAAGGCAAAAGGCAAGCTCCCAGAGGCACTAGCCGGAGTAAATCTGGATACTTTCAATTATGCGGAGTATCTAAAAGAAAGAAATATCATATATCCTGGAAACCTGTTGAATATACCTTTGTTTGATATTTACTGGGATTTTATGCTCTGTGCTGCAAACAAGCATTTCATAGAACTGGCTGATTATATTAAGGAATATGGCAAAAGCAAGGGTGAGAATATAGAGGTAAGCGGTAACTTTTTCAACATGGGACTCAATTTTGTTCCTCTTGTTGATAAAGTGGATTATTGTGTAACGGAACTCAACCATACGATGTTCAAACGTCACAACTGGTACAGGCTTGCCTGCGGTTACACTAAAGATAAACCGGTTATAATTGCAGAGAACCCATACGGAGGGTTGGTACCTAAATTTGTAGAATTACTCAATAAAGGCAAGTGCTATGACCTGTTCAGAATATTCCTGTTAGAAGCTTCTGCAAACGGCTGTAATATGGCTTATCCTTATGGAGCGTGGATGGGAAATAAGGTTAAAGATGGTTTTTATGCTCCGACATTTCTAGGTAAGGAATTACAGGGTTTCCTGGCTGAAAATGACAGACTTTTCGGAAAAGCTTCTGGCGCCAACGTACTTGTTTTATATGGCTTTGAAAGCTACAGGCTCAGGGAAAGGCAGATATCTGCAAATGAGACTCTTACCTATGAGGACTCAGATGATTTGCTTTCGTACAGTATCAAGAAGGACAGTGCTTGTCCATGGTCACCGTTTGAAGAGATTACCGGCAAACTTTCAGAAATCGGAGTTAATTATGATGTAACAGTAATTAAAGATGATGATATGTGTGTGGATGATTTTACTTGCAAGAACCTTCAGAGCTATGATCTGGTGATTATACCTGACTGCAGCATAATGACTCTGAACCAAGCAGATGTTTTGAAAGGTTATGCAAATAATAATAAAGTGCTTATTTTCGGAAATACGGCTGAAAATATACCGGGTTGGGCAGAGAGCATGAAGACCTTGGGTAATGTGACATATGTTCCGAAGCAAAATTCCAGGGAGAAATCAATAGAGCGCTTTGGTAATGTTTTTAAACCCTTATACAATGATCTGTGGCAGATCAGGGGCGATAACAAGCTGACACATTTTCAGCTCACTAAGCTGGCTGACAGCACTGCGATTCACATAATCAATTACAACTATTGTAAAAGCAATGATAAAATAATGCCGACAGATTTAATACTTGATCTCCGCCTCGGCAGAACCGACTTCGATGTAGAAACGTTTACCCTAGATGGCAGCGGTGCAAGATATGAAATAATTCCAGGAAATAAGGATGTTTTCAGACTTAAACTTACCGGCTTGCCAGCTTATACCTGCATAGAACTGAAATAGTAGAGTGATTAGCGAGCCTGAAAAATATAAATAAAGTGAGGATATATCGTAATGGCTGATATGGAATATTTTCTAGATAACGGGATAGTTAGAGTAGAATTTTCTTTATGCGATGGCAATTTGTCTGAAAAGTACTTCAAATGTGATTGCAATGGAAACGTCCAGATAGGAGAATCGTTTTACGCTTCTGGTTTGGGTGCGTGCAAAATTGCAATCGGATATGATGGCTGCGAGCAGCTGAAGCTAAAAGATAATTACAGGGATAAACCACGTGCTCTTTTTGGAGGTATTCCATCTCACTATGCAAAGGAACCTCTGCTGGAAGTTGGAAACTCTCTGCCTCGTATGGGACTTGAAGTATACGACTGCGAGCTGGTCAGGGTAGGTACAACGGCAAAAATAACCTTCCGTGCCAAATCCGGATTAAAGGATTTTATTAATCGAACCGTAAGCCTCGAAGATGGCAAAGCTTACTTCAAGATATCTAATGATCTCAAGCTTGAAGCTGATTGTTCACTTGAATATTTTATTGACAAGTATTATTTTTCTTCAGGAAACAATCCTGATTTTACCTGGACACCGCTTTTGAAAATGGATCCGACATGTGTATCCTCTGACTGGACTTTCAAAGCGCCTGCTGCAATTATGCAGAAAAAGACGGTAGCAATGTCAATTATACCGGATTTAAATTCAGTAAAAATTAAAACTGGGATTGACTGTTGCAATCTGGGTATCGACATGGATATTAAAACCGAAAAGGAGCCGGTCGTTTCATACGGGTTCATACCAAGCGTTCCAAGGTATCACAGTTCTTTTATCCATCCCCAGGGTTTGTGCGAATTTATACCAAGTGGGAAATCTCTCAGCTTTGAATATTTTTTACTACTGGATAATAATGCGCAAGAGAAAAGAGCATATAAACAGGTTGCATCATTCCTTTGGGAAAAGTTTGGACATGAAAACTTCTTAGAAGGCTATGATGTTCAGCACAAATCGTTTCATTTATGGGAAAAGGAAGCCTGGCACGGAATAGGAAGCAAGGTGTGGTTTGAGTTTGATTATGCAGGAGAGAAATGCGGTGGCTTCAGAGACTATCTGTTCAGTATGAATGATGACATCTGGTTTTATGGTTGGTGGAACAATCTTCGGACAGCCTACGGCCTTGCTCTTTACAGCAGGCGCAGAAACGACGCCCAGAAAATTGATAGTGCAATGAGGGTTTTGAATCTCGCTGTAAATGCTCCGAGGAATGACGGAGCATTCCCTGTAGTATTTCTCCAACAGGGAGGTGAGCAGATCTGGACTGCAAGTGCATCAACCAATTTCGGAGGTTTCAGGGATCAGTACCATTTGTTCTCAATGGCCTGGACGGCTTACTGGCTGCTTAAATGGAAAAATGACATAGTAATTGATGACCCAAAGATTCTTCCTCTGAGCATGGATTTTGGAGACTTCCTCATTAAACATCAGGAAGAATCGGGTCTGATACCTTCATTCTTTAAGGAAAGTGACCTTTCAGCAAACGAAACACTAGGTCTTAACAGGGTTAATGCCGAAGGCTCGGTTTGCGCGGTTTTCCTGCTGGAGCTGTACAGGACTGTGAACGACAGGAAGTATCTTGAGGCTGCAATCAAGGCAATGGACTATATAGAAAGGGCGATCATGCCTTTAAACAAATGGTTTGATTTCGAGACTTTTTTATCGTGCTCGTATAAGCCTTATGAATTTTATGATGAAATAACAGGGCAATATCCACAGTGCAATATGGGAATAATATTTTCTTCACAGGCATTTCTGGATTTGCACAGGATCACTGGGACACAAAGGTATCTTGAACTTGGGAATTCAGTACTTGATTATCTGTCTTTATATCAGCAGGTTTGGTCTCATCCGATGTTTGAGCTTAATCTGATAGGTGGTTTTACAACACAGAACACGGATGGGGAATGGAGCGATGCAAGGCAGGGATACTGTGCGGTCATATATTTTGACTATTTTGAGCAGACAGGAAAGCTCGAATACTTCGAAAGAGCCATAGCTGCACTTCGTGCTTCATTAGCAGTGTCTCCCTATGAAAATTGGTCCCATCATGGCTACAATGATGAGCCCGGAGTTTTTTCAACCTTCAATTGGGGGCTAGGGTCAGGAATGGCCACGGTTGAAATGGTGTGGGAGAAATATGGGGATGTCCATATCAGTGTGGCAGATAAATGGGCATATGGTATTAATGGCTGCACAGTACGTTCTCTTGGCATTTCAAATGGCGAGATAACCCTTGCTATTGAGAGTGCAATAAACTGGACTGTGCCTCTCAGAATGGTATTTCGCGATGCAGAGGATGGAATGTACACGCTCAGAATAAATAATGAACTGATTGGTACATTCAACAATTTTGAGATGGACAAAGGAATTATGTGGAATTACAGTAAAGGAGAGTAGTACCAAAGTGTAAAATATACCCTTTGTCAAGCAATTTAAGAACGTTTTAAAATTGTGTAAACCTTCAAATTGATGTTAAAATAAACACACCATTTTGAAGGTTTTTTTGACGTGGAGAAGTGATAGGAGAGATCGTTAAAAAATAATCTTAATTATTAAATTTTAATATAAAAAAACCTTTGAAATCTAAAACGATTCAAAGGTTTTAACCATTTAATTTGGTGCGTCATCCCGGGTTCGAACCGGGGACACCCTGATTAAGAGTCAGGTGCTCTACCAACTGAGCTAATAACGCATTTTTAAAGTGTTTTGTATCGGTTATCTTGTCCGAACACTTTTATATTATAAGAGCTATGTCTGGTATTGTCAACCCTATTTTAAAAATAATTAAAAAATTAAAGTTGTTTAAAGTTATTACGAAATTGTTACGAAATTATTACCAGATAATATACTTATTAACCAAACTTTCTATTAAGTATTGTGGTAAATTAAGTTATTAGTTAGTATATAGGTATACTGAAGTTTTGTGTATCAGTAATAATTCAATAATTTTTTAAATCAATAACTCAAGAATGGATGGAACCATGGCAAATTTTAAGCATAATGCTATTCAAATGGATGAAGTTATTAATAAAACAATCAAGGCTTTGGACTTAGGTAAAAAAGAGATAATTGAGATCGCCGAAACTTCCAGAAGAGAGTGTAAAAGACTTGAAGAAGAGCTAACAATATTAAAAAAGCAAGTCTATGAAAGTATAAGCGAAATTGAAAATTTAGAATATAAATTGAAGATAAGTAAAAAAAGGCTTTATGAGGTTAACAAGGATTTTAGTAAACATAGCCAGAGTGAGTTGGCAAGTGCATATCAGATTGCGGATAATTTACGTGTTGAGCTTGCTGTGAAGCGCGAGCAAGAAAGCTCTTTGATCAAAAGACGTAATGATCTTGAGATACGTATTAAGGATTCAATAAAAACACTCGAACGAGCAGATAACCTAATTGGGCATGTTGGGGTAGCTCTTGGATACCTAAGTAGTGATTTGAAAGGTGCAGGAGAGCAGTTTGAAAATATGCAGCAGAAACAGTACTTGGGTCTTAGAATTATTGAAGCACAAGAAGAAGAGAGAAAGCGGTTTGCTCGTGAGATACACGATGGGCCAGCTCAATCTATGTCGAATATTGTAATTAAAGCAGAGATATGTGAGAGGCTTATAGATAAAAATATTGAAGAGGCTAAGAAAGAACTACAAAACCTTAAAAAGGTTATGAGAGATAGCCTTCAAGAGGTTAGAAAAATCATCTATAACCTGAGACCTATGGCACTTGATGATTTAGGTCTATTGCCGACATTGGAAAGATATGTTATATCTTTTAAAGAGGATTCAGGAATTGATGTGGTGCTAAAGTCTAGAAATGTTAATGATGATTTAAAACCTATTATTTCGCTGACTGTGTTTAGAATTGTACAAGAGGCTTTAAACAATATTCTAAAGCATTCTAAATCCAAATACGCTTTCGTATATTTAGAACGTATTAACCAGAAGTTGAGCATAATTATAAGTGACGATGGCATTGGATTTAATACAAAAGCCATTAGGACGACTAATTTAGATTTAACTGGAGGATTTGGTCTTTATAGCATGAAGGAGAGAGTAGCTCTCCTAGAAGGAGAATTTGATTTAGTATCTGAAGAAGGAAAAGGTACCAAAATAAAAATATTTATACCACTCATTGAAGAAGGGGAGGCTCTCAATAAATGAATAAAATTAAAGTAATGATTGCAGATGATCATGCTATGGTGAGACAAGGTCTAAAAACCATTCTTGAGCTTGAAGATGACATTATTGTTGTAGCGCAAGCATCTAATGGAGAAGAAGCAATATCACTAGCTAGAGCACAAAAGCCAGATGTGATTTTAATGGATATCAACATGCCTATTTTAAACGGTTTACAAGCTATTAAAATACTTAAGGATGAAGATAGCCGATATAAAATAATTGTTTTAACTCTTCATCAGGATAGGGAATACCTCTTCAAAACGCTGCAGCTAGGATGCGAGGGATATGTTTTAAAAGATGCGGAATCGTCTGTACTTATAGATGCAATTAGAAGCGTTTTTCAAGATCAGACTTACATACAGCAAAACATGACTGTTGAATTAGTCAAGGAGTTTAATAGGGTAACTATGATAGAGAAAGATAAGTCTATAACAAACAATTTGACCAAAAGAGAGATCGAGGTTCTGAAACTAATTGCTGAAGGCATGATTAATAAGGAAATAGCAAAAAAATTGTTTATCAGCGAAAAGACTGTTAAGAACCATAATTCAAACATATTTAAAAAATTGGACATAAATGATAGAACTCAAGCAGCAATTTACGCATTTAAACATAATATAAAAGTATAATAGGTATTGACACTTCTGCTGCTTACATAGTATTATATTAATAATTTCGAATATTGAATTTTGCTGAGAATGGGAAAAGTAAACTGTAAAAAATCTTAAGAGAGCTATCATTTGGTGAAAGATAGTGGTTTTGAAAGTTGAAGCTCGCCCAGGAGCAATTCTGACTGAATATTTAGGTCAGAGCGGTTTTCACCGTTATATGAATTAAAGAGAATTCTTTTTAGAATTAATTTGAGTGGTACCGCGGAATAGCTTTTCGTCTCATGTATTTGGGATGAAGAGCTTTTTTATTTATTTTATGCAATTACAGGAGGTTAAAATGGAAAAACTTATTGAAATTACAGTAGGTGGAATCCTGGATGAAATGGCAGCAAAATATCCAGATCACTATTGTGCGCTTTACACAGAACGCCCATTTAGAAAAACTTACTCTGAATTTAATGCCATTTGTAATAGCATTGCAAAAAGCTTTTTGAAGATGGGCATTAAAAAGGGTGACCATGTTGCGATATGGGCTACTAATGTACCAGAATGGATTATTACGCTTTTTGCTTCAGCGAAAATAGGCGCAGTACTAGTTACTATTAATACGAACTATAAAATATTTGAGCTTGATTATCTGTTAAAACAATCAGATGCGAGTACAATTATACTAATTGATGGATTTAAGGACTCTAATTATATTGAGATTATAAACGAACTTTGCCCAGATTTGAAAAATTCAGAGCCTGGTAAGTTCAAAAGTGATGCAGTGCCATTCTTGAAAAATGTTATTAGTGTAAGCGACAAAAAACACCCAGGTATGTTTAGCTGGGACGACCTGTTGGACATGGGCAGTGACATTACAGACGAGGAGCTATATGCAATCAGCAATTCTCTTCAATGTCATGATGTAATTAATATGCAGTATACTTCAGGAACTACTGGTTTCCCAAAAGGTGTTATGCTTACGCACTACAACATTGTAAACAATGGGAAATGTATTGGAGATTGCATGCACTTCACACATGAGGATAGGCTTTGTATCCCTGTTCCATTTTTCCATTGCTTTGGGTTGGTTTTGGCAATTATGGCATGTGTGACTCATGGAACTACAATGGTACCTTTAGATTATTACCAACCGCTTAAGGTTATGCAGACTATTCAGAGTGAGCGTTGTACCGCAGTTCATGGAGTACCGACAATGTATATCGCAATGCTAGAGCACCCTGAATTCAATAACTTTGACTTTTCTTCATTAAGGACGGGAATTATGTCCGGATCACCTTGTCCTGTTAAGGTTATGCAAATAGTTGTAGAAAAGATGAACATGAAAGATATTACTATTCCATATGGACAAACGGAGGCTTCTCCTGTTTGCACACAAACCAGAATAGGTGACAGTTTAGAGCTTAGAGTTTCTACAGTAGGCCGCGCTTTACCATTTATTGAATGTAAAATTGTTGATCCTGAAACAAATCGGGATTTGCCTGATGGAGTACCTGGGGAATTTGTAACAAGAGGCTATAATGTAATGAAAGGGTATTACAAGATGCCTGAGGCTACTGCTCAAGCGATAGATTCAGAAGGCTGGTTGCACACTGGTGATATTGCTACAAGAGATGAAAATGGATACTACAAGATTACTGGAAGAATAAAGGATATGATCATAAGAGGTGGAGAAAACATTTATCCAAAGGAAATAGAGGAGTTTCTGTATTCGCTTCCTGAAATAAAGGATGTACAGGTTATTGGAATTCCATCAAAGACTTATGGTGAGGAAATTATGGCTTGCGTAATTTTAAAAGAGGGTTGTGTTCTTACTGAGGATCAGATTAAAGCGGCTGTAAAGGCAAATATGGCAAGGCATAAAACACCAAAATATGTTAGCTTTATAGATAGCTTCCCAATGACAGCAAGTGGAAAGATTCAAAAATATAAAATGCGTGAAAATGCAATAATGAAATTAGGCTTGCAGGATGATGCGGCTATTGAAACTGCCTAAAGTGTAAAATATAGCATAAAAAAGGTTTACGATGACTGAAAATAATTACTGTTATTTTTAATTCGAATTAGTATTATATGTGTTTTTTAGAATTGGAGGGATGTTATGTCATTTTTAGAGGATATTAAATATAAGGTGTTGGTTTTTGATGGCTCCATGGGCACTATGCTCCAGAGAAATGGTCTTGAAGTTGGTACTTGCCCTGAGGAATGGAACATTACTCATCCTGAAATTATTAAGGAAATATATATAGCATATCGTGAAGCAGGTGCAGATGTAATTCTGTCAAATACATTTCAATCTAATAGCATGAGGCTTAGCGAATATGGAATTAGAGATAAGCATTTTGAAATAAACTATCAGGGTGTTAAGCTTGCTAAGGAAGTAATGTCTGATAAAGGTTATGTAGCTGCCTCTATTGGGCCATTAGGCAAGCTGCTAGAACCTTTTGGTGAGCTAACCTTTGATGATGCGTATGAGACCTTTAGAGAGCAGGTCATCGCTATCAGGGACGGTGGAGCTGATATAATCAGCTTTGAAACTTTTACTGATGTGTGTGAAATGAGAATTGCATTGCTTGCAGCAAAGGAAAACAGCAAACTTCCAGTAATTTGCTCGATTTCATATGAGCAAAATGGGAGAACTCTTATGGGAACCGAACCATTTATATGTGCAAACATATTGCATTCACTAGGTGCTGATTTGATTGGCACAAACTGCTCATTTGGTGCTAGTCATATGCTAAAGATTGCAGAGAGCTATTCAAAAACTGGGTTAAGCTTTAGCATGAAACCAAATGCTGGATTGCCTCAAATAATAGATGGTAAGCAGGTTTATATTGAAACACCGGAGGGCTTTGCACAGTATGTCTCGGACTTTATAAAAAATGGAGCAAGACTTATTGGTGGTTGCTGTGGAACCAATCCAGAGTTTGTTGCAGAGATTTCCAAAGCTATAAAAAAATGTGAACCTGTGAGTTTTCCTTCAAATAATGATTTTATTACTTCATCCTCCAAAGCTGTTGCATTTGGTGAATTGCGCTGCGCAAAAATAGGTAGGATAGATGTAAATAAGGATGAAGCCTTGAAGAAAGACCTTAAAGCAGGTAACCTAGATGCAATTACTGATGTAACTATGGACTTACTAGATGAGGAGTTTGACATTATAATTATTGATGTTGATTTTGACGGTGGAGACGAAGAGCTTTTATCAAAGGTTGTAAATGAAGCGCAGACATACTTGAAACAACCATTTGTTTTGAAGTCAAATAATTCAAAGGTTCTTAATGCAGCACTTAGGATTTACAAGGGTAGAGCAGGTGTTTTGATAAATGAGTCTGATATAATAGCAGATGTGGCAAATAAATATGGTGCTGTGAATGTTGGAGGCTATATAGTAAATGAAAACTAATTTTATAAATTCACTAATAAGATATTTAGTTGAAAAAGAGTATTTTAACATTATAAGAGCAGAGCATGAGTCATTGGATTTTTCTAAAAGTCCTACAAGCTTAATAAAGGACTATCAAGGAACCTCTGTACTGCTTGAGGTAATTGATGCAGATAGATATAGTTGTGAGCAGCTAACCCATATGATGGCAAGTGGAGCAGCTATGCTAGGCAATATAAATGGTAATAACGCATCTATATTTAGGGTGTTCTTGTTTGATGATAAGCCTGATGAAGAAAAAATAAATATTATTGAACAAGGTCAGGTGGACATTATACTTGAAAAAAGATTTATGAAATGCATTTCTGTAAACATCAAGAGTAAGAATGTTCAAAAGCACTTTAGGGTACCAGCATTTGATGCTAATATTATTAAATCATTGAAAAGATTTTTTTCTAAAGATTTTGACACAAGAGAAACTTCATCAGAAGAAGTGGCAGATATAATTGTGCAGAGACAAAAGGACAATGAAATTCAGATTAAGGCTAAAAAACCGTGGGTTACCTATGGCCTGATAGCTATTAACTTTGCTGTTTGGTTGATTTTGAATCTACTTTCAATGAAAACTGGAACCTCGTATAATGAGCTTTTATCGACATACGGTTCAAAAGTTAATGCCCTTATATTGGGCGGTGAATATTGGAGATTTATTTCACCTATGTTTTTGCATTCCGATATAATTCACGTTTCGGTTAACTGCTATTCGCTGTATATTGTTGGCTCACAGGTCGAAAGATTATATGGTCATGGCAAGCTTACTGTAATTTACTTTTTATCTGGTTTTATTGGATGTATCGCAAGCTTTGCATTTTCAATCAATGACTCAGTAGGAGCTTCAGGAGCTATATTTGGATTATTGGGAGCTATGCTGTATTTTGCAGTAAAAAGGCCATCACTTTTAAAAAGCAGTTTTGGTGCAAATTTAATAACTATATTAATAATAAATCTGACCTATGGTTTTATGAATAAACAAATTGACAATTATGCTCATTTTGGAGGGCTAGTTGGTGGTTTTTTAACTACTGGAGTGGTTTATTCTGTCAAGGAAGAAACTGCAAAAGATAAGCTCATTAAGATGACATCACTTATTCTGGTTATTGCTGTTATAATAGGTGGATTATTCTATGGCTTTAATAACGAACAAAACCGCTTGGCTTCTAAAATAGCTACGTTGCAAACCTATGATAGCCAGCAGAACTGGTCAGAATCAGAAAAGCTGTCTGAAGAAATACTGGCGCTGAACCCATCTGATAAAAGCATCAAAACAAGTGTCTTATGGAACCTTGCAAAGGCAGAGATAAATCAGACAAAGTACGAAGAGGGAATAGTGCATGCAAATCAATTAGTAGAATTAAGTCCAGCAGATGGACACTATATTCTCGGTGTTATATATTATGACACTGCGCAATATGGTAAGGCAAAGGAAGAGCTACAAATGGCTAAAAAGCTAGAGTCCCCTAATACAGAGGCAATAGATAAATTGCTTGCTGATATGGACAGTAAATAGGGAATAAGTGAAAAGTGAAGAGTTAAGGAAAGCCGGCTTTCGCCGGCTGAATTAATATTATTTAGCTGGATTCATCACAGTTCCTATAAATAAAGGTAGCTTTGTCTCGTTATCAATGATTGCATATACAAAGGGACGGTTCAGAATCACTTTTTTTGTTTCTAGCGCCATGCCGGTTTCTGTCATTTCCACTTTTGTAACAGCACCAGCTTTAGTTCCAAGCTCATCAACCTGTATAAAGGTCTTGTGCAGTAAATCACCAATGTAGATATTGCCATCTGAGCTTGTTGCCATCTTACTGAAATTGGCTTTACTACTGTCAAAGCCTTCTGTAAAGCCTAGATCTTTTAATGGTTTTACAAGACTAACCTCATAGTCGTATTTGAATTTTGGTAAACCGATAGAGGCAGTATCATCTGATTTGCTGTTGACAAAATTCAAAAAGCTTTTGCCATCAAGGGATTTAATATAATCTTCCAGAGATATGCTTTCGTTTGGAAGTATTGCTACAAAACTGAATTTATCGCCCTTGTAAGGCTTAATAAAGCCTTGTGCTGTATCGCTCTTTAGATAGCTTTCAAAAGAGTGCATAAATTTTGTTGAAACATTACTGCCATCTGATAAAGTGAATTTTCCATCGCGTACATTCGCTGTTTTATAGGCATTTTTCCATTCTGCTTCAAATAATACTGTGTTAAACAAATACATTATTGTGTCAGCATCAATTTTGTCGACAATTTTGTCAATCAAACCGTTTGTGTTACTTTTCACCCATTTATTAATGTCTTTTACAGTATCCTGTGAATTAAAATCGGCCTTATAGGCAGCAGCTTTATAAAAGTCAGCATTCGCTTGGAGAAAATTAGGATTTACTTTAAGTGATGCATCCTGCCTATACCATATAGAATTGGCCAAATGTATCTTGTTAGTCTTATCATTTTGAAGGTTTGAACTCATAGTATAATAATATTTGTTAAGTTGATCTATTGTTAAAGTTCCTCCACCTAGCAGCTTTTTAAACTGAGTCAAGGTATTGCCATCAGCACCATTAGCTGTCATGCCAAGGGCTAAAGCAACTGAGGTGGGTGATATAAGTGAATTCTCACTTGCGGATATTGATTTCTTAAATAAAGAAATAGAGAAATCAGAGGTAGCAGCAATAAAATCATCTGGTAGAGTTTCAGCGCTTACCTTATTCGCAGTTACGTTCTTTGATAAATCCTGCGCATTTACACTTGTAGAATTACCTACAAATATGTAAGTTATAATTGAAACTATAATAACAACTGACAGTATTACAGGAAGAATTACTGTTTTCAGAACTTTTTTATCACTCATCAATATTTTCTCCTTTAAATTGATTTTTTATTTTACTCACATACATGATTATAGTTATACCCAAACAAATACTCTAACTAATATAATAGACGAGAAATTACTGAAAAAGTTCTGCAAAGTAAAAAAAAGCAAAGCCAAGTATATTTTGGCTTCACCTCTTCAAGTACATTTCCTGTTATTTTATCATTTCTACAAAATATATATGAAAGCTTAGATCCTCTGTGAGCTCTGGATGAAAGGAAGTAGCAAGCATATTGTTCTCCCTGCAGGCAACGATATTTCCATTGACACGTAACAATACCTCGACTTGTGGCGCTACTGCTACCACATAGGGTGCTCGTATAAATACCAAAGGTATTTTATTTGGCGATATTATTGGTAAATCCACGCTTGTGGTAAAGCTATCCAATTGCTTTCCATAACCATTTCTCATAACCTCAATGTCCATTACTTCAAGATGACGACTTGAATCATTACATATATTCTTGGCTAATAAAATCATTCCAGCACAAGTACCCCAGACAGGCATGCCACTTGAAATTCTATCAATCAAGGGCTGAATTAGATTATATTCTCTTAAAAGCTTACCGATTGTAGTGCTTTCGCCACCAGGGATAATTAGCGCATCTAAGAGCTCTATATCTTTCTTATATTTTGCAATTGAGGGGAGAACGCCTTCTATCTTATTTAACTTATTAATATGCTTGGAGATAGCACCCTGCAGTCCTAACACTCCAATTTTTTTCATGTTTAGCCTCCACTCATGTTTAGGTATACGAGACTAATGGCTCGCAGAGGTACAGCATCAATAACTTGATTACCAACCTCTTGAGGCGAATAAGCTGTTACCAGAAAGCTCTCTTATATCGATAGAATCCATTGCTGAGCCTAGCTCCTCAGATACTTCTGCAATAATTGCAGGGTCATTAAAATAAGTGGTTGCTTTTACAATTGCCTGAGCTCTTTTTGCTGGATCAGAGGACTTAAATATTCCAGAGCCTACGAATACACCGTCACAGCCTAGCTGCATCATTAGAGCAGCATCAGCAGGAGTTGCTATTCCACCTGCAGCAAAATTGATTACAGGAAGCTTACCATGCTCATGGACATATAAGATAAGGTCATAGGGAGCACCATATTCTTTAGCGATTGTCATTAATTCCTGTTTTGATGCAATTTGAACCCTTCTGATTTCTGAAGTTACAGTTCTCATATGCCTCACAGCCTCAACTACATTTCCAGTACCGGCTTCTCCCTTAGTTCTGATCATAGCAGCACCTTCGCCAATTCTTCGGAGGGTTTCTCCCAAATTTTTGGCACCACATACAAAAGGAACCTTAAAGATGTGCTTATCGATGTGAAAAGCTTCATCAGCTGGTGTTAAAACCTCGCTTTCATCTATATAATCTATAGATAGTGACTCCAATATCTGTGCCTCAACAAAATGTCCTATTCTAACTTTAGCCATAACAGGTATGGACACCGCACTTTGAATTTCTTTTATCATTCTTGGGTCTGACATCCTTGCAACGCCACCCATTTTCCGTATATCAGAAGGTACTCTTTCTAGGGCCATTACCGCAACTGCACCTGCTTTCTGTGCAAGCTCTGCCTCTTTGGCACTAACAACATCCATTATTACGCCACCCTTTAGCATCTGTGCTAGGTTTTTGTTTAATTCATATCTCTCACTCATAAATAATCTCCTTTACTTTTTATTTAATTTAAAATATACTAATTGTATCACTACAATAGTTAAAATATTGCTATAAATTTTATACATTTTTACATAATTAAGAACAAATGTCAACATAAAATTAAATGTCTATAAAGTATAATGGAGGAAACATGGAAATTGAATCGATACAATTATTGGATTCTGATCAACCCAAGTACTTACAATTATTTGAGCATATAAAGGAGTTAATTATAAATGGAGACCTAAAGTATGGTGAGAGGCTGCCAACTATAAGAAGCTTGGCAAATAAGCTGGGGGTTAATAGCATTACCGTTGTAAATGCATATAAGCAGCTTGAGAGTAATAATTATATTACAGCTAAAAAGGGCAGTGGATACTATGTTATAAAGAATAAACTTGAAAAGGATGAGGCGCATTTTTCAAGTGATGTAGGAATGTCAACCGACGAATCAAGTATTAATTTTGCAAGTGCTACTGCGCATCCGTCAATTTTCCCCATTGAGTCATTTAAAGAGTGCATAAATGATGTACTGGAAAGAGATAAAGGTTTTGCATTTGGTTATCAGGAAAGTAATGGTTTTAAGCCATTAAGGCAGTCAATACTTAGCTATCTTAATAGAGAATATTCTATAGAAACAGACAATGAGGATTACCTGCAAATAGTATCAGGAGCTCAGCAGGGAATAGATCTAATTGGGAAGGTGCTACTAAATCCGGGAGATTATGTTATTACAGAGAATCCAACATATGACGGTGCTGTAGCAGTATTTAAGTCAAGAGGAGCTAGAGTTGTTGGAGTAAATATTGAGCAGGATGGAATAGATATTGACGACTTAGAAAAGAAATTACGAGTATGTAAGCCAAAGCTTATATACATAATGACAAGTTTTCAAAATCCAACTACTGTTTGTTATAGCAAACAGAAACTTGATGAATTACTTCAATTAGCTAAGAAATACAATGTTTATGTAGTTGAGGATGATTCAATGTCAGAGCTTAGTTATGGTACAGACAGACCACTCACATTAAAAGCACTTGATAAACAAAATGCATATGTAATATACATCAAAAGCTTTTCAAAAATATTAATGCCAGGTTTAAGAATAGGCTGCATGGTAATACCCAGCCTGCTAATTGACGAATTTACAAAGATAAAACACAATAGTGATATTTCATCATCAGGTCTTATTCAGAGGTCACTAGATCTTTACTTTAGAACTGGTAAATGGGATGAACATCTGCAATACATGAAGGAAATCTATAAAGGTAAATATGAATTTATGCTTAATAAACTAAATGGACTAGAGAAATATAGTATCAAATTTGATCAACCTAATGGTGGCCTATACTTTTGGATCCGACTACCGCGTAATATTTCAGCAAAAATATTTTATACTGAGTGTAAACAAATCGGACTCTTGTTTATACCATCAAATATTTTCTATGACAATGCTCATAAAAACAAGTATAGTTATATAAGACTGAGTTTTGCATCATCTAGCATAGAAAAAATAAGAGAGGGGATTGCAATATTAGAAAAATGCCTAAAAAATGCCTAAATAAAAATACTTAAAAGAAAACACCAAAATTTAGGTAAAATTAATATAAATAACTTAATGGGTTAAGTATGTCACGGCTACAGTTTAATAGGCTTATATTTTCTCCTTTTAAGCATGCGATTTCTATAGTATTTTTTAAAAATTCTTTGAGTTAGGCCATAGTCAATTATAACAGGAACATCATCTATAAGACCCCAACTCGAGGGTCTTACTAGATCACCCCTACTCAATTTATTACTTTGAATGTCATCTTTGAGGTTTTTAAGCCGGACAAGTTTTTTGTAATTTCTCACATTATAATATTTATAAACTGTGGAGATTTTTTCTATTTTGCGAGCCTTTGACATAATTAAAAACTTATTATCTTCAGAGACAGCTACTATTTCAGCAAAAATATTTGATTTTCTTGATTTATATATTTCATGCTCTGCTTTATTTTGAGATATGCCACGAATATCTTTAGCAATCTTAAGAACATGGCCATTATCCAGATCGTAAACCCTTCTTGAGGACCCAGAGCCTATTAGCTTATATTCATCATTTTTTACATTTACAACTAATTCCTCGAAATCGTATTTCATTCTTTACTCACCTTCCATTGAAATCACATTACATAATATTCAGAAAGTTATAATTACGTGAGTTAAGTTACATGAGTATTTTTGAGCTTTAAATTGAAGGTGAGAAAGGGTGCAAAACTTGTTAATATTGACGTTCTTTTAGTAAATAGTTAAAATATTATTCCTCAAATCTCAAGTTTTTTGATATATTCTGATATAATTGAAAGAAAAAAGTGAGAAATATAGACAAGAAAAGGACATGACACCTTGACGAAAATATGGCGTTGATGTATTATAACTTATATTTGTATAGGTAAAAATGATGCTAATAAAGTGAATATTTTAAATATGATGATTGGAAAGAGTAAAAAATAATTGGCTTCCAAGAGAGTGAGAGTTTGGTGAGATCTCGCAGGTTCAAGTTTTTGAAAATCATCCATGAGTTGCAGCCTGAAACTAATTACAATATTATAGTAGGGTGTGCCGGTGAGTAGCCGTTAAAGAATGAAGTGATTGTTGTCATGTTTTAATTTTCATGTGTTAAGCATGTTACAAAATAAGTTGGGTGGTACCGCGAAAATTGCCTCGTCCCTATGTGGAACGGGGCTTTATTATTTTTCCGATGTCTACCGCCCCTAATACTCCCACTGAGTCCAGAACTCTGTTTATTTGCAATGTGTAATGAAACGAGATTAAACTATTTTAGTAAAAAATGATGGAGGTAGCAAAATGTCAGATGATTACGGAAAAACTTTAAATTTACCACAGACAGATTTCCCAATGAGAGCAAATCTGCCTCAGAGAGAGCCCGAATTCCTAAAAAAATGGGAAGATATGGACATTTACAATAAGCAATTGAAAAAAACAGAAGGAAAGCCAACCTTTATACTTCATGATGGCCCGCCGTATGCAAATGGTGGAATACACCTTGGAACTACGCTAAATAAAGTTTTAAAAGATATTGTAGTTAAGTATTACAGTATGTCAGGATACCATACTCCTTTTGTTCCAGGATGGGATACTCATGGTCTGCCAATTGAGCAAAGAGCTATCAAAGAACTTGGACTTAAACGGCACGAAGTAGGCCCTGTTGTATTTAGAGAAGCTTGCGAAGGCTTTGCAATGAAATATCTTAATATTCAAAGAGAAGCCTTTAAGCGTCTTGGAGTTAGAGCAGATTGGGAAAACCCGTATATTACTTTAAAGCCAGAGTTTGAAGCAAAGCAAATAGAAGTATTTGGCGAGATGGCAACTAATGGCCATATATATAAAGGACTAAAGCCTGTTTACTGGTGTCCAGAATGTGAAACTGCCTTGGCAGAAGCTGAAATCGAATATGCAGATGATACTACTGTTTCATTGTATGTAAAATTTCAGGTTAGGGATGACAAGGGAATTTTTGCTGGAGTTGTAGATAAGGACAAAGTTAATTTTGTTATTTGGACAACAACAACTTGGACCTTGCCTGCTAACCTTGCAATATGTTTAAATGAGAAATTTGAGTATTCGATTGTAAAAGCAAATGATGAATACTATGTACTTGCGACCGAATTGCTAGAGAATACTATGAAGGCTGCAGGTATATCAGAATATGAAACAGTTGCAAAATATCAGGGTAAGCAGCTGGAAGGAATTTTGTGCAAGCATCCCTTCCTAGATAGAGATTCGGTAGTAATTCTGGGTGATCACGTAACTCTAGAAGCAGGTACTGGTTGTGTTCACACTGCTCCAGGACATGGTGTAGAGGACTTTATAGTTTGCCAGAAGTACAAGATACCTGTAATTGTACCAGTTGACAGCAAAGGAATCTTGACAAAGGAGGCAGGGCCTTTTGAAGGAATGTTCTACAAAAAATCAAATGGCGCAATCCTTCAAAGACTAACACAAGATGGTAGACTGCTTGTATCAGAAAAAATAACTCACCAATATCCACACTGCTGGAGATGCAAGGAGCCAATAATTTTCCGTGCAACTGAGCAGTGGTTTGCATCAATTGATAGCTTTAGAAATGAAGCATTAGAAGCAATAAAAGGCGTTAAATGGATACCAGAGTGGGGACAAGAAAGAATAACAAATATGGTAAAGGATAGGGGGGACTGGTGTATTTCCAGACAGAGAATCTGGGGAGTACCTATTCCGATATTCTATTGTACGGATTGCGGAAAAGAATTAATAAATGCTGATACCATAAAGGCTGTAGCAGACTTATTTAGAGAAAAGGGCTCAAACTCGTGGTATGCGATGGAGGCATCAGAAATATTACCAAAGGGTACCAAGTGTGGATGCGGACATACTGAGTTTGAAAAAGAAACAGATATAATGGATGTTTGGTTTGATTCGGGTTCTAGCCATGCAGCAGTGTTAGAGAATAGAGAAGGCTTGTCATCTCCAGCTGACCTATACCTAGAGGGTAGTGACCAACATCGTGGATGGTTCCAATCTTCACTTTTGACATCTGTAGCTACTAGAGGAAAAGCACCATACAAAAAGGTATTGACTCATGGATATGTTGTTGATGGAGTAGGGCGAAAGATGTCTAAGTCTATGGGCAATGGTATTGACCCAGCTGATGTTATAAAGGATTATGGCGCAGATATACTCCGACTATGGGTTGCTTCCTCCGACTATACAACAGATATTAAAATTTCGAAGGATTTGTTAAAGCAGTTATCAGAGGTTTATAGAAAGATCAGGAATACTGCAAGATATGTCCTGGGAAATATTAATGACTTCAAGCCAGATACTGATAGTGTTGATTATAATGAAATGTGTGAGTTGGACAAATGGGCACTTTATAAGATGACTAACCTTATTAAAAAGGTAAATGAGGCTTATAGCACATACGAGTTCCATATCATGTTTCACGCTATACACAACTTCTGCGTTGTTGATATGAGCAGTTTCTATCTTGATATTATAAAGGATAGACTATATACATCAAAAGCCGATTCAAAGCAAAGAAGAGCTGCACAGACTGTTATGTATGAAATATTGCAATCACTGGTAAGAATGCTGACACCTGTACTTGCGTTTACTACTGAAGAAATCTGGCAGTTTATGCCTCATAGAGCTACTGATGACCTCGATAGCATACAGCTAAATAGCTGGCCAGAAGTGAATGAAAAGTATATTGATATCGAATTGGCTGAAAAATGGAATAAAATACTTGCATTACGTTCAGATGCTTCTAAAATATTGGAATTAGCTAGAGCAAATAAAACAATTGGTCACTCACTAAATGCGAAGGTTACTATCTTTGCTGATGGAGCAGATTATGAATTTGTGAAGAGCATAGAGAGTGAACTGGTTTCTATATTTATAATTTCAGCTGTTGAAATAAAAAAGCTTACAGAAGCACCAGCAGATGCTCAAAAGGGTGAGGAAATGCCAAATATCAAAATTGTAGCGCAGCAAGCACCTGGAGATAAATGTGAAAGATGTTGGATGTTCAGTGAATTTGTTGGCAAGGATGAAAACCATCCAACCCTTTGTAATAGATGTGCAGATGTAGTGGAATAACAGTGCTGACTTTATACATCATAATATGAAAAGGTAACACTAAAAAACGGGACGAAAGGTGCTAATAGCATTATCTGCATTGGCATTGTTCGTCCCAAATATTAATTTGGATAAGAAATGATATAAAGACCTGTTAGCAGATCAGCTTGGAGGAGCAGCAATGATTAGACATACAATAAACTTGAAGGATAGAAGCTATCCAATATGCATTACAACAAGCTTTGAAGGTCTAGGAAAAACAATATTATCCCTAAGGTTGGGGAAAAAGGCTATAGTTATCACTGACGAAAATGTTGATAAATATTATTCCGACATTTGCATAAAAGAGCTGCAGGATAGTGACTTTGAGGTTTATAAACACGTTTTAAGACCAGGTGAAGAAAACAAAACACTTGAAGCAGTATCTGGAATATATAAAAAGCTCGTTGAGTATAAATTGGATAGAAGTAGCATCTTGATCGCTCTTGGTGGAGGCGTTGTTGGTGATATATCAGGGTTTGCTGCTGCTACATATATGAGGGGAATAAACTTTGTTCAGATACCTACAACCCTTTTGTCTCAAGCAGATAGCAGCGTTGGAGGAAAAACTGGTGTTGATTTTGATGGGCATAAAAATGTTGTAGGAGCTTTCTATCAGCCAAAGATGGTATTTATCAATGTTAATACACTTAAAACGCTTCCAAAACGTGAAATTTCTGCGGGTCTAGCAGAGGTTATAAAGCATGGACTCATCTTGGATGAGGAGTATTGTGAATATATAAACTATAATGCTCAGAAAATCTTTAACTTTGATGAGAATGTTCTTCAATATCTGGCTAAGAAAAATTGCTCAATAAAAGGACATGTAGTTGAGGAAGATGAAAAAGAAGAAGATCTGCGAGCAATTTTGAATTTTGGGCATACAATTGGTCATGCTATAGAAACTGTTCAGAATTTTCAGCTACTGCACGGAGAGTGCGTTGCAATAGGAATTGTTGGGGCGTATAAATTATCATTTTATTTGGATATTGTTACTAAAGTAATGGTTGAAGAGGTTAAAACGACATTGCTCAAATTAGGTCTTCCAGTATCATTGCCGGGAATGGATGTTGATCAGGTATATAATCAAATATTCTATGACAAAAAGGTTAAAGACAATAAGCTGAAGTTTGTTTTGCCTCGAAAAATAGGAGAGGTGTTTCAGCGAACTATTGATGACAGCGAATTAATAAAGAAAGTGCTTATTGATTTATCTAAATAATTAAACAAATAATTAAATTTCATAAAAATACCATTGAGACAATCGAGAGCATTGAAAAAGTGTTCTTGATGACCCCTAATGGTATTTTTTTGCGTAATTTTTTATACTTTCAACCAAATTAAAATTATAATTTTTATTTGTATAAATAAAGCTAAACTAAACAAACATAATGATGAAGAAGCAATTAAGTAAAAATAGTTCAAAGTAACTTGCGAGAGGCAATATAGCATATGGAGGAAAAATAACATGGATATTAATAAGATGAACTATCTAAAAGAAAAACTTATAAAGGAAGCAAATAAAACTGATAAGACGTTGGGACAAATGCGTGAAAACGGAGAGGCTGATATGAGTGAATACTCTCCATCAGAGTTATCAAACTATGATAATCACCCAGCTGATTTGGGTAGCGAGCTTTATTCAGTTGAAATGAACATGGCGCTTAAGGTTCATGAACAAAGTAAACTAAATAACGTAAAGCATGCGTTAAAGAAGTTTGAGAATGGCTCATATTGTAAGTGTGAGAACTGCAAAAAGGAAATTGCATATGAGAGATTAGAAGTTATACCTGAAGCTAAGCTTTGCATGGACTGTGAAAAGCACAAGGAGGCTTCGGAAAGAAATACACCTGCACCTAATAGTCAGAATAATGAAATATTTGATGAACCCTTCGGAAGAAAGTATTTAAATAAGCGTGAAGATGATGAATCAGAGGGTATGGATCAGCTAAATGATTTGATGAAATATGGCTCTTCGGACACACCTCAAGATTTGGGCGGCTATGAGGATTTAGAAGAATATTATACAAACGAAATAGATAATCAGGGAATAGTGGAGGAAGTTGATAAGATTTCAAATGAACAATACAAGAAGCAACTGCCATAAGATTTATTGGAATGACTATTTTATAAAACCGGAATGCAAAATGCAATCCGGTTTTTTATTACTCTATTCCTCTTTTGGGGGTAAATCATTTAAATTGTAGGTAATACATTTTGAAGCTCTAGTCACTCTGGTACTTTTTGCTTCTTTCTTGACCGCCGGAGTTTTGGCACTGGCTGCCTTGACTTTTGGGGTAGACACTTTTACCAATTTGTTACTGCAACTTTTGTTAGTACAACTCCCGCTAATCATAATGGAACCACATTTGCAAAATTCAGCCATTTAATTCATCCCTCCAATATTCAATCAATATTCAATGAATATTCAATGAATTATATTATACCACAAAACTGGGCATTTTTATTACATTATTATAAATACACCATAAAGCATTGAATTTATATTCATATCTAAATCGCATAATTGACAGATAACTCATGGCAAAGAATGCTTTTCTAAAATATGGTAAGGTAAATATAAAATTAACCAGTTCATAGTTTGCATAATATAGTATTAAATGTGAAATAAAAACCTTAAAAAGTATATGTACTTTTAATAATGATTTAAAAAATAGAATTACTTATGTCGAGGGCATACTTAGGTTTTTATTTTGCGTTTTAATTTGATATTTTATATAATAGGTTTATATCCTGAGTTTGACACTTGGACAAAACAAAAATCCTGAAAAGCTTTGATCTAAAAGGTTTTCCAGGATTTTATTATGTTCTAAAAAGTGCGTACCTTTTTTAAATCTTCGTTTCTCTAAAAATTTTTTTCATCATACTTGT
>DATCID010000062.1:0-39597 GCA_036507975.1 Ruminiclostridium sp.
TCAAAATAGCGGAAGATATGTCTCCAGAGCGCCTGAATCGGTATTTCGTCAAGGTGGATCGTGGCTATCAGGTTGTAAAGGCCATTCGAGATATGGTCATCTTTGCTCAGCAAAACATGATTAAGGATCCACCCTTTACAAAAATCGATATATTGACCTGCCGCAACCTGCTTATCTACCTGACACCAGAAATGCAGAAAAAGCTCATTCCTCTTTTTCACTACAGTCTTAATGTTGGTGGCTTTTTGTTTTTAGGAAGTGCGGAGTCAGTTGGGAACTTTACCGATCGCTTTAAACCACTTAATCGCAAATCGCGACTCCACCAGAGACTCCAACCACTACTTCAGACGGAGCCTGTGGAATTCCCTGACTCCTTTGCCCCCGCTCAGTCTGCAGTGAATCAGCCGAAGATTGAGGTTCAGAACATGCAATCGGTGGCGGATAAACTGATTTTGCAATATTATTCACCAGCCACTGTATTAGTCAACGGTAAAGGTGATATTCTTTACATTACTGGGCGAACGGGTAAGTATCTGGAACCGGCTGCCGGTAATGTCAATTGGAATATTTTAACGATGGCTCGTGAAGGGCTAAACGATAAACTGAGTAGCACCTTCTACAAGGCTCTTCGTCAAAAAGAGACGGTTACTTTCAAGAATGCTGTTGTGATAAACGAAGGTGGACCGCTGATGGTAGACATCTCAGTCAATCCGCTCAAAGAGCCGGAGTCGTTACGTGGAATGATGATAATTGTTTTTACTGACGTGGCCATCCCTACTGTCACCGAAACAATAAACAAAATCGGGCAGATTCCTAACAGTAACAAACGAGAGGTGGAACTGGAGCGAGAACTGATACAAACTCGCCAAATGTGGCAAGTTATCAGTACAGAAATGCAGATATCCCAGAAAGAATTTAAATCCAGTAATGAGGAATTGCAGTCAAGCAACGAAGAACTCCAGTCGACAAATGAGGAACTGACCACTACCAAGGAAGAAGTACAGTTCTTAAATGAAGAGCTAAAGACAGTAAATTTCGAACAACAGGTCAAGTTAGACGCCCTGTCCCTAGTCACTAATGATATGAAGAATTTAATGAACAGCACGAAGATTGCCACCTTATTTTTAGATAACACATTGTTAGTTAAACACTTCACCAACCAAATGTCTGTGGTCTCTAGATTGATTTCGAGTGATGTGGGTCGACCAATCACTGATATCTCAACTGATCTTATTTATCCTGAGCTGACAGAGGATGTTATGGAAGTGCAACGAACGCTAATTACTGTTGAAAAACAGATCAAGTCTTGCAATGGGAATTGGTTTAACGCACGCATTCTGCCTTACTACACGTTAGAGGACAAAATCGATGGTGTAGCCATCACTTTTGTAAATATTACTGAATCTAAAGTGTTAGAGGCAGAGCTCAGCAAAACGAAATTGGCTTTGGAACAACGCATTGTAGATCAAGACAAAGAGCTATTACTGGTACAACAAAGTCATAAGGAAGTAGCTGCTTCTAAAGATCCTGAGAATAGTTAGTTATAAATATTTCATCACTCAACGTATATGTAAAAGTTATTCTACACATAATAGTAAAAATATTTACTATTGAGGGGTGAAGATATTGGATCCAGTTTCAATATTTAAAAAAATTAAGAGAAGAGATGAGAGTGTAGATATCCAGGAGGCATTTAACATATATAATCTTCTAAGAGCAAGATATGTTAGCACTCAAACCGTTCAACTATTTAAAAACTTTGTTCATGACGCATCTTGGGATGTAATCCTAGATGGATTTCAGAAACATTTTGAAAATCAAATAAAAAATTTAGAGGCATTAGGCGAAAAATTTCGTATCATCATGCCAAACAGACCTCCGAGGGACGTCAAGTTTGCAACCCGTATTAATGATATAACAGATGATTATATTTATAAAAAGATATTCCATGACCTCGTAGCGCAGCTGATGTCTCTTATCCATGCAGTTCGTTCAACTAGTACGAATGATGATTTGAGAAGTATTATCATACAAGATTTAATAGTTCATTTTGAGGACTTTGATGCCCTTTATAGGTTTGGTAAAATAAAAGGCTGGGAAGAGACCTATCCTGTTTACAAGACTGCTATTAATCAGATAGAAGAACAGCTTGCCACTTCTGAAGCATTTCATATTTGGGATCATATTATTATGAGATATGAACAAATTGAACTCATATCTATATTCGCTGGTTTTGCTCATGATACTGAGTTTAAGGTAATACTTCAGCATGGGTTATATATTTATAACAAGCAGGTTGACAATCTTGAACAGTTAGCACTAAAGCTTAATGTACCGCTGCCTAACAGACCGACACAACCAGTATCCTCACCGATCGATCCTGAAACAATCACGGATAGGTTTATGTACCGAACTATTTTGAGCTGGCAATTAGCTTCGTTAGATACTCATGTCAGAGCAATCATTGAGACGATCAGGAACGACAAATTGCGTAAGTTATGGAGCGCGACCCTTACTTCAGAGTTAGAGTATTACGATAAATATCTGAAGTATGGAAAAATGAAAGGTTGGACAAGAGTAGTCCCAATTTATAGAGAGCCAGTGACATAAATTGAAGGAATATTAAAGTCGTATTATTTAGGAATGATACGACATTTTTACGTCACATTACAAAGATAACGTTTAAATATGGCTTTTTTTACAATTTACTTACAATTAATGCATTCTTTTCACACTTGTTTTAAAGATTATATAAAATTTAAGAGGATTTCAATGTAATTAGTAGAATATAATAACAATAAGCGATTTAATGACAAAAATTTCTTGTATTAAGTTATTTGAAGTAAGGAGACAGCATGAAAACGCAAATTGAGAACACCAAATATCTGTTACATCAATTACAGATTCATCAAATCGAATTAGAAATGCAAAACGAAGAATTAAAAAGAATTAATCAAGAATTAGAGGTTTCACTAAAAAAATACTCGGGGTTATATAATTTTGCACCAATAGGTTTTTTTATAATAAATGAAAAAGGTAGAATACTTAAAGACAACTCAGCAGGGAAAATACTACTTGGTACTGATGGACATCTTATGAGAAATTCACAATTTCTAAATTGTATTGATAAAGACTCTCTTTCAGTTTTTAATGCTTTTAGCAAGAAAGTATTCCTAAGTGAAACAAAACATAACTGTGAGCTGGTTCTATTAAGAATAGACGGAAGTCGAATACATACTTATGTAGATGGTGTTGCCATTCAAAATGAAGAAGGTAATGGTAAACAGATGTTGTTATCTATTACTGACGTCACAAACTTTAGGATGATTGAGAATGAATTAACAGAGTCACGGATGCTGGATAAAATTAAAACAGAATTCTTTTCAAACATATCCCATGAACTACGTACACCTTTGAATGTCATATTTGCATCATTGCAATTAATAGAGCTATATAAAGGAAGCGATTCCTCAGCTAAAAGTATTTTGAATCTTGATAAACATCATTATATAATTAAACAGAACAGCCGAAGACTGTTAAGGTTGGTTAACAATCTAATCGACTCAACTAGGATTGATTCAGGCTTTTATAAGCCATTATTCCTAAATAATGATATTGTGAGGGTAGTTAAAAGCATTACAACCTCAGTCATGCAATTTGTGGAAAGTAAAAGTATATCACTTGAACTCGTATCGGATATAGAAGAAAAGATAATACGATGCGATGTGGACTTGATTGAAAGGGTTGTTTTAAACATTTTGTCCAATGCAGTAAAATTTACTAAATCAGGTGGTAGGATTGCTGTAAATATTACTGAGAAAGATGAAAGCATAGTTATGTCAATTAAAGATAATGGGATAGGAATACCAAAAGATAAGCAGAAAGTGATTTTTCAAAGATTTAAACAGGTAGACAATGGATTAATCAGAGAGTATGAAGGAAGTGGTATCGGTTTGAATCTTGCCAAATCGATTGTAGAGATGCACGGTGGAACCATTTCTGTTGAAAGTGTATTTGGTGAAGGAAGTGAGTTTATAATAAAGCTACCTAATAGAGTTTTAAAGCAAGAAAACATTTCACTAGATAAAAAATATGAGGATCGAGAGAAAAGTCAAGTCGAGAGAATTAATATTGAATTTTCTGATATTTATATGTGATATTTTTAATTGTATAAAATAACCATACTTGAGAAAATTAGAATTCAGTCAGGGGGGCAGTAAATCGTGGGTAAAAATTTTGAAACAAAATTCAATACTAATGAACCTAGAAATGTTGAAGAAAAGGAAAATTACATATGCGGGACAGAAATCACTGAAGAATTGTTCCCAATTGTCGGCATTGGCGCGTCTGCAGGTGGATTTGAAGCATTAGAAATCTTTTTGAAAAATGTTCCTGCTGGCAGTGGCATGGCTTTCGTATTTATCCAACACCTTGATCCTATCAATAAAGGAATCATGTCGGAATTGCTTCAACGCTCAACAAGTATGGCTGTATTCCAAGTCATAGATGGATTGAAAGTCAAGCCTGATTGTGTATATGTCATACCTCCCAATAAAGATATGTCTATTTTTCATGGAATATTATACCTGCTTGAACCCATTGGTGTACATGGATTACCGCTACCTGTTGATTTTTTTTTTCGATCTTTGGCAGAGGATCAACAAGAGAGAAGTATAGGGGTAATATTATCAGGAATGGGTACCGATGGCACATTGGGAGTTAGAGCAATAAAGGGAAAGGCAGGACTTGTATTAGTACAGAATCCAAGCAATGCCAAGTACGATAGCATGCCAAACAGTGCCATTAATTCTGGAATGGCTGATATTGTAGCATCGGTTGAAGAACTACCAGGTAAAATTATAACCTCTTTTCAGCATTTTCCTATCGCGACAAAATCAAGGATGGCATTGGAATACAAATCATTTTGTGCTTTGGAAAAGATCGAGATTCTGCTTAGAACACATACAGGCAATGATTTCTCGCTTTATAAAAGCAGCACAATATATAGACGCATTGAACGACGTATGGGAATACACAGGATTGATAAAATAGATACATATATTAGTTTCCTTCAGGAAAACGACCAAGAATTAGAGATACTATTTAAAGAACTTTTAATCGGGGTAACAAGCTTTTTCCGTGATCCAGCTGTATGGGAGGAGATGAAAAAGAATTTAGTTTCCTATATGTCTGATGGGTTTCCTCCAAACCGCTTATTGCGTGCTTGGGTAGCTGGCTGTTCGACTGGTGAAGAGGCTTATTCACTGGCGATACTGTATAAAGAAACATTAGAACAACTTATGCCGCAAGCGGCGGTATCACTTCAGATTTTTGCCACTGATCTTGACAAGGACTCTATTGATAAAGCTAGGCAGGGATTCTATCCTGAAAATATTGTAACTGATGTTTCAGCTGAGCGTATTAGTAGATTCTTTATTAGAGAAGAAAACGGATTTCGGGTTTGTAAAGAGATTAGAGAAATGATTATTTTTGCACCGCAAAACGTTATTACTGATCCTCCTTTCACAAGGCTTGATATACTGACTTGCAGAAACTTGTTGATTTATCTGAATGCAGGACTTCAGAAAAGGCTGATGTCACTTTTTCACTTTAGTCTTAATACAAAAGGGATCCTTTTACTTGGCAAGGCTGAAACAATAGGTAATAATAATGACCTGTTTGCAATATTAGATGGGAAAAACAGGCTATTTAAACGGTTAGAGATGACATCCAAGTATTATACGTTGAACTTTCCAGCGTCATTTTTCCCTAATGCTTCAGGGATTGATAACGGCCCCAAAGCTCACAAATCTGAAGCAAGCCTCCAATTAATTACGGAACAGATAATTCTTAATAATTATTCACCTTCTGTCGTTCTGGTTAACGACAAGGGGGATATTTTGTATATAAATGGAAAGACAGGTAGGTATCTTGAACCCGCTACAGGAAAAGTCGACTGGAACATATTTGCGATGGCTCGTGAAGAATTTCAGTCTGAGTTGACTGGAGCTTTCTCGAAAGCAATGCGAGAAAAAAGTTCTGTTACAATTAAGAATGTTAATCTAAACACTAATAAAGAAATACAGGTAATCAAACTAACGGTACAATATATCAAAGAGCCGGAAATGCTCCAAGGAATGCTTATGGTAATATTCTTGGATCAGGAAAAGAATTCTTTAGTTAAAACTCGGAGTAAAAGCTTGAAAAATGAAAACCGAAGTACAAACGAGATTTTGTTAGAACATGAACTCCAACAAGCACATGGAGAATTGCAGTTAACCCAAGAAGAGATGCAGACTTCACAGGAAGAACTTAAGTCTGCTAATGAGGAACTGCAGTCTGCAAATGAGGAATTGCAGTCTACAATTGAAGAATTAACAACCTCCAAAGAGGAAAGTCAATCAATTAATGAAGAGCTATATACTGTTAACGCTGAACTTCATTCCAAACTGGGAAACTATTCAAATATAAACAATGATATGAAAAATATGCTGAACAGTACAGAAATAGCCACTATGTTTTTAGACGGCGACCTCAATATTCTAAGGTTTACCGATAAGGTTACAAAGATCATCAAACTTATTCCAAGGGATGTAGGGAGGTCAATTACTGACATTACATCCTATTTAATCTATGATAATATGGAGGCAGATTTTCGTGAAGTAATAAAAACGAATGGGTTCATTGAAAAACAGTTGACCACTTATGGCGGGTGTTGGTTTTTAGTACGAATCATGCCCTATAAGACTATAGACAGCATTGTTGATGGAATTGTAATAACCTTTTTGGACATATCAGTTTCAAAGTCATTAGAAATGGAACTGCGGGAAAAAGGAGAAAGATACGCTGACCTTTATCAAGAAGCTAAAAATAACAGACGTGAATTGTATGCAAGCATCATTGAAAATATAGAAACACTTGTATTTTCAATAGATAGTCATTACTCTTATACCGGCTTTAATAAGAATTATGCTGCTTTAATGAAAAACTTATATGGAGCAGAAATTGAAATAGGCAAAAAACTTATGTCTTTCAGTTCAGATTCTGATTACAGTAGTATGAAAAAGAATATAGACATGGCACTTAAGGGTGAAGCACAAATTGATTATTTATACTTGAATAATGATTTAGTGGATCAAAAATATTTTAAAATATTCTACAACCCTATTTGGGGCAAGGAAAGTAGTATACTAGGTGTGATGATGTTTTCTGTGGATGCGGGAAAAGAAAAACTTTCACTGGAGAATGCCTAATGAAAACTAAAGTAGATACTATTAATACAAATAGTAATTCTTATTTGATTTTTATTTCCCAAATAGTAACCGACATAGGCTATGGCCTTCTTGAACTTACAGGATATTCTAAGGATGAGATTGTAAATAAGGATATAACTGAAGTGCTTACAAAGCTATTAAGATTTCATCAAGAATCATCTGAATAAATTGAAGACCAGATAAAAGTATCTGTTAAAAAGGGTATGGGCAATCTAAATATTAATATTACTTCATACCCTTACTAACAAATATTATTGCCCTCGAAAATAGTATACCCCAAATCCCCTCAAATTACCAAATATTTCCTAGAGTTTTTTAAAAAGTTATATAATGGCTCTATTTTGAATATAATGGTAATGATTTTAGTGGGTGAAAAAAAAGAGTCTTACTGATTAATAGTAAGACTCTTTTGAACGTTAATTTATATTACTTTTTGCCAGTGTAAGATTCAAATACTTTTTGTGTTATTCTTCCACCGATTTTACCAGCATCTCTTGAAGTAAGATCTCCATTGTAACCCTGTTTCAAGTTTACGCCTACTTCATTAGCAACTTCATACTTCATTGTTTCAAAAGCTTTCTTGTTAGCCATAATAATTTCACCTCATAATGATATATTTTATTTCACTAGTAGTTTAAACATTAATTAATAAGTTATACATTAATATTTTATGAAATTTCTGGTATACGTCATTAATAAGAATTAAACTTTAAGAATATTTACTAATATTTTCTTATACATTTTTTTTATGTACTAGCACCGAATATGTACCTATACTCATAAATATATAAGATAGCCTATTTTAGGAGGAAACTTATATGTTGATAGCTGTATGTCTATTTATTTTTGAAATTTTGAAATTTGTACCTTTCCTATTCGTCGGCTATGTTTCAAATTTAAATTCTTTTCCCCAGCCCCTTTCTTCAGATGAAGAGTCAATAATCATTGACTCCTATAAAAAGGGCGACGAAGAGGCGAGAAATATACTCATAGAAAGAAATTTGAGACTTGTTGCACATATTGTTAAAAAGTACAGCTCAAATGGTAACGATAGCGACGATCTGATTTCAATCGGAACCATAGGACTCATTAAGGGAATTTCAAGCTATGATCCCTTAAAGGGCACAAAGCTTGCGACGTATGCTGCAAGGTGCATTGAAAATGAGATTTTAATGTCGATTCGTTCAAACAAAAAAACACAAAGTGAAGTGTCATTGCAAGACCCCATTGGGGTGGACGGAGAGGGTAATGAAATGACATTGATTGATATCCTGGTCAATGATGCCGACTCAATCGTTGAAGAGGTGGAGCTCAAAATGGAGGTCAAAAGGCTCTACAATAAAATGAAAGAGGTATTGAAAAACCGTGAAAAAATGATCCTTGAGCTTCGCTATGGGCTTTTAAATGGCAACAGCCGAACCCAGCTGGAGATAGGAAGAATGTTGGGAATTTCAAGATCCTATGTATCAAGGATTGAGAAGAAGGCGATTAAAAAATTGAGTATGGAGTTTAAGTCAGAGGGTTAAAACTCTGACTGGAGAATGGTGCTTCATTTTGTTTTCTAGGGACCCATATTACCCGAATTTCAATTCTAGTCTTAACTTATTAGCTATCATTGAAATAAATTCGGAATTGGTGGGCTTCCCCTTACCTCTGTTTACTGTATTTCCAAGAATAGAATTTATTTTATCAGCGTCACCCTTACTCCATGCCACCTCAATGGCGTGTCTTATAGATCTTTCTACCCTGCTAGGGGTAGTTTTATGATCACGAGCAATGCTAGGATAAAGTATCTTTGTTACTGAGTGAATTACATCATTATCCTTCACTACCATCATAACTGCATCCCGTATGTAACGATAACCATTTATATGTGGGGGGATACCAATTTCGTGTATAATGCTTGTGACTGTTGCTTCAAGATTTTTTAACGAGGATGTATTCTGAGACAGATTAGCATCCTTTGAATGGTTTGATTGAATTACAGGACTGGGATTTGATCCCGCAATTTGCCTGATTCTAGAAACCAAGACTTCTAAATCAAAGGGTTTTACTATGTAATATTCAGAACCTAAAGTTAGGGCTTTCTGAGTTATTTTATCCTGCCAAACTGCTGAAAGAATTATAAATTGTGGTCTTTTATTCATGTGGGAGGATTTAATCTTCTCAAGTACGCCCAGACCGTCAAGATATGGCATAATTATATCTAGAAGTACAACGTCAGGTTCTTTTGCAAGTATCATGTCAACTGCAGCTAGTCCATCTGTCACTACTTCAACAATCTCAATATCACTCTGGTAATTAAGATACTCTTTTAAAATATAACCCAATTCTCTATTATCATCTGCTATTAAAATTTGTATCTTTTTTGATTGCATAAGTAAATTCTCCTATTAATTAATATATGTTAGGGCTACTATATGTTAATGTGAAATAAAATACAAGATAAATATTCCAAATGTTACAATTCATTATTTGTATTTATAGACTACGGTTAATAGAAAAACATAAGAGCTTTTATTTTCAGTATATAATGATTTTCATTGCGCTAATAATTATTTTACTAATAGTTGGGTATAATAATAGTATTAAAAATAAAGAATAATAATTCTATATTATGAAAGATAAGGTGATTAAATTGAAATTACAGGAAATAGTAGAATTGCGTGAGATACTCAAGGCAGATGATGAAATTAATGTAGTTGACAACCTATCTAAAAGAAAAAAGAACAGGGAGCGAGCTGGAAAAATTATTTCAGTGAATGAGAGATTCATAACTGTAAATTTTGGGAAATATAAGGAAAGCCTAGACGTTTTTAAAATAAACCACGGGTTTATAAAAGTAGTAAAAGCATAAAATACAGCAAAGTGAAGATATGCAGCAAGCATTTACAAATAAATATAAGGATGGTGCTAATTTGGGAATTTATTCTTCAGGTATGGTAAGAAGGATTGATAATCTAGGTAGAATTGTAGTTCCAAAAGAACTAAGGCATAAAATGAATGTTATTAATGGTGACCCAATAGAAATGTTTACAGATGAGGGTGGACGGATTATACTAAAAAAATATTCGCCAATAGGTCAGTTTTCTGAATTTGCAGAGCAGTATGCGCAGAGCATAGCCAAATCAGTAGATCATATGGTAGTTATAACAGACAATCACGAAATCGTAGCAGCTTTTGGTGGAGAATCTAATAAGAATTTAAAGAAGAATAAGTTACTCCCTGAGTTCGAAACCCTTATTAGAGGGCATGAATTAAAACTGGATAAGCTAGGTAAGATATGTGAAGAACAGCCTGATAACCTTGTTGCAAAGGCTATGATGCCTATTTTGTCTAATGATTATGATACAATTGGTTCTGTAATTTTTCTTTCTTCTGATAATGATATAAGTATGGGTGACATTGATGTTAAGCTTATTCGAACCTGTGCTGATTTTATAGGCAGACAATATGATGTTTAAATTAAGATTGTCACTATTTGCATAAATGGTATTATATAACATTTATGCAAATAATAACATTATGACAATAAGAGACATTTTTCGGCAATCTCATATAAGTAGCAATCCGTAATTAACATTTTATTGTCGTATTACTTAACAAAACAGAGATACTCCTCGTAATTTTGTAGTTTTAATTGAAGATGTATTAATATATGATATCTTTGAAATTAACTAAGGGGGAATATCAACAATGATGAAAAGATGTTTAGAGAATAAGGTTATACTGGAACTGAATAATGATGGAAGATTAGATTGTAAAGAGAACGTAGTACTAGAATACTACCTTCTTGAAAACGAACTTGAAAGCCCAGAAGGATTTATTGGTAAAAAAGCCTATGGGATTGAAATAGTGAAGAACATTAATGAAAAATTTGTTGAGGGTGAAAGCATAAAAAATTGTTCCATTTATAAGGAGAGCACTTTAGAATTTCTGAACAAGCTTGCAAGAAATACAGTTACCCCTATTGGACTACTTTATTCGTTTGATGATTGTTCAGGAATTTAAATGGTTTATAAAAGGGAATATGTCCTTCGTCCTCCTGCGTTATCGTAAAGATAAATGTAGTAGCAACGCAGCGAGGACATTTAGTATCAGGTGGTACTTGTTTATGTTTCAAGTTCTAAATCTTTACTTAGTTTTTTTATAGCTTTCTTTTCTATTCGGGAAACGTATGATCTTGATATACCTAGCATTTTAGCTATTTCATTCTGGGTTCTACTGCTAGTATTTAATAAACCATATCTTAGTTCAATGATAGTTTTTTCGCGCTTTTTGAGAACTGTCTTGATCTTATTATACAGTAGACGTACCTGCATTTTCAGTTCCACTTCGTCTATAATGGACACAGCTTCATTTTCCATTACATCTATTAGCATTATTTCATTCCCTTCTTTATCAAAGCCGATAGGATCATATAAAGATACTTCAGTCTGTGTTTTTTTGGCTGATCTTATATACATAAGAATCTCATTTTCAATACATTTTGAAGCATATGTGGCCAGTTTAGTTCCTTTTAGATGATCAAAGGCTGAGATCGCTTTTATTAGTCCAATTGTTCCAATTGAAATTAAATCATCATAATCGCTATTGAATGAATTATATTTTTTAACTATATGGGCTACAAGACGTAAATTCCTCTCAATCAAAATGTTCCTGGCATCTTCATCGCCGTTTTTGTACAACTCAAGATATCTACGCTCTTCATCCGGTAAAAGTGGCTGAGGAAAAGAGTTTGGGCTTTTAATATAGCCACAAAGGAAAAATATTTGATTTATAGAGTCTAGAATAGCTAATAAAAGAAAAGATAGCAAATAAGACACCCCCCAAAAATATGTTCCTTATAAGTATATGATTCTGATGCGAATCAAGTGTAAGTCCGATTTTAAAACTTTAAATTTATTTTTACTGTACTTATTACTTGCAGTTTCGTTAATTAATCATGTTACTTGAAATAATCATGATTCAGGTGGGATATTTTCATTATATTAATTGTAATTTATTAAAATCAATTTCCCTTGATATTGGCGGTTTTATCGCAGTACTTTGGTTAGACGAAAACTTAGATGCAACAGTCAAGGGATTAGGCAAAAGAGTATAGCTTTGATATACTTGAGAAGTAGTAACTATTGCTGAATACTCCATGCTTTATAATATCTATTTCTAAGACCTGGTACTTTTGAAAGGAGTAATCATGGAAGAAAACAAAATTACGTTTAAATCAATTGATGAGTACATTTTACAGTTTCCTCTTGAAGTTCAGGAAATACTAAAAACGTTAAGAAAAGTTATAAAAGACTCTGCACCAGACGCAGAGGAGAAAATAAGTTATCAAATGCCTACTTTTGTTTTACATGGAAATCTGGTGCATTTTGCTGCATGGAAAAAGCATATAGGATTTTACCCAACTTCTAGTGTAGCCGATGTATTTAAACATGAATTAGCGGAATATAAAGGAGCAAAAGGGACAGTTCAGTTTCCAATAGAAAAGCCGCTGCCTTATGAATTAATAAGCGAGATAGTTAAGTTTAGAGTTGCTGAGAATATAAAGAAAGCGGAAGGTAAATTGAATAAGAAGAAATAACTTCTTTAATATTAAGTTAATCCTTCAGTTTTCAAAAAGAATTATTAGAAATCAAGAATAATAAAAATTTGTGTAAACACAAAACCTCAATTGGTGTAAACACAAAATAACAATTAAAATTATATGTAAAACAGATAATAGTTATTGATAAACGATAAAAATGTGTTACTCTATATATGAACGCAAAATTAGGGAGGTTATTATGAAAACAGTAAAAAACACATTTATACTTTGGATGATAGTAATGTTTCTCGTGACTTTTACCTGCTTGCTTGTGTATCTAGTTGCACAGCAATCATTGAGGCTTGGGGCTAATGAATTACCTTCACAGCTTGCAATTGAAACGTCAATTAAACTTCAAAACGGACAAAGCATCAAAGAAGCTATTCCTACTGAGAAGGTAAATATTGAAAAAAGTTTGAATGCTTTTGTAATGGTTTATGACAGTAATAAAATCCTTATTGCAACATCAGGAATTATAGGCAACAGCCAACTCGTTTATCCTAAAGGTGTATTGGATAATGTTTCTCAAAAGGGTGAAGTCAGGGTCACTTGGCAGCCGGCAACAGGTCTTCGTTTTGCTACAGTGGCAATAAAGTATAATAATGAATATATTGTTGCTGCCCATTCTCTGAGTGAAACGGAAAAACTTATTGATAAATTAGGTGAATTGGTCTTTTTATCATGGCTGGCTTGTGCTGCCTTTTCAGCATTTGTACTTGCAGTTATTTGTGTTTTTATGAAAAAGATAAATAGAAGCAGAAAGCTTTCCTAACGGGTAAGCTTTCTGCTTCTATTTAGTTGCTTATTGCTATAATGGCAAATCTTTATTCTTAAAAATTTTAATCCCTGCAATATAAAGAAATACACCAATTGTAGCAAGCATTATCCATGGATCCGATAAAGAAATGTACTATTTTCGTAAATGTGTTTTATCGCCGCAAAAACCCGTAGAAAAGGGTACTCTTGAATTTGCTCATGAAATGATGCTTGTTTAAAAGAGATGCTAAAATCAATGGGAAGTTTGTAATTTATGGTATTAGGATAAAAAATGGGTATAAAGGTTATATTGTGAAACAGTTTAATTAGCTTTTCATAGCTCCGAATTAACTGTGAATAAGAATTGGGTATTTAGGATGAAAACTTAGCATTTACATGATACTGTCAATTTAGTATTATAATAAAGTAAAGATAATTAAATTTAATCTTTAATAATGAACGAGGGTCACAGGTAAAAATAGAATAGGATTAAAATCACAATAATTTTACTAAAATATATCTGATATGAAAATGGAGATTGTCTTATGACGCTGTCACCAAAACATTCAAAGAAAATTTTAATCACATTTATATTATCTTATTTGATGGTACTCTTAATTCCTATATTAATTGGCAGTATTGCATACTTCAAAGCTTGGCGCGTAATTGAAGAAAATGATATTACTGCTAGGAAATCGATGCTTAATCAAGCATCGATTTCTATAGATACAAGGATAGCTGATATTCAGAAAATGTCTACACAAATTTCTTCCAACTACTGGGTACAAGATTTTCTATCAAAAGGAGAACTTTTAAGTAATGTCGATAGATATGAGATTTCAAAAATAATAATGGAATTTCAGCCATATAAAACTACCGATTCATTTATTAAAGACTTTTATCTTTACTGTAAAAATAGTGATGTCGTTATTACTAGTAACGCAGTTTATGAACCCAAACTATTTTATGACTATCTATACGGCTATAAGAATGTATATTTTGAAGAGTGGTATAATAGTCTAAATAAGCAAAAATATTACAGTAGTGGTTTTTCTTCTCAGGATATGATCATTGAAAATCAACCACAAAGAATGATAACCTTTATCCAATCGATTCCCTTAACAGAGATAGATAACCCAGCAGGTCAATTCACTATTCTATTCTATGATTCTAAACTACTTGATTTATTAAATAATGTGGCGCTGGGTGGAGAGGCTTATATAATAGATAGTAAGAATAATGTTATCGTGAGTGCAGGAAATGACATATCTATTCCGAAGCTGGATTATAAACTTTTAAATAACAATGAAGGTCTTTTATATAAAAAAATAACAGGCAAGAATATGGTGATATCCTACATCAGTTCATCAACCACTGATTGGAAATATGTTTCGGTGATACCTCGCAATATTTTTATGGAAAAAGCGAATTACATAAGAAATATAACGCTGTTCTTTGTTGCAATTTGTTTCTTGTTAGGGATTGTTGCTATTTATTTTTTGGCCAACAGGAATTATTCTCCCATCAAACGTATGGTAGAGAGTATATCGTCTCTATTAGGAGAAGGGCCTTCAAAAAGTAAAAATGAGATGGAATTTATCCGTGAATCAGTTATAAGTGCATTTAATAAAAATAGCCGACTGGAGCAGAAGGTTAAGGATGTGCTTGAACAGAAGGAAAAAATAGATCATTTGGTTAACAAAAACAGAGACATGATTAAAAAGGTTTTGATGACAAACTTGATAAGAGGAAAGGTTGTCGATATTGAAGCATTGAATGCTTGGCTACCCTTTTACAATGTTGATTTTAAGTTTGATAGGTTTTCCATCATCCTTTTTCATATAGATGATTGTAGTAAATTTATCCAAGACAGTAAGAAAGATTGGGAACTTATCAGATTTGTTATTGCATCCGTTTCTGAAGAAATGGCAAATGAATATCATAAAGGATATTCATTTGAATTAGATTCAGATACTATAGTACTATTAATGAACTTTTCTGAACAGTCTAGTTCATCCGAGATAAAAGAGCAAATGTTACAAATGGTAAATAAAATAAAAGATTTTATCCGTGATAATTTTATGACTATCATCTCTGTAGGCATAGACGAGTCACAAAATACTCTAGAAGATATCAATTTATCCTTTAAAAAAGCACAAATGGCATTGGACTACAAGATAGTCAAAGGTGACAATTCTGTGATTTTTTCTGGTGAAATCATCAATAGGGATAAGGAATATTATTACCCAATTGGTGAAGAGCTTCAACTGATTAATTTTATAAAGTCAGGAGATACACATAACTGCCAAAGAATGCTTGACCATGTATTTGAAGAGAATTTTAATAAAAGGATGTTATCTGCAAAGCTTATAAAATGTGTTTTTTTTGATATGATGAGTACTGCTATGAAGGTTTTAGATTCAATAAATGTTAATTCTACGAATATTTTTGGTGAGAACATAGATATTGTAGATAAATTGACCTCATGTGAAACGGTTAATGAATTTCGTCAAGAAGTTGCTTATGTTTTTCAGAAAATGTGTGAGTATATTAATCTCCATAAGGGTAGCAATTGTGCATTAAAGCAACTGGTTCTTAAGTATGTACATGATCACTTTACGGAAGTAGAACTAAGTCAGACGGCAATTGCTGAAGCACTTGGAGTTTCAGCTCCTTATTTATCAAAGTTCTTTAAGCAGGAAATTGGAGACAATATGATAGATTATATTAACAAACTTCGGGTTGAAAAAATAAAATTGCTGCTATCAAGTACAGATCTTTCTCTTGGAGAAATCGCCGAGAAAGTTGGACATAGCAGCAGTAAAACATTAATAAGGATATTTAAACAATATGAAGGGGTTACACCTGGAAAATTCAGAAGCGCTTCGGTAGCATTAAAATAATACTAATTTGTACAGCTACTATAATCATTGATAAGGTTCATTATATCTTTTGACGAAAAAATTGCAGCAAGCACCACAAAACAAAAGACTGCATCAGATGTCCTGTATTCTTGTGCATGCTTTCAAATTACCTAATGTGGCAGATGAAACAGTTATTAAAGCCATTCAATGAATGAATATCAAAAAGTGTCTTAACCGCCAGTTTTATAAGCGGTAAGACACTTTTTTTATCTGGAAGCTACAACAAAATAGAAAGAGTAAATGTTAATGCCGTAATTAACTACAGCTAGGCTTATCAGGGGAATATTCACTGATGTATCTGTAGCGATAATTGTGACTTAATAATTAAAAAATGTGAATTTATAAAAAACAATTCTTGTCTAAACTCTTCAGCTTTGAGTTAATTATACAAAAAAGCTGAACTAAAAATAAATGATGGGAATTTACTTTCCAAAGAGACTCATATATCATTTTAATCACAAGCGAAAGAGGGTGTTAAGATGAAGTACAATAAATTGGGGAAATCAGATCTTCACATTTCATTAATAACTTATGGTTGCTGGGAAATGGGAGGCGGCGACAAATGGGAGTTGAGAAGTGATGAAGGGAACATTGAAGCACTAAGGACGGCTTTAAAGAATGGAATCAATTCATTTGACACTGCTGTCAATTATGGTGATGGACATTCGGAAGTGGTAGTTGGAAAAGGTCTTGAGGGAAAACAGCAAGAGTGCATCATTGCAACAAAAGTAAGACCTAATGATTTATCTCCAAAGGATGTAAGAAAATCATTTGAGGAGAGTTTGCAAAGGCTAAGAAGTTCTTATATAGACATTTTTTATATTCATTGGCCAAATGCTAATATTCCTTTAAAAGATACATTACTTGAGTTTAACCGTTTAAAAGACGAAAAACTTATAAAGGCAATTGGAGTTTCCAACTTTTCAATAGAACAACTCAAGGAAGCAACCCAATATGCACAAATTGATGCTGTACAAATGGAATATAGCTTACTTCAACGTGATATAGAGAAAGAAATTCTTCCATTTTGTGTAGAGAATTCCATTAGTGTTTTGAGTTATAGCTCTATTGCAAAAGGGATATTAACAGGAGCATATCATTTTAATGGATTAAAGTTGAAACCGAATGATTTCAGAAGTACTCGCCGTTTATTTTTGCCCGAGCATATTGAAAAGGAAACAGAATTGTTAAATCTTATGAAAGAAATCGCAGAGTCTAAAGGTGCGACTATTTCTCAAATAGCGGTCAGTTGGCTCTTAAATCAAAAAGGACTCACCTCTGCTGTTGTTGGGACTCAGAGTGAACATCATCTGGCTGATAATATTAAAGCCACTGATGTCGAATTAACTACTAATGAACTGGACAGATTGGATAGGGTTAGTAAGAAGGTACTAAGTACAATTGATTAGAGTTAAAAATTATTTACTTATTGGAGGTCTATTTTTATGAGTCAGAATCTTGATATGGAAAAGTTTACACATGAAATTAAGGAACTTGCAAAGCGTACAGGAGCAGTGTTGGTTGGAGTCGCATCTATGGACAGATATGAGCCTATGCCCCCCTATTATGATCGAATACCGAGAGGTCAGCATCCTCGCGATTTCCTTCCCGATGCAAAATCAGTAATATCGTTTGCACAACCGATATTGAACGCTACTATTGATGCACCAGCTTTGCTAGCAGATATAGATCTTGAAATGATGCCTGAGGAAGCAAGGCATGAATGGCTTGATGCTTTTTATCATAAAATAGCACACGCGAATCAGGATTACTTTCTCTTGGCTATTGGACAGGTTGTAGGCCAGCTTCTGTTGGCAAATGGATTTGATGCAATGATTTTCCCAACTGAGGGAATTCATTTTAATCCTAAAGGTAAGACGGAAGCCGAAATCATGCAGGGACCTAATAAAGAATGGGCTGAAAAAAATTCTCCTTTCAGATATATATCTGGGCCATTCTCTCATCGCCATGCTGCAACACGGGCAGGTCTTGGAGAGTTTGGATATAACAACATTGTATTAACAAGAGAATTTGGTGCCAGACAGCGTTTCAATTCAATTATTACAGACGCGGAGTTGGTGGCGGACCCTTTAATTACTGAACCGATATGCCTTCGTGATAAATGTATGTTATGCCTTAAAGCCTGCCATATGGATGCAATCACCTTTAGAGATGACCCTAATGTGAAGGATTATAGGTCGGTTGAAAAGGTTGATAAAAATATAATCTTTATTGATACCCCTACTAAAACAGATCCTGTTAAATGTAACAATAGAAAAGAAGGTGGAATTGACTTTCCAATAAGAGGGGATTGTTTGAGAGTTTGTCCTATACCGAGGGTTCCCAAGAACTTGAATAAGAAGCTAACTAATCTTGTTGAAGAATGGAAGAAGGAAGAAAGATAAGACTTGCTTAAGTAATCAAAAAACTTAATGGGGTGATGGATATGTATGATATAGTTAGAAACTTTAAACGACCAGATGATTCACTTATTAATAATTATAACTTAATGACCTCTGCAACTTTGCACGAAGTTCTGCAAAGAAGAGGGGCATTATCCAGTTATATTAAACCCATATGGCCTGGAATGAAATTATGTGGGAGTGCGTTAACAGTCCAGTGTGAACCGGGCGATAACCTTATGATTCATAAAGCGCTTGCTATAGCAAAACCTGGAGATGTGCTGGTTGTATCTGTAGGCGGATATGTAGAAGCAGGTTTCTGGGGTGAGGTAATGACGATAGCTGCTATTTCAAGAGGAATCAAAGGTCTTCTTACCGATGGTTCTGTAAGGGATACGATGGCTATAAAAGAGCATGGTTTTCCCATATTTTCAAAGGGGATATGTATAAAAGGTACAACAAAGTTAACTCCAGGAAAAATCAATCACCAATTAATTCTCGGTGGTATTTGCATTAACCCCGGTGATATAATTTTAGGTGATAATGATGGAGTAGTGGTAGTTCCTTTGGAAGAAGCAGAAAAAGCTTTATCGGGAGCTATAGCAAGAGAAGAAAAGGAAAAGATACTTATGCAGAAACTGGAAAGTGGACAACTTACTATGGATTTGCTTAATTTGAATGACCCTTTTAACGAGTTAGGACTTAAGGAGGAAATGGTGTGACAAATAACTACTTTATTCATTCTGATAAGGCAAAGCTATTGTGCACCGCAATCTTAAAGGGAGTGGGAGTAGACGAAAAAGATGCTGCTATTGTGGCAGATAATCTTGTAACTGCTGAACTTCGCGGGATTGGATCCCATGGCCTGTCACGTATGTTGGTTTATTGTGAGCGTATAGTCAATGGCTTTATCAATACAAAACCCAATGTTAAAATTTTAAAAGAAGATGGGTCATCCCTGTTGATTGATGGAGATAATGGAGTAGGGCAGGTTATTGGTTTAAAAGCCATGGATATGTGTATCCAAAAAGCTTCAAAGACTAATATATCCATGTGTACTGTAAAAAACGGTTGTCATTTTGGCATCGCAGCTTACTATGCCATGAGAGCGCTTGAACAGGATATGATCGGTATTGCATTAACTAATGCTCCTTCTACAATGTGTCCGTGGGGTAGTATAACCCCTATGCTAGGAACTAACCCTTTCTGTTTTGCCATACCTGCCGGATCTCATCGTCCAATCGTATTAGATTGTGCTACCAGTGTTGTCGCACGAGGGAAAGTCGTATTAGCTGACAAGGAAAACAAACCAATACCAGAAGGGTGGGCATTGGACAAAATGGGACGGATAACTACAGATGCAAGTGAAGCTTTAAAGGGGTCAGTTCTTCCTTTTGGAAATTATAAAGGGTCAGGAATTTCATTAATTATTGATATTCTGTGCTCGATGCTAAGTGGCGCAAATTTTGGACAGCATATAGGGGAGCTTTACAACAATTCAGAGACTTATCAAAATTTGGGTTTCTTTTTTGCAGCCATCAATATAAGAAATTTTACTGATCCTGTATTATTTAAACAAAGAATTGACAATATGATAGACGAAATAAAACAAAGTGAAAAGGCTAGCGATATTGAAGAAATATATGTTCCTGGTGAAATAGAGTTTAATAATGAGGAAATAAACAGGATAAGCGGGATAAAAGTCGGGGCTGGGGTATTTAATGACTTGGTTAGCCTTGTAAACAAATATTCACCCCAGATAAATCCGTATGAACTTGTAATATCCAGATAACCACAAAGGTAATCAACTCTTCACATAAAACTAATACAAAACTACTGAGTAGTTTACTGACAAAAGGAGGGGAGAGAAATATAAGCAGAGAATAATTTACACAATAGGATTCGATTTTTTGAAACACCATCAATATTATTTTAAGGAGGATTTATATGATTAAAAAGGTTAGTCTATTGTTATCATTTGTTTTAGTTTTTACTATATTTGCAGGATGTGGATCTGAAAAAGTCAATCAGACTGATAAAACCCCTACAAGTGCTCAAAGCTCAAGTTCAGTAACTTCTTCCTCAGGTCCTGAAGCAATTACATTACCTATTGTAAGTAAACCCATCACACTGAAAGTATTCTGGACAATGGATCCAAAAGCTTCCGCAGTGAACAAGACATATAATGATATGGCTTTTTTCAAGGAAATGGAGATAAGGACGGGTATCCATATTGAATTTCAGCATCCACCTGTTGAACAGGCTGCCACGCAATTAAACTTGATGTTGGCATCTAATGACCTTGCTGATATGATCTTTTACATGTGGTCTAATGTACCGGGGGGTGTTGCAAAACTGATCAGTGACGGAATGGTCGTCAAATTGAATGATTATATTGATAAATATGCTCCAAACATAAAAAAGACTTTAAGTGATAATCCGGAATGGAAAAAGCAGGCTGAGTTAGATGATGGTACGTTTTACAAGTTCCCAAAGATAAAAGATAGTACAACACTTTTACAGACTTCTGGCTTCCAAGTCAGGCAGGATTGGCTTGACAAGCTTAGTTTGAAGGCTCCTGTAACGATTGATGATTGGTATAATGTATTAAAAGCTTTCAGAGATAGAGATCCGAATGGAAATGGGGAGGCCGATGAAATACCATTTACATTAGATAATTCTGTCTTTACACTTCAACAATTTGGACCTAGCTGGAAGGTTCAAAATGATTTTATTCAAATAGACGGCAAAGTGGGATACGGGCCTATGGAACCTGGATATAAGGACTTTGTGACTACGATGGCAAAGTGGTATAAAGAAAAGTTAATAGATCCCGATTACTTAGCTACAGATTCAAAGAGTTTTGAGTCAAAAGTTGTAAGTAATAAAGTGGGTACATTCTGGGGAATGAGTAATGGACATCTAGCTAAATTTACAAGTCTTTGGAAGACAGGTACCAATGCGGATAATAAGAATAATAAACTCGTAGGTATCCCACCTCCAATAGCTAGTGATGGTAAAAAATATTCGAAGGAGTATCAACCCGATGTTTCAGAAGATGGCCTAGTTATAACATCAGCAAATAAGTATATTAAAGAAAGTGTCAAGTGGGCTGATTATATTTATGGTCCAGAAGGAAAATTACTTTCTAATTATGGTATTGAAGGTCAATCCTACACTATGGTGGATGGAAAACCAAAATTAACTGATGATGTATTGAAAAATTCACAGGGCTTGTCAATAATCAATGCACTTCATAAATATACATATGCTATTTCTACCGGACCATGTGTCCAAATGTTGGATATATTTAATCAGACGAGCACTTTCCCTGAACAAAATATTGCCTTCGACCAATGGACGAAAGATGTTACAAAAATAAACCTTACCTCACTAAATCCAACAGAGGATGAAGGCAAAGATTTAGCTAAGAATATGGGTGATATCAAGACTTATGTTGATGAGATGTTTAATAAATTCGTTATGGGTTTGGAACCTCTGGACAAATATGATGAGTTTGTAAAAGAGATTAAAAATATGGGAATTGATGATGCTATTAAGATCAAACAGGATATGCTTGATAGATATAACAATAAAAAATAAGTTCCAATATCTTCTCTAAAATCATACTGCCAAACTTTTGTTCAAATATACAAAAGTTTGGCAGGTATGAATATAATTTTTTTTTTGGAGGTGCAATCATTGCAAAAATCTGTATCTGTCACAAAATTCAAAAATAAAACAAATCCATTAATAGCACTCAAAAAGGATTTAACCCTAAACAAGTGCGCATATTTGATGCTAGCTCCTGTTATTCTCTACTATCTGATATTTCAATATTTCCCTTTGTATGGTGCACAGATTGCATTCAAGGATTTTGAATTCTCTAGGGGGATTATTGGAAGCAAATTTATTGGTTTTGAGAATTTTGTAGAGTTTTTCAATGCGTTTTATTTTTGGCGTATAATAAGAAATACCATTGTTCTCAGCTTATATAATATTGTTTTTGGGTTTCCTGCACCTATAATATTAGCTTTGTTGATTAATGAAGTTAAATCTACCACTTTTAAACGAATTACTCAAACGTTAACCTACTTACCCCACTTTATTTCTATGGTAGTTATCTGTGGTCTTATTTTGGATTTTACGTCTAGGGGAGGGGTGGTAAACGACTTACTTCACTTATTTGGGGTTCCTCCTACTGCCTTTATGTTGGAACCACAGTGGTTTAGAACGATCTACGTATCTACCGATATATGGCAGCAGGTAGGTTGGGGATCAATTATATATCTAGCAGCTCTTACCGGTATAAATCAAGAATTATATGAGGCCTGTAATGTGGATGGTGCGGGAAGGTGGAAACAATTGATTACAGTTACCTTACCCGGTATTGCTCCTACAATAATTATTATGTTGATCTTAAGAATGGGCAAATTAATGGATGTTGGTCTTGAAAAGGTTATGCTCTTATATAATTCCAATACATATGAAACAGCCGATATAATTTCAACATTTGTATATAGAAAAGGTTTGATTGATATGAGTTATAGTTATAGTGCCGCTGTGGGATTGTTCAATTCTGCCATCTGTTTTGTATTTTTAATCATAGTTAACAATATAAGCAGGAGAGTTAATGAGACTAGTTTATGGTAAAAGGGGTGTAAAATATGCTTAAAAGACGCAGCGTGAGTGAAATTACCTTTGATTACTTCAATATAATATTTCTTGTTTTTTCAGTTGTAATAATGATATATCCGTTTTTGTATGTAGTATTCGCTTCTTTAAGCGATCCTGCAAGATTTGCTGAACATAGTGGATTACTTTTATCACCGCTCTCACTTTCTTTTGATTCCTATAAAGCTGTTTTTGATAATCCCAATATTTTGAATGGATATAAAAACACGCTGGTATATTTGTTGGTTGGTACTACAATAAACATGGCGCTAACAACATTAGGAGCTTATTCGCTATCGCTAAGAAAGCTGAAGATGAGAAATTATATAATGATGGGGATAGTTTTCACAATGTTATTTAATGGTGGGTTGATCCCAACATACATTTTGATAAAAAATCTGCATTTTATTGATAGCATATGGGCTATCACATTACCGAGTGCGATTAGTACGATGAATCTTATTATAATGCGTACGTCATTTCAATCGATTCCAGCAAGCCTGGAAGAGTCTGCGAGAATAGATGGGGCTAACGATCTTGTGATATTCGCAAGGATTATGATACCTTTGTCTATTCCTGTTATTTCAGTAATGATTTTGTTCTATGGGGTTGGAAATTGGAACGCATGGTTTAATGCGTCTATATATTTAAGGTCACGTGAAAAATATCCATTACAGCTAATCCTTAGGGAGATACTCATTCAAAATTCAACAGATAGTATGATGACAGGTGCTGCAGCTTCGGATGATAAATCATTGGTTTCAGAAACGATTAAATATGCTACTATCGTCGTGGCTACCGTACCTATATTGATGGTATACCCTATGCTCCAGAAATATTTTGTAAAAGGTGTTATGGTAGGTGCCATTAAAGGATAGGTGCGGAACGAGGTCGGGAACAGCCGTCAAGGCTGAAAATCTGGTAAGGTGAAAGAATGTAGCAGGCTAAAAATAAAATATCCAACAAGGTTCACGGATACCTGTATTATTAAAAACGAATGCGATTCTAGAATCTATATTAAAGGCATCAATTTCTTAGCTTCATAAAATAAGTTCAGCTGTAATTATAGAATAGTAGAGGAGGATTTTGAATGAAAAACGTAATTGAGTATATTGCAGCCAGCGCAACCGGCGGAGATCACAAAAAGCCTTTAGATGAAGTAATGAGTGCATATTCAAAGATGGGGTATAAAAAGTTTGAGTTATATATTCTTGGGCGTGGTTCAGCGGTTGAAATAGAAAAAGGAACGCAGTATTATATTGATAAGGCAAAACAATATGGAATGCAGTACTCTTCGTTACATCTTCCTCCGATTGATGAAAATTTCCCGGAATCATTTGAATTTGCTGTAAAATGTGCATTATTTGCTGAGAGTATAGGAGTTCCAGTAATAGTGTTTAATTCTGCTGAAAAAAAGTATTATGTTGATGCATTGAAACATTTCCTTAAAGCTATTGATGGGCATAAAATTATTACTCTTGTCCAGATACATGAAGGACGATCACTCGAGAATATGCAGGAGGTTCAGGACGTTTTAAAGGAAGTTAATGATCCACGGGTAAAGGTTTTGCATGAAGTAGGATCATATCATGCTATCGGTGTACATTGGAAGAAGGTCATCGATTCTTTTGGCGAAAAAATAGGTCTTGTACATCTTAAGGACATGGTAGGAAGACAATCGATGCCTTTTGGAAAGGGAGATATTGATTTAGCAGCTTTAATAGAATCTATGGATAAAATAGGATATAAAGGTGACTATGTTGTTGAAATGGATCCGAAAGATAGTGAAAATACACATAAGTATATTGGTGAAGCGATTGTCTATTTAAAAAATATTACTGAATAGGAGAATATAAACATGGCAAAAGAAATTAATGGTAAGATTCCTACAATAGGATTTATTGGCATAGGACCAATGGGCGGCAAGATGGCGCGATGGTTACTGAAGGACGGGTATCCGCTTCTTGTATACGACATCGATGCACAAAAGCTCGCAGCTGCCCAAAGAGAAGGCGCATTGATTGCAGTAGATAATAAGGATGTTGTTATGCGCAGTGACATTATAATGACTAGTCTTCCGCTTTCTGAAATATGGGCTGAGACAGCTGAAAAAGAGTTGATCCCCAATGCAAAGATTGGCCAGATTTTTATTGATGTAGGGACTGCCACTCCCTGTGAAACAAGAAGATTGTATCATGCTTTTAAAGAAAGAGGAGCTTCATTGATTGATGCACCTGTATCGAATAGTGGTCCTGGACCTGATGACAAGCTTTATATGTTTATTGCGGGGGATAAGGAAGTTGCAGTGAGTTGTTGGTCCATTTTTGAGATATTAGGTGTTCCAGAGCATATAGTATATTGCGGTCAGACCGGTAATGGACAGATCGTTAAAGGAGTGAATCAGCTGGGAATTGGATTGATAAACGCTGCATTCATTGAGATATTGGCCTTTGCTGTAAGATCAGGAGTTGAGCCTGAAGCAATGATACAAGCTGTTGGGCTAGAGGGAAATTCCGGATTTAGAGGGATGCTGTATTCAATAGGGCAGGATGTAATCAATGGGAAAGCGGAAGGGGTTGTGGTTAAACACGGTCAGCTGCAGCATTATATAAAAGAGGCTGGAGAGAAGGGCTTTTCTCTTCCACTTACAGAAGCTCTTTATAAATTCCTTGAGAAAAGTCCAATGATTATTCCTGATGCAAACAGAAGATCTCCTTCCTTCTGGAAAGAAATGATGACTAGGGAATTATGAGTAAAGTGGATTATGCAAAACTGAAGAGGCAGGGATATATAAATCAGAACAACAAGGAGTACTTTACTGTCAGAGCGAGGATTCAGGCAGGCAATATCTCCTCGGAGCAAATGCTGCTGATATCTGAAATCGCCAAAAATTATGGACGTGGCTACGTAGGCCTTACCATTCGTTTGGGCATTGAAATTCCGTGGGTCAGGTTGGAGGATCTTGAAAACGTTAAGGTAGAATTGCAGAAGGTAGGACTGGCACCTGGTGGAACAGGGCCTACTGTTCGACCTATTGTAGCCTGTAAGGGAAGTATATGTTCGCATGGATTGGGAGGTACCCAGGAAGTTTGCAAATTACTGGATGAACAGTTCTTTGGTAAAGAAGTTGGATCAAAATTCAAAATTGGTATTGTTGGATGCCCTAATAACTGTGCAAAGGCACAATTAAATGATTTAGGTTTTATGGGGCAATGCTATCCCAAGACGGTCGGAAGCCTTTGCGTAGAATGCGGCAAATGTGTATATTCATGTAAAATGAAGGCTATTGAATTGACAGACGGAAAAGTTCAAATTGATATATTGAAGTGTGCTAAATGCGGTGACTGTACCAAGGTATGTCCTAGCGGTGCAATAACGGTGGATAAACAGGGGTTTGTGCCATACATCGGTGGAAAATTTGGTAGGAAGTACAGAATCGGTGATCGAATGGAGATTGTACTTGCGGAAGATCAGGTGACTGAGTTTACAGGCAAGATTCTTGACTTCTACATTCAAAATGCCAATAAAGGCGAAAGGCTTGGAGATCTGGTTAGCCGGGTTGGTATGGAACTAATAAAAAGTGATCTGGGATTGAAATAAGGATTTCCATAACATGGTGAAGATACCGATAAGATTCGGCATATGTATAGGAATAGAAAACATTAAGAAGCTTGAAAGGGCTGGATAAGAAAGATAGTGGGTAATTTAAACTCTAGAATTGTACAATTACTTTTTCATGCAATAAATAAAATCAGGGAGGTTGTACATTGAGTTATCAAAGAGAGTATAAGAAAAGAATAAATGTAGGGATAATCGGTGCAGGCAGCCATTGCTACAGGAATATACTTCCTGTAATGAATTTTCTACCTGTAAAAATTAAAGCCATCTGCGATATAAATTATGAGCTTGCGAAAGTTACTGCTGAACAGTATGCATGCAATGCTTATCAGGATGCAAGGGATATGTATATGAAGGAGGATATTGAAGCTGTTTTCATTTGTGTAGGCCCTGAATATCATCCGCAACTGGTAATCGAAGCTCTTGACGCTGGCCTTCACGTTTGGGTTGAGAAACCTATTGCCGTGAGGGCGCAGCAGGTAGAAGAAATGATAAATCACCGCAAGGATAACATTGTAGTTGTCGGATTAAAAAAAGCATTTATGCCTTCCGCAAAAAAGGCTTTAGAAATTGCTAATTCAACGAAATATGGGAATCTACGATCAATCCTAGCCATCTATCCTATGTCCATACCTAAAAATGGAAGAGAAATCCTTGAAGCCGGAGGAACGCCCAATTGGCTCAGAAATGGTGTTCATCCTTTAGCATTTTTAATGTATATCGGTGGGAAGGTTTCCTCAGTTACGGCACATTGCAATGAACACGAAAACGGAATACTTGCATTGCAGTTTGCAAATGGGGTAGTCGGTAATCTTCACATGTCATGCGGTGTTCAGCCTAGTATGGACTTTTACGCACTTTATGGAGATCAATGGCAAATGGAGATACATGACACAAAAATAACACTTCAGCGTGGAATACCCTTTGAATACAGTAAAACAACAAATTACGCTCCCGAAGGTGATGAGAGTGGTGCAGTTGTCTGGGATACATCAAACTGTCTTGCTACACTTGAAAATAAGGCATTATTCACACAGGGCTTTTATAATGAAACAATGTATTTCTGCGACTGTGTGCTAAAAAATCAAAAGCCCATTGAAGGAACGCTTGAATTTGCCCTTGAAATGATGAAAGTATACGAAGCTGGCCTACTATCTGATGGCAAAACAATATATATCGATTAACAGAAATTTAAAGAAGAGAAAAGGGGTGTTCAAAATATATAAAAGTAGGGGAGAACTTTTTGACAAAGTATATGGGTGTCTTATTGGAGGACTCATTGGAGATGCCATGGGTGCACCGGCAGAAGATAAGACGTATCAAGAAATTGAGGAACAGTTTGGATTAATCAATGATTTTGAGGGAGCGGGAACCGATGATTCTGCTATTAAATTGATTCTCTGTGAAGCCATTATTGAAAATGATGGCTATATCACTGCAGACGAATTTGCGGCATCTTTTTTGAAGAATAAGGAAAAATATTATAGGCTATTTTATATACCAGTAAAGAATATGTTCCATAAAGTCGAGAGTAAATTGAGTCTTCCCGTATACGCAGGACTTGGTAATATGCACAGCAGTAGTACTGCGATGTCTATCTCTCCTTTAGGGCTTATAAATGCATGCAATCCACGGCAGGCGGCCATTGAAACTTATGATGTGGCGGGACTTATTCATGCAGGTGATTCTACCTTCTGTAGAGATGGTGCTTGTGCCATTGCAGCAGCAGTAGCCGAAGCAATGAACCCGGATGCTACTGTCGATTCGGTCATTGCTGCATCTACTTCTTATCTCCATAAAACCAGTTCTTATGAGATGGTCAGTTGGATAAACAAAACAATAAAAATGGCTAAAGATTTTGATGATTACAGGAAGTTTAGGGAAGAATTCTATAAAACTAATCTTGGTGATATTGTAAGCGACTCAAGAGAGACAGTCCCATGTGTTCTCGCATTATTCTATTTGGCTAAGGGTGATCCAACGCAAGGTATTATTTATGGTGCAAATTTTGGACGCGATGCAGATACTATAGGTACTATGATTGGAGCGTTAACAGGTGCCTTTAAAGGCGTCAAAGGTTTAAAACCTGAATGGCTTACAAAGGCAGAAGCTAGCTACGGAAAAAAGGTGGAAATCAGTAAAGATTATGGTATGTCACAAATAGAGGCCCCAGACCAGATACAACTAGCGGAAAGTATTATAGATATTATAAATAAGAGAATAACAGCGCAAAAGAAATGCATCAATATGTATGAAAAGCTTACTTCTTAGGTTACTGACCTTGGGGGTTTGATCCCCCAATCCATAAATCTGAATTAATTTTTAACTTTTATTTTTCTCTCATATCTACTGTATATTAATAACGCAACGATAACGAAAAACAATGGCCCTGCAATGCTCCAAATTGTAGATGACAAACCCCCATCAATTGCAGGTTGTATTATTGTAAAGAAGTTTGCAAAGCCTATTGTAAAAGTGACAATAACACCCCAGACTAAAGCACTACGATAGGTTTTAGCTACAACTATACACTGAATCCACATGGCATTTTGGGGCATTCCATCTTTGACCACTCCCATTTTTTTAGGCCAGATTTCCTTTGGAGTACCCTCTATCATTTGCTTTAATGGAGAATAAGCCAGAGTAAAGTACGCTCCCATTAAGGCTAGCAGCATTGAAACTCCAACATATCTAGCCATCCAAGTACCCACTGATAATGAGAAAACTTCACTGCCTCTAAATGCATGTGCTAATTGATACCCTAAATTATTCATTACTACATAACCAACGTTTTCCATGTGTATTCCCTTTAGAGAAAGAACCTGCTCCCAGTTAGTAAAGATACCAACAGTAAATATACCAATTGAGTACCCAACTGCAATAACTACTGAAGCAAATATAATACCCTTTGGAAATGTTTTTTCTGCATTTTCAGTTTCGTCTGCCAATCCTCCAACTACTTCTATTCCACCATAAGCAAATAGAGCAAATACTAAAAATGCAAATATAGAAATTGTGCTTTGATAGCTAGGATTTGGAGACTGTAAAAGCACTGCAGCACTAGCTATAGGGTGTGCTAAGTGACCGCCATTTCCAATTAAGACCGCTATCGCTCCAACGAGTAATATAACATTTAATAACATGACGGCAGCACCGCCTACAGAAGTTACCTTTTTAATTTTATCTAGCCCCTTAGTAGCTGTGAATGTGACAACTACTATCCATAGAACACCTAATAGTCCTATTGTTTGAGTTGAATTTAATCCAAATAATGACCAGGTTGCAGTTGTATCTTTTCCGAATATAGCATTTGAAAATACAATCCATACTGCATTAGCAATGTTAACCATCCACACTATATAGGAGGCATACCACATAAATGTTCCAATGAAGGCAAACTTAGGTCCTACAGATTTAGCCATCCATGAATAAATCCCACCCTTTTCTTTTCTAAAGGCTGAGCCAAATTCTCCTATCATTAGTGCAAAGGGATTAAAGAAGGTAAGCCCAGATATTATATACCATGGAATGGCACTATAACCCATTAGATAAAATGATCTTGGAATATTATTAAATCCAAACACCGAAGTAAAAATCATCAAGACCAATGATATCAACGTTAATTTTTTGGTATTTTTACTAAATGACTCCATTTTTTTTATTTCCTTAGACGTAATTAAAAATTAATTAAGTATTATTATTCTCTAATTCTACAAAAATAATACTTCTGCAAGCCCATAGATCTCGACATAAAAATGTCAAATTACACTAATTATTCTTAAAATAACCCATAATATTTGTTTACAAATTATCGTTACTAATATAAAATGAGTTTATATAAGAATTATTTACCAAATTATAGGGTGAAGTGCTCTTTTAGAGCTACTACCCATTATATAAATCATCATTAAGATAGTCGGGAGGGTTATTAATATAGAGCTTTTTGGGCAATTATTTTTTTGAAGATAGCTTATTTGCTGAAAGTGAAGTGAAAAATTGACAAGTAGCACAACGTGTTTAAAGAGTTGGTTACGTTTATTATTAACAGGATCAAGAAATAAAGTTAAATAGAGAGGATTGAATAAATTTATGAAAACACTTAATAAGAAGAGATTTATATCAGTACTACTAGTACTATTGCTAATAGTTATGATGGTAGCACCTACAATGACTATGGCAGCCCAACCGACAGTAAACCTCGGAACAACCTCCGATTTTGCGGTTTTGGCTGGTTCTACAATCACCAATACTGGAACGACAACAATCAATGGAAGCGTTGGCGGAAATGTCGGGCTGTATCCAGGTACTGTGTTCACAGGGCTGGCGGACGTATCAGTGAGCGGAGCTGTACATCTGGCTGATACTGAGGCAATTGCGGCCAAGGATGACTTGGTAATCGCATATAATGACGCTGGATCGAGACTACCTGTCAATCGTATTCCCACTGAGCTTGGTGGAACTACCTTGACTCCTGGTACATATGATTCAGCCGATGGTACTTTCCAGATAACAGGCACTCTAACGCTTGATGCCCAGGGCGATCCCGATGGCGTCTTTGTATTTAAGACTGCTTCCACGCTTATCACAGCAGCAGACAGTAGTGTTAACCTCATCAACAGTGCTCGGTTCTGCCGAACCTTTTGGCAGGTTGGAAGCTCCGCAACTTTGGGAACAAACTCTAAGTTTGTGGGACACATATTTGCAATGATATCCATCACAGCGAATACTGGTGCGGCGGTGCAAGGACAGTTGTTGGCACGAAATGGTGCGGTCACGCTAGACAGCAATACCATAACAAATGGTATTTGTGAGACCACAACGCCTCCAACTACGACCCCAACTCCAGCCATGCTTCATGTAATTAAGCATGTTATTAATGATAATGGTCGTACAGCAGTTGCTGGTAACTTCAAACTGCACGTAAAGGCTTCTGGTAGTGACGTTGCTACAAGCCCAGGTCCGGGTGCTGAATCCCCTGGAACTACCTACACATTGGCTCCAGGTACTTATGTAGTTAGCGAAGATACTTTTGCTGGATATACCGCAAGTTACAGTGGGGATAGTGATGCTAGTGGCAATATCACTTTAGCCTCTGGCGATAACAAAACTGTAACCATTACTAATAATGACACTCCAGTTCCGATAATCAACGAGGAGGAACAATCGCCAGTAGTCACACCAGCTGTTCCAAGTGAAAATGTAGTTACAACCACTGTTACAGGCGGTCAGCTTCCGAAAACGTCGTCAAATTTATACGAGTTACTCTTTATTGGGGTTACTTTAATGCTGGTCGGAGCCGTAGGCTTGAGAAGCAGAAAGCGCTATGAATAAAGTAAAACTATTATGGGGCAAGTTTTCCTTGGTTACTGTCCTATCACTGGGATTTATAGTCTTGGGGATAGGATGTACTTCTTGGGTAATAATTAATATGTGGGCACAGGCACAGTCTGATCATTATGCCGATACCACCTCTACTACTTTGGCTGAAGAGCAAAATCAGTTAATGGAAGGCAGTACCCCAGTGGAATCAGATACTTCCATAGTCCTTCCCGCATTAGATAAAACCCTTTACCCTCTATATCCTGCCGAGGGTGACAATATTGGAAGTCTTACAATTCCAGCTTTAAAGCGAAAACTGCCCATCATCCAGGGAACTGGTGATGAGGAATTGAGCAAAGGTGTAGGGCACTTTACCAAAAGTGTACTTCCCGGGGAAGAAGACAACTGCGTTTTATCCGGGCATCGCGATACTGTATTTAGACAATTAGGAAATCTGAAAATAGGGGACCAACTGATTGTGAAAACATCGGCAGGTACATTCACCTACGAGGTGGAGGGCACGCGTATTGTTCATAAGGACGACAAAACAGTGATCGTACCTACTGACCATGCCGTCCTAAGCGTGATTACCTGCTATCCTTTCTATTTTATTGGAGATGCTCCAGATCGCTATGTCATCTCGGCTGCTTTAGTAAAAAGTATTGCAAAATAGGAGCTGCTTTTGGTATTAAACTAACTGAAACTGCTGCAAAAACTTTTCTAGCTACTACAACAGCAACAATGGTAGGTAGAGGGATTTCACAAGTTCTAGTTGGTCGTATGCCAGGTATAGTAAATGCACTTATTGCTACAATAGCTGCTGGAGTAACTGAAACTTGAGGTTGGACTATAGCAAAAACTTAGATGATTCCAAATAAAAACAGTTCTTATTTTAAAAATGAAGGAGGATGTATTAAAATGGAAAAACGTTATTTGTATTTAGAAAAAATTAGTGCGCAGATAGAACAATATAATGCAAAAATAACTGGTATACGTGGCAAAGCTAACGAGGTTCAGGTTGATATGAAACTGGAATATCTTAACCAAGTGGAGAAGTTTGAGGGTAAGATAGATGACTTGAAGGAAAAATACGAACAACTTAGGAAAGCCAGCGAAAGTTCCTGGCAAGATATTAAAGAAGGAACTGAAAATGCTTTGAATGAGCTTAAGGAGTCTTTTGCCAATGCAACAGAGCGCTTTAAATAACCCCTATAAATCATGTTTGAAAATTCGGAAATCAAACTGAACTGTGATCCATTCTTTGGGTCACAGTTCAGTTTTTTCTTTATTTATAGTTTAATTATTCCACAAGAAGTTATTCCAATTCCTAAAAAGTAAATTATATAGACTAAGTACTTCGGAGCAGTAGGCTGGAGAAGCCGGAAACGTTATGACTAATGTAAAATTATTATGGGGCAAGCGTTCACATTCCGATTATTCTGCCGAAGCTTCCGCTGCAGAGCTAAACCTCCATACCAGTAAAATACTTCTGCCTGGGTATACGGCAGAGGGAGGAAAGGTGGAATCATACGATTCCCTTGTCCTACCTGCACCAGATAAAGACCTTTATCCTGAATATCCTGTGGAGGGTGACAATATCGGAAATTTGACAATTCCAGTTTTAAAACGCAAAATTCCAATCCTCCAAGGGACTGGTGTGAGCGAATTGAAGAAAGGTGCGGGGCACTTCAACCAAAGCGTACTTCCGGGGGAAGAAGACAATTGTGTTATTTCTGGACATCGTGATATGGTATTCAGACAAATAGGCAATCTGAAGATAGGGGATCAGCTTATTGTGCAAACATCAGCAGGTACATTTACCTATGAGGTGAGTGGCACGCGAATCGTCCATGAGGACGACAAAACAGTAATCGTACCTACTTACCATGCCGTCCTGACGATGACCACCTGCTATCCCTTCTATATTCCTGGCTATGCTACCGACCGCTATATCGTATCGGCAAATTTAGTAAAAAGTACACTAACCATTAAATCAAATAAAAATAATGTAAGCGCAAAATAGTCCCCACCCCGAAAAAGGTTGAGGACTTTTTTGATATATTTGTGATATAATAAAAATATTAAACGAAAACAACGTGTAAAATCAAAGAAAGAGGTGGCTTGTTATAAACGCAAAAAATGAAACAGAAGCAAACAAATACGAAATAAATGGAAATATTGCATGTCTTGAATTGCATAAAAAAGATGGTACTACCATTAATGCTACTATAGATGCAGAAGACTTAACGAGGGTGTTAGAAAAAGGTACTTGGTTTGCCCAGTGGCATAAAGATTTTAACAATTACTTGGTACAAACTGTAAGTGAACGAGATGGGGCTGATAAAAAAATTATTGAAAAGCAAACCATACAATCATTTTTATTGAATGTGCCCACAAAAGCACCTATTCGCCATCTAAATGGTGATACACTTGATAATAGAAGGTGTAACTTAGAAATTTACAAACAAAATACAACCAATGATTTCGAAGAATTCAATGCAGAAACAATTGCATTCATTTTGAGAGACAAATTTGGAAAAGAAAACGGGAAAACCCTCATCGATAAAGAAGATTTAGATAGAGTCATTAGCACTGGCTATTGTTGGGTTTGCCATAAAATCAACGGAGAGCCTTTTGCTGTAGCAAACACTCCAGAAGGAAGGGTCTTTTTGAATAGATGTATTATGCAAACTACTGATAACAAGGTGACGCATGCAATTAATCTTAACACTTTAGATAACAGAAAAGCCAATTTGGAGCATATCACGTTATATGAAGAAGTTAACACAGGTGATACTTCTAAAGAATTATAAACTTATTTCTAAGTTAATAGTTAATAAAAAAGGCTCTCTTTTGGAGGCTTTTTTTTATAGTGCGTCCAGCTAAGCTGGAGCACACTCGCTGGTGCAATTCCAGCACGGGTAATTACCAAGAAGCCAGTTAGCAAATTCTGGTGTGTATCAGTAAAATATACGGAGGACAGCATTGGAAATTTTGGGATGTATTGCATTTTGATTTCTTGATATTTCCTCCTATATCATATACACTTAAAAGATACCATAGTAAGTTTCTTAAATATCCCATGCTAGATTATAAGTACTCTTTTTAATATTAGGAAAGAAAAATAAATTTTTGAAAGGAAGTGAAGAGATATGTTGTTACCAATGGTTTTAAACTCAATGAACCTCGCACAAAGAGAGCAGCAGGTCAATGAAATATTGCAATTAAACGACGAGTCCAGTAAGTATGGGATGGTGTTAACGGCTAATGATGTGTTACAGCTACTAGAGGCAAGAAATGGGTTCCTTCAGCATATTGGACGAATAGATATTGGCATTGAAGTGTCCAAATCTATCATTTCTAATTTCAGCAATTCCTCATTTATAATACCGGAAATATATGTAGCTACCCTTCATGAGTTGCATGAGATTTTTTATTATATGAAGAATGAGACAGAAGACAAAATAGGAGATGATGCGCTAATAAAACTGATGAAGGAATACTTTGAGACCACTTGTGGTGGTTCAGTGGAACTTCTTAAGGGTAATCTGCACATTTTTGCAGAGGATTTTAGGAAGAAGAACTGGCTGGAGAAGTTAAAGACAGAGGAGGCAATAGATTGAGTGTAGAAAAAAAGCAAGATGAAAACCAACCCAAAGACAAATTGGCTTTAAAAAGAATGCACTTAAATAAAAAGCAGTATACTCTTTCTCTTTTAAAAGAAGGCTTGCGCACTGGCTCCATCACTAAAGGGGAAATGGAATATTTTCAGCTTCAGATAATGAACATTTTAAAGGATTTAATAATGAGGTATACACAGGGGGAAAGCAGTTCTGTCACTGTTGATACAGCAGAAAATATCATGAGCTCTATTTTTTATTCCATTGATACTCATTTAAAAAGTTTGGATGCAACGGAAGCTGCTTTTGAAGCTTTAAAAACAGGACAAATCAAGCAAATATATGATAAAGGGCTCGAACTAGTGTCAGCATGCTTCAAAGAGAGCAGGGAAACATACGAAAACATAAGAAAAAGTAGACTGAAGGTAGGGCTTGAGGCTTATGATTCAACTATAATGGAAGCAATGCCGTCATTTTTTGAAAAATATGGAGCTGTGTTTGATGCTCATAATACAATGGCTTCTATTGATTATCCTTTGCTTTTTGATGACACGAATATCACGGGGATATTTTACATAAGGAAGTACCTAGAATTCCTTGAGCTTGAAACTGAATTTTGTAGTTTGTTTCCGGAAAATGATATTGAAAAAGTTTTGACGATTTATGGACAAATATACATGATTGACTATAAGAAAACGTTAACAAATATTTTTGAATTGACCTTAAATGCTTGTTTCTTTTCCGTACTTTCAGACGGAAGTACATACGAATTGCTTATATCCTCAACGCAGTATGATATTTTACTAAATAAACTATCAGGAATCAATTCACCTAAATTGGATTTGATTATAGATGAAACAATGAATAAGTTGATTATTGATTTGAACCTCACACAGAGTAAGCTTTCGGAATATATAGAAAGATATAAACCAGATTTAATAACAAGGCTTAAATTCGCTTTGGAAACCGAAAGCCTTGAAAAACTTATTTTAATTGAAGATGCCATGCCTGTCAAAAAAGAGGAAACTGTATTCATTGAGGGAGAAAAAATGTCAGATGATGACTTCCGAGAATTGGTTGAGAGATTGACAGACGTACAAGATCCTGATATGAAAATTAGTATAATAAGGTCGGAGGTTAATTCACTGGAGGATTTTATAGACCTCCTTGAAAATGACTGCTTGTTTGGAGATGAGTATGTTCTTCTCTTTGCAGTATTAAGTAATCTGGAATTGGGAGTTCTCGCAAAAGCTGTATTTTCTGATGATATGAGAGATGGTCCTATAAATTTATCAAAAACCATTTCATTTAAAATCGAAACTGGGACTGAATGGCATGAATATATAGTGGAGTTCTTAAGAACTTTAGACGAGGAACGACTGAAAGCTATTGAAGTACTGATGAATGGAATTATGAATATTGAATAAGGCGAGTTCATAAGAAGGATTAACTTGAGCTATCGTATTGGGAATTTGTTTATGAATTACCAATATGAGGCAGTTAAGTTCGACAGTATGTTAATTTAATGATATAATAAACAAATTGTACTCATAATTTAGAAGTTCTAAAAGTCACTTTCTAAAAGTGATTTTTTTTATAAATTCGTTTTTTCAGAAAATTGAATAAAGCAAAAAAAGGAGTGATATTAAATGGGAGATAAAAATCCAAATAAGTTGAAAAAGAAGAAAAAGACAGATGACAAAGTTACTGTGCAACCCACAATTGCAAATGAAGCAGCCTCAGTAAAGAAACCAAAAAAATAAAAACAGGAGGCTATATATGGAATTAGAGAGCAATATTATTAAGTTATGGATACTAATTCCAGTTTGATAAAGTGGGAAGTGGGAGGAACATATGAAAATTGTAAAAAAGAAGATAAACGTTGGTATTGGGTTTGTAACAGGACGGAAGAATTTTAAAAATGTAGTAAAGACATATGTTTGTAGCTGGAATGAATCCGGACTTGTCGATAATAAAAAAATTGCACTCAACCTGTTCGTTGCTTACGATTTGAAATATTCAAGTACAAAAGTGAGTGATTACAGAATTATGGACGGAGAAGTACTGGATATGGTTGATTCGGCATATTACTTAGGAAATTCTTCGATAACCAACGAGGCACAACATCTAGTAGAAAAGAAAGTTATTAGTTTAAAAGAGGCTAAACTGATATTTGGTGAAGGCTATGCAATGAAAAGAAATGCGGTTTTATATTTTGCATTAAAAAATAAAATGGACTATCTCATTTTCCTTGATGATGACGAATATCCCCTAGCAACTATAAAAATCAACGATAACATTGTTTGGAAAGGTCAAGAAGTTTTATCAACACATATCAAAAATATTAAAAATGCTGATATGACACATGGGCATCATTGTGGTTATATTTCTCCAATACCACATTTAGATTTCAACGACAAGCTATCTGAAGATGAGTTTAGAATTTTCATAGAAGCTATAAGCAATGATATTATAAACTGGGATTCTATAAAAGAAAAAATGAATGATGGTGGAGTTACTTATGCAGATATTGATATAATTAATAATGAAACTACTGAAGTTGTTCAAGAAGTAAATGGGATGAAATTCATTTCTGGTGCTAATTTGGGGTTTAACCTCAAGAATATTAATAAAATATTTCCATTTTATAATCCACCAGGGGCAAGAGGAGAAGACACCTTCTTAAGTACCAGTATTGGCGAATGTGATATAAGGAAAGTTCCTTGCTATACTTTCCATGATGGTTTCTCTACTTATGAGCATTTGCTTCGTGGAGTGCTTCCTAACAAATTAAAAGCCATTAAAGCTGATTCGGGCGTAATTACTAAAAGATTTTTAAAAGCTTCAATCGGTTGGATTAGGTACAAACCACTTTTACTTTATATCACTCAAAGAGATAATTATGAAACTGAAATTGTGAAAATGAGAGAAAACTTATCAAATGTAATTCCAAAGGTTTGTAATTATTTTGGGAATAATGAATTCAAGAAAATATTGAGTGAGCTAGAATTTTATCATGCGCATGTACAAGAACATTATACTGATTTTGAAAATACTAAGCTGGCATGGGCTAAAATAATAAAGTTTTTAAAGAATCAATGAAGTCATAAATAAAGAGATTTTTAAGGGGTGATTTAATGTCCAAAATACCTACGAATACTGAGATTATTAATCTTTTACTTGAGGAAGATGCGAATAATATTCAGGAGCATGAAGAAATAATTCATATGCTATTGGATAAAACATTTTCTAAAAATTTAAACAGTAGCCAAACAGAAACGGTTCTTTCTGAATTTTGGGTATTATTTGACATAAAAATGCGCTGGCGGTTTAAGATAAGCAGCCAGCGCATTTTATATTAAAGTAGCTAAACTAAAATCTCCACTTTTGGGTAGAAATGCAAGTTTACATTTTTTTGTG
>DATCID010000063.1:0-6878 GCA_036507975.1 Ruminiclostridium sp.
ATCCATAGTTTACCCACCCTTAAAAAAGTATTTTATGGATATATTCGACGTATAATTCAATAATCCTTTTTGTAAATAATTGTAAAATAATTTCTTTTAAGTAAATAATTAGTTTTACAATTCATTTAGCGGAATATAAGATTAAGTATGGAATAAATATTATTTGTATTATTGGATTAAAGACCACGAAAGTTTTTTAGATAGTTGTCGCAATGCCTTAAGGTAAACGGTGTGATGCGTTTTAATTTTGCAGGAGATGGAAACTGATCCAATCTTTATGAGGTTATAAGACAAGTAATAAGCAGGCAAACCTATAGTGAGTACTTTGAAAACTTCGAATGGCCATGGTTTATGCCAATGATAGATAAATATGAGAAATTAAGGCTTAGAGGATGCATACCCCTAGTTAGGTAACAATCGTATAATAAGGTGGATTAAAAATAGTTTTTAGGAGGAGAATATTAATGTTTATTTTAGTATTAAAATACATAAAACCACTTGAGGAAGTTGAAAAAGAATTAAAACCACATATAAAACATTTAGAGAAATATTATTCATTACAAAAATTTATTTGCTCAGGCAGAAGAAATCCGAGGGTAGGTGGAGTAATTCTTTGTAATGCAAAGAACATAGAAGAAATTAATGCAATAATTAAAGAAGACCCATTTTATATTAATAAAATTGCAGAGTACAAAATAATTGAGTTTGCACCTACAAAATATGTTGAGGGGTTTGAACATTTCATAAGTGAATAATTTTTATAAATTATTCACCAAATACTAAAATAATAATCGAAACAAAAAACCGCATATTGAAATTAATATCCAACATGTGGCTATATATTGTTTTATAAGCATTGCATCAAGCCTATTTGTATTTGAGACATTTCATATATCCTTTTTATAACCCTAGTAACCATATCTAAATAGTGTTATTAGGGTATTTTTTTGAAATAGTTCTTATTCCCCTTTTGGATGGGATGGGCAAAAACACCCATATAGCATTCCAATTTTAGACTTCTATTTTAAAACCTAAATTAACTTCATTTGCTGGATTACCACCTCTAACTCCCCAATTTTCTAAAGATGGTTCGTTAATAACTATTACTATATCATTGCCATCTATACCAGGATTTATTTTCAAGTTATTTACGATTTCACTATACAACTTTCTCTTTGCTTCAGAGCTTCTACCTTTAAATGCCGTTATTTCAATAAGTGTACATTGTTCTGTTTTTGTCGGTGTCACTTCAAAATTTTCTTTATCTAATTCATATAGTCTTTGCATTCTATCATCATCAGGAATTTTGAATGCTTGTACTAATGCTGAATGTACTCCATCCAGTATTGCTTTTTTATATTCGGCAGTTTTCCCTTTAAATATTTCGATTTTAACTAATGGCATAAGATAACCTCCCTAAATGATTTTATAGATTAAGTTTTACTTATTTTATAATACCTTACAATTAAAAGTGAACCACATGGAAATCGAAGTATATTTTTCATAATACCATATCATTTATTATCTAACATATCAATTTTTTCTGATTTTGAGCATATCAATATTAACATCCATAAAATTTTAGATATTTTTCAATATTTGATTGTATATATTCAGCACTGTGATTACCAGGGAATACATGATTTTGAGAATCTATGCCTTTTTCTTTCAATATTTTATGTGAAATTGAACAGCCTTCATAAAATCTACCTTCATCCTTATCTCCAGCATCAAGATAGACATCAATATCAGAAGAAATATTATTGTTTCTTGCAATATATATTGGATCATATTTTTCCCATACATCCATGTCTTTATAATATGGCTTGTCTTCCTCTTCAAGTTTCAGTCCTAAAGCAGGCATATGCCCTCCTACTTTTGAAAACATATGGCTGATGTCGAAATGTATTGTGAAGAGCTGCATAACCTCCAGCAGATATCCCTCCTATATATCTTCCTTTTCTATCTTTTATAGTATTGAAAGTTTTATCTGTTAAAGGTACTATTTCTTTCATAAAGTAATCTTCATACATTCCTAAATTTATGATTCTATTATTATCTCCAGGATCAGGCACCTCTTTACAGATTAAGGATGAATTTCAACCCCCGACTGTTTCCAATCCTTGGACATGCAATTATCATAGGCTTAATTTCCCCATCTTTTATCATTCGATCAGCTTTAGTGTTTATATCCATTTCAAACATTACATTTTCACTCCCACTTCTTCCATGTAGAAAATATAATACAGGTAGAGGAGTTAAACTATTATAGCATTCAGGTAAATACACCATCATTGGCATTTCTTTACCAAGTATATCGCTATAAAAATTTACTTTTTCCACTTTTGATTTATTCATTTTTGTACCACCTCATTTGATATTTTGAACTTAAATTGTTATGTTTACAATATCATCATTAACCATATTTGTTATGAATAATCTTACTTACTATTAAGCATTATTGCTTTTTTATTTTTTTGATTTACAATGCTACATTCATTAACATTGTGAATTCTCATAATGTTGGCGGTACCTCTAGTTTAAGTAAGGTTAAATGTAAAATACCATAATAATCTTTATAAGAATATTGGATGATTAAAAAATATTAGAATTGGTTGTTGTATATAGGCAACTATGGAATTATAATGAAATTGGATTGATCCAATGGAGGGGGTGATTTAGAATGAGAGTAATAATTAACAGGGACACTGATACACCAATATATGTGCAGATCTTTGAGCAGGTTAGGCGCCAAATTTTATCTGGTGAGCTTTTGCCTGGGTTTCGCCTTCCAGCCGAAAGAAAGTTAGCAGAAATCCTTGGTGTAAATCGAACTACAATATTAAATGCGTATAGAGAGCTTAAGGCTGATGGGTTAGTAGGTTCTCAAGTGGGGAATGGAACTATTGTGCTAACGTACCTTGAGGAGGAACTAAATTCAGAAAATGACTTCTCGCAAGAACCAATTTGGAACCAGATTTTCAGTCAGTATTCAAGCAAATTTGATTCTTATATAGTAAAGGACTTGCTTGAGCTTGCAAGCAGGAAAGATGTAATTTCCTTTGCAACTGGAATTGCTTCTCCTGAAACTGGTCCTATTCAAGTATTAAAAGGAATTGAACATGAAATAGTTGAAAAAAAGAATTATAAAGCATTGCTACATTCTCCAACTGAAGGCTTTACGTCACTTCGTGAAGCCGTGTGCGGTTTGATGCATAAAAGAGGGGTTTATTGTAAGTATGATGAGGTAATGATGCTTTCTGGTTCGCAGCAGGGAATTGATTTAGTTGCAAAGCTATTGCTTGATCCTGGAGATGTAGTTGTTGTGGAAGATCCTTCCTTTTTCCCGGCGATTCAGGCCTTTAAAACAATAGGCGCGAGGGTAATGGGAATTCCAATGGATGATAAAGGTATGAGGATTGATGTACTTGAACAGCTATTGCAAAGGTACAGGCCAAAATTTATATATACAATGCCAACATTTCAAAACCCTACGGGTATTGAAATGGAGCTTGAGAGAAGAAAACGACTTGTTGAACTTGCATATAAATACAGGGTTATTATAGTTGAAGATGATGCTTATGGAGATCTTTATTATGAAGGTAATTCCCTTCCTATACTTAAATCAATGGATAATGACGGATATATTATTTATTTAAGCACTTTTTCAAAAACTGTATACTCAGGTTTGAGATTGGGATGGATGGTGGCACATAAAAGGGTTGTAAAAGAATTTGCTGCGGCAAAACAGATAATGGATTTGCATTCAAGCAGCCTATCCCAATGGATCATTGAAAGGTTTATAACTAATGGATCCCTTGAAACACACGTACCTAAGATTTGCAGGGAATATAGGGTAAGACGGGATGCTATGTACGATGCGCTGTCAAAATATGCTCCATCAGATTTAATATGGAATAGGCCAAGAGGTGGTTATTACATATGGTGTAGACTTCCGAGTGGAGTATCGGCATCAAAGCTTGTTTCAAAAGCCGCAGAATATAAGGTAGTTTTTGTGCCAGGAACTCCTTTCTTTACATCGGGTCAGGGTGACGATTTTATTCGTTTAAATTTTACATTTGCAGTATTTAAGGACATTGATGAAGGGGTAAAGAGATTGTGCCAGGCTATGAAAGATTTGATTGATACTAAGGATAATCAAGAGGTTTTTACTGATATGGAAATTAATCCTATAGTTTAGAAGATAAAAAGTATTGGAGGTATTTGTAATGGAATATAAATTTGCCAAAAGGATAGGGAATTTAAAGGCTTCAGAGATAAGAGAGATTTTAAAGGTAACAGAAAGACCTGAGGTAATCTCATTTGCTGGTGGTTTGCCTGCACCGGAACTTTTTCCTGTTGAGGAGATTATAAAAGTAAACAGAATTGTGCTGGAGGAGCAAGGTACAAAGGCTCTACAATATTCTACCACTGAGGGTTATGCACTACTTAGGGAGTGGATTGCCGATAGAATGAATTCAAGGCTGGGAACCAAATTTCAATCAGAAAACATTCTTATAACCCATGGATCACAACAGGCGCTAGATCTTTCAGGTAAGGTGTTCCTAAACGAAGGCGATATTGTTCTGTGTGAAAGTCCCACATACCTTGCAGCAATAAGTGCGTTTAGAGCTTATGAATGTGAATTTATTGAGGTTCCCACAGATGATGATGGAATGATATTAGAGGAACTTGAAAGGATTCTTGAAAGGACCAAAAAAGTAAAAATAATATACGTTATTCCTGAATTTCAGAACCCAACAGGAAAGACATGGAGCTTTGAAAGAAGAAAACTACTTGTAAATATTGCAATGAAGCATAAGGTTATGGTTATTGAAGATAACCCTTACGGAGAGCTCAGATATGAAGGCGAAAATCTTCCATCGATTAAGTCCTTTGACCAGATTGGTTGTGTACTTTGCCTCGGAACCTTCTCCAAAATATTTTGTCCAGGTTATAGAATTGGATGGATTGCAGGAGACATACGGGTAATTGAAAAATATGTACTTGTAAAGCAAGGAACAGATTTGCAGTGTAATACAATTGCACAGATGGAAATATCTAAGTACCTTGAATTGTATGATATAGATGAGCATATTAATAAAATACGCGAGGTCTATAGGCGTCGCAGGGATTTAACAGTTAAAACAATGGAGGAGGGATTTCCAAAAGGAGTATCGTTTACAAGACCACAGGGTGGCTTATTTGCATGGGTTGAACTTCCGACAAATGTAAATGCAAGAGATGTTTTGAAAAAAAGCCTAGAAAAAAACGTTGCTTTTGTTCCAGGAGGTTCATTTTTTCCTAATGGCGGTAATGAAAATACTTTCAGAATTAACTTCTCAAACATGCCCGAGGAGAGGATTGTAGAGGGGCTTAAATGCCTTGCAGGTGTCTTACATGAGTTTGTATAATAAATCTGAAAACGTATTGGTGAGCTGTATGTCGTGAAAGCGACACGTACAGTTCCTAGGCGAGAAAGAGGGAATAATTCCTCTGACTTAGCCGACATTGGGCACGTCAGGTTCTGAAAGGGGCGGTATATCATGTCCTGATTTAATCATGCAGCTAAATAAAGCTCATGCAGAAAACAGATTAGAAGTAAAGTTAAAGCATTATGCAAAATATAAGTTACTAATAATTGATGAGTTATGTAAAGCTTCACATAATTCATCTTATGAAAAGTTGAATATTATGTAAAGTTAAGAACTAAAGCCCTTATAGTACAACAGTTTCTTTGTTTTTAACTTTACATAATATAGTGTTATAGTAGTGTAAAAAATATTTATTAAATTTGGAGGTAATTTATGAATAACACTATTGTAATTTCGTTAGTGGATTTAATTAAGGAAGCTACACAACATTTGGATGAACTAAACTATTCAGAAGGAACAAAGCTGCGTTACATACTCAAATGGAAGCATCTTTTAGAATATGCGAATGATAATAACGCAGATACATTCTCATTAAATTTAGGCTATAAATTCTTAGAGAGTTATTATGGAATAAGAGCAAATATGAAGCTTAAAAATTCTCAGGTACACTCTGTTCGTACGGTTAAAGTTTTACATGAATTCAAAAATCATAATAAATTTTACAAATGTCATCAACCAAAAGGTAAAGACTCTCCCTGTCAATTCAATTCAATTTTAGAAGAGTATATCCAGTTTCAACATGAAATACAATATATTCAAAGAAAGCAAAACAGGATTTGCTTGATTGGTTGAAGACAATAATTTAATATTTTTTATGTGAAGTTGAATGTTGGAAATCCTTAGTACCATCAGTCATTTAGTATACAACTTCACATAATATTTACCGATTGATAAGCAAGGGGCAAATCTCTGTTCCAACTAATAAACAAGAGATATGAAAAGAATTCCACTATTATAACTAACAATCAACCTTTCCCTTAAGCCTGTAGGAATGTCCTGTTATTTTGATAATACTTGAGTGATGAATTAGTCTGTCCAGTATTGCGTTAGCAATTGTGATATCTGAAAAAACTTCACCCCACTTACTAAATTGTAGAATCAATGGAAAATAAGAAAAATAGCAATAATTGATTATAACAAATGTACATTTTGAGATTATAATTTTTGTGCATTTTGGGATTGACATTTACACACTGGCAAATCTAATCATTGTTTCTTTGGTTCAGCCTACCTGATTAAATAAAAATATTAATTTATCATAATCAACTTTTTTATCTGTATTATACGTGAAAAATTTACATATAGACACGACAGTGTCACTGGAATAGTAGCATTAGCTGAATATAGAGAACTGTTGCCGCAGTTCCCTATATCAAATTATGTTCTTGACTCAGCTAATGATAACTACCCTACATATGAATTATGTTCCAAATGGAACATTAA
>DATCID010000064.1:0-9732 GCA_036507975.1 Ruminiclostridium sp.
CCCAATTCCATCAGCAGTTTTCTGCGCAGGTGATATTTTTGCAATAGGTGCCATTCGCTGCGCTAAAGATTTAGGATTTAAAATTCCACATGATATATCTTTCATAGGAGTGGACGATATCCTTTTATCAAGGTATATAGAGCCCGCTTTAACTACAATAAAAATTGATAAGCTTCAAATGGGTATCCTTGCAGTGGAATTGTTAGTAAAAAAAATAAACAGTGAAAATGTAGAAAGCATAATTGTTGAATCAGATAAGATTATTGAGAGGGATTCTGTTAGAAATATGTATTCAAATCTAGAATCAAAAAAATACAAACTTTAAATGTGATGTTTTTGACTCCATTCAATATTATGTTAACTGTCCAAAATATAAATTGCATTCATAAAGTCTTACTTCTGGAGTTGCGTAGAAAATAAATGTTTTAATCCATAATGGATCCTTTATTCAAAATGTCGGAAATATCAAAAAAGCTTGAATTAGTCTGCGGAATTAACCGTTACTAATTCAAGCAGTTTTGTCTTGTATTTCAATATAGTTGTCACTTCAAGCATTTTTATTTTTTACTTTTGGCCATAGTAAGCATCTGAGCCATGCTTTCTCATAAAGTGCTTATCCAACAAATATTGATTAACATCATTGTTAGCGTCACTTGATAGCGCTTGTGTATTAAATGCCATTTTAGCTACCTCTTCCATAACAACTGCATTATGAACCGCTTCATGAGCATTTTTACCCCAACTAAATGGAGCATGATCCTCTACAAGAACTCCAGGAATATATACTGGTTTCAATTCCTTGAAAGTTTCCACAATAACTAACCCAGTATTTTTTTCATATTCGCCTTCAATCTCTTCCTGGGTCAGCCTTCTTGTGCAAGGAATCTCTCCATAAAAATAGTCCGCATGAGTTGTTCCCATAGGACGAATAGCTCGTCCAGCCTGAGCCCAGCTTGTCGCCCAGGTTGAATGGGTATGCACTATTCCTCCAATTTCTTTAAATTCATTATAAAGCACAATATGTGTTGGCGTATCAGAGGAAGGTCTTAGAGTACCTTCTACCTGCTTTCCATCTAGGTCTAGAACTACCAAATCCTCAATTTTGAGTTGCTCATATGGAACACCACTTGGTTTGATTACCATTAAGCCCTTATCCCTATCAACACCACTAACATTTCCCCACGTAAAGGTCACCAAACCATACTTTGGCAAATCAAGGTTTGCTTGCAATACTTCCTCTTTTAGTGATTTAAGTAGCATATTTATTACCTCTTTAAAAAGTATTATTATCTCACTTACTCAACTTCCCCATGCAAATGCAATAGTATATGTACTAACAAGATTAATAGCTCGTTGACCTAATACATATCAACTACTGCCTGCCAAATGAAGGTTTACAAGTTGATTTACTCCCTTTATTTTGTTAATTCCAGTATTGAATCAGCCATTGATTGCAATATTAGGTTACACGAAGTAGCTCCTGCATCAAGAGTACCCCTTGAGCGTTCACCGAGTCTACTCGCCCTTCCTATTTTGGCTACCATGTCCTTAGTAGATTCCTTTCCTTTTTCTGCCGCTAGCTTCATATCCTCAAGTGCTTCCTTGAAGCTCTTCTCACAAGATATCGCAGCGTTAAATGCATCAATAGCTGGCACCAGCGTATCCACCAGTGTTTTATCACCGACTTTAGCCTTATCAAAAGCTTGGAGCCCAACCATTGCCGACTGAAGCATTTCAGCAAAAGTGTTTTTATCAATAGTCTCTTTATCCTTGCAAGCCTTTGCCAAACCCATGAAGATGGTTCCATATAGAGGTCCCATTGAACCCCCAATTTCCATAATCAGAGTCCTTCCTAATACATTTAATGCCTCAGACATGCTTACCTTACTATCTCCCAATTTGGTTTGGCAGAGGGTAAAGCCCTTATTCATATTTACTCCGTGGTCTCCATCTCCTATTGCACCATCAACTTCGCTTAAATATTCCTTGTTGCTCTGGATTGTCTTTACTAAATTGTTTACTACTATTAAACCATCTTCATTTTTAAAGCTTTCCATCATTAAAAACTCCTCTCAATGGCAAAATTATATTATCAACTATACCATAAGCAGAATATAACTAATTATCAAAATTAATCTTTAAACTGCTTTAGTCCAACACTGTTAGCTTCTTCATCAACAAGTTCTTTTAATTCATCATCCAGCTTCATTATAGTAAGTGTTGAACCCATCATTTCAAGTGAAGTAAAATAGTTTCCAACGTATGACCTGTGCACTTTAATTCCCTTTTCAGCAAGTATCTCTTCAACTTTATTATAAAGAATGTACAGTTCCATTATAGGAGTTGCACCAAGTCCGGATAGTAGCACTACAACTTCATCCCCACTTACGAAAGGATAATCCGGGAGAATTATATCAAGCATAATTTGAGCCATTTCATCTGCAGTCGTTAGCTTAGTAACCTCTATTCCAGGCTCTCCATGGTGTCCTATTCCTACTTCCATTGTTCCTTCTTCTATTTTAAAGTTAGGTTTTCCTACTGCTGGTATCGTGCAAGATGTAAGGCCTATACCAACGCTCCTTGTATTGTCTATGGCCTTTTGCGCAGCAGCAATAACTTCATCTAGGTTACCACCTTTTGCAGCCTTTGCGCCACCAACCTTCCACATTAATATTTCTCCAGCCACACCACGTCTCTTATGCTTTTCTGCTTTAGGAGCAGAGGCTACATCATCATTTGCAACTACAGTTTTGACTAAAACACCATCTTCCATTGCAAAGTCAACAGCCATTTTGACATTCATGTTATCCCCAGCATAGTTCCCGTAAAGGCAAGCTATCCCTTTTCCTGCATCAGCCTCCCTGAAAGCATCATAAAAAGCTTTTGCAGTAGGTGATGAAAATATCTCTCCGACAGCTACAGCATCAACCATATTTTTACCCACATATCCAATAAAAGCTGGCTTGTGTCCAGAACCGCCTCCTGTTACGACACCAACTTTCCCTTGTACAGGTGCATTTTTGTATTTGATTGTCCTAGAATTATCTGTTCTTACAACAATATCACTATGTGTTTTCAAGAAACCTTCCAGCATATCTTCTACTACCTGATCTGGGTCATTAATTATTCTCTGCATAAGCTTTACTCTCCTATCTAAAATGGAATAATATGATTACAACTTACCACCTCTAGAAAACTCATTTTCATATTCACTGATTTTATCAACCTTTTCAGATGAACCCCCACCCTGAAATTCAGAGCTTAGCCATGTATCAATCAATAGCTTGGCAAGTTCTCCCCCAACTATTCTTGCACCTAAGCACATAATCTGTGCATTATTACTTTTTCTTGATCTTTCCGCAGAGTATGGGTCATGGCATACAGCCGCCCTTACGCCAGGTACTTTATTTGCAGTTATAGCCATACCTATGCCCGTACCACAAATTAATATTCCTCTTTCATTTTTTCCATCTGCAATTGATTTTGCAACTTTCACTGCTATATCAGGATAAAGAACAGGATCTGTATTATAAACGCCACAGTCTTCAACCTCATATCCTTTTTTACAGATATAGCTTTTTATTTGTTCCTTCAATTCATAGCCAGCCTCATCACAACCAATAGCAATAGACATAAATTTCCCTCCAATAAATTAAATACCCTTCCCTCCTATAATCTAATTAGCAGTGGATTCATACACTAAACAGGGAGGGATTAGGGGCTTATAAACAGAGTTCTTTGATTAAGGTACTAATACAACTTTTAGCGAACAGTCACCCTTACCTGCTATTTCAAAGGCTTCCGCCCACTTTTCTAGAGGTAATTTATGAGTTACAACACCCTCTGTAGGAAGCTTCCCATTTGTAATCCACTCGATAACAGGTTCAAAGCAGTACGGGCTAAGGTGAGCTCCCATAATATCAAGTTCCTTACGGTCACCTATAACACTCCAATCTACGGTTGTAGCCCCACTGAACACGCTGAACTCCACAAAGGTCCCTAATTTGCGAATCATACTTAAGCCTTGTATTACACTTGATGGATGTCCAGTTGCTTCGATATACACGTCACAGCCATAGCCATCTGTCATATCCATAATTTTCTTCACTGCATCTTCTTTTCCTGGATTGATAACAATATCTGCACCAAATCTTTTTGCAAGCTCAAGTCTATCATCCTTCATATCAAGAACTACTAATGTTTTAGGATTTTTAAGTTTTATAGCGCCTACCATACCTAGTCCGAGAGTACCTGCTCCTGACAATACAACAACATCTTCATTTGAAATATTTCCTCTGTCAACTGCGTGCTTTGAACAAGCGAATGGTTCTATAAGAACTGCTTTTTCCATTGGTAGGTCTTTAGAAATCTTATAAACAAGAGCTCCCTTAGGGAACTTAATGTACTCAGCCATACCCCCATTTACATTATTCTGAAAACCAAAGATATCATGTTTTTGGCACATCCAATACTTACCAGTCTTGCAGAATCTGCATTCCCAGCATGGTACAATCTGGTCTGATACAACTCTGTCACCAACCTCAAAGTCGCCTTTAACATTAGCTCCCATTTCTGCAATAGTTCCAAGAAATTCATGACCTGGAATAAAAGGTGGTTTTACCCAACTTGGTTGTCCATCTCCACCCCAAAACATTGCTGCACCATGCTGTGCTTTTACATCCCCTGCACAAATACCACAAGCCTCAACCTTAATAACCATTTCACCTTCACCAGCAGTAGGTACTGGAAAATCAGTTTCTAATCTGTAATCCCCTGGAGCATAAGCTACTAATGCTTTCATTGTTTTCGGTAAATTTGACATATTCAAAACCTCCAAATTATTGTATAAATTACACAATCTCATTTCAGATAATCGACCGCAGCTCTTTCGATAGTCAATCCCTTGGTGTAGCGTATCATAAATTCGTTAAAACCTGCAACATCTGATGGATCAGGAGCGATGGAATCACCCTGCTTTCCGGCAAAAACCTTTTCTTTGAGGAAATCCTCCAGCGACTCATTCTCTGCTCGATTGACCATATAGGATGCCAGTAATGCAATACCCCAGGCTCCGCCCTCCCCAGCAGTTTCCATAATCGATACTGGAACATTAAAGGCAGCGGCCATGATCTTCTGTCCCACTCCCTTGGTCTTGAAAAAACCACCATGGCCCAAGATTTCATCTACCTTAACTGACTCTTTTTCCAAAAGAATATCAAGTCCGGTTTTGAGAGCACCCAGTGATGTAAATAAATTGGCTCGCATAAAATTAGCCAGATTGAAGTTACTGCTTGATGAACGCACAAACATTGGACGGCCTTCTTCAAAATGGGTAATATGTTCACCTGAAACATAACCATAAGATAATAAGCCACCGCAGTCAGGATCCCCTTGGAGTGCCATGCCAAGTAAAGTGTCATAAAGCTTCGATTTTGGGATATCCACGCCCAACGCTTTGGTAACTTCGTTGAACAAGCCCATCCAGGCATCGTAATCCGATGTACAATTGTTAGAATGCACCATAGCCACCAGTTCACCATCGGGTGTCGTTACCAGGTCAATCTCGGAATATGTCTTAGACAGTTCCTTTTCGAGTACAATCATCGCAAATACTGATGTTCCAGCGGAAACATTGCCAGTACGGACTGATACACTGTTGGTGGCTACCATACCGGTTCCTGCATCACCTTCGGGAGGGCAAAGCGGAATGCCCGGTTGCAGCTGACCTGTAACATCCAGGAGCTGTGCTCCTGCTTCTGTGAGTTCACCAGCTTTTGCGCCGGCAACTAGAACAGTTGGAAGGATGTTCTCCAAATGCCACGGAATATTTCGCGGACTATTCAGGTGATTGAACTGCCCAATCATTTGCGAATTAAAATCTTTAGTCTTCAAGTCAATTGGGAAAACACCTGATGCCTCTCCAATTCCCAGAACTTTCTGTCCGGTCAATTTCCAATGTATATAGCCCGCCAAGGTTGTCATATAGCCAATGTCAGATATATGCTCTTCCTGATTCAGGATGGCTTGATAAAGATGGGAAATGTTCCATCTTTGTGGGATAGGATAGTTAAATAGCTTGGTTAGGGCTTCAGAAGCCTGACCAGTTATATTGTTACGCCAGGTACGAAAGGGTGTTAAAAGATTTCCACCCTGGTCGAAAACCAGATAACCATGCATCATGCCACTGATACCGATTGATCCCGTAGTTTCGATTGCTACTCCAAATTGATCTCTGACATTGTCGGCCATTTTCTGGTAACTGCTCTGCACGCCCTTCCAGACATCCTCTAAGCTATAAGTCCAAAGGCTGTTGACATAACTGTTTTCCCAGTCATGGTTGCCGGAGGCAATCGGTGTATTGTCTGCACCGATTAGGACCGTTTTGATACGGGTAGATCCCAGTTCAATCCCTATTGCTGTTTGTCCGTTGATAATGGTATTTCTAACATCCTTCAATTCAATACTCATAATTTTCCTCCTCTAAAGTAGTTTTCATCTCAATACAATTATATTTGTGATAATTTATTACTGGAGCAACAAACAAAAATCATGGATAGCCACCTCATTAGCAGTTTAGTACAAAAATTGGTTTTTATAAAATTGTCGGTGTAAGCCGACTTTCCATAACTCTTCACTTTTCATTTTTCACTATTCACTAAGGTTGTTCCTTAACTTGCAAGAATCTCTAATAATTAGTTCTGGTTCAATTATTTTTCTAATTGAGGTTTTTGAGTATTCTGGATCATTAATCATATCTAGCAAAGTTTGAGCAGCTAGTTCGCCTAGTAGTTCCTTTGGATGGCTTACTGATGTTAGCTTTGTTGGACAGCTAGTGGCAAAATATGAATCATCGAAGCCGGTTAACGAAATATCCTCTGGTATCGACAGTCCCAATTCCGAAATCTTCTCATATATACCAAATGCAATTTGGTCGTTGTAGCAGGCTATTGCATCTATTTTTTTCTTTCTCTTAATCAAGCCCTCAATTGCAGAATATGGTTTTATTTTTCTGTCCTCAGTATGGAACCATACCACATTATTAGGGTCGTATTGCATACCACTGTCAGATAACGCATTTGCATAGCCTTTATGTCTTTCAATTCCTTGAATATCATCTGCTTTAAAAATACCGATAATGTTTTTATGTCCCAATTCAAGTAGATATTTTACAGCCAAATACATACCATTTGAATCATTCAATATTATTTGTGGTTTATCTTCAAGCTGTTGATACACTCCATGAATAAAAATATAAGGTATTCTATGCTCATCTAAAGCATTATAAAACTTTATATTATTAGAGGATATTGCACTTTTGGTGGGCTCTATGATCAAGCCTTCTAAATCCTTACTAAGAATTTCCTGAAGATATAAAGCTTCCTTTTCCACATCATTATCTGTGTTTTTCAGCATAATACTGTAGCCTTTTTGTGATAGTACAGAATCAATACCCTGAATTACCCTTGGAAAAATGTACTCTGAAATATAAGTGGTCATTACTCCTATATTTCTTGAATTAGTTCTGCTTATACTTCTGTCTTTACAAAATGTTCCTCTTCCATGCTCGGTATAAAGATATCCTTCATTAACAAGCATTGATATTGCTTTTCTGACAGTATGCCTGCTTAATGACAGTTCTAGTGCCAAAGTATTTTCGGAAGGAATTTGATCACCTGGTTTTATTTTTCCCATAATGATCTCATCCTTTATATATTCCATTAATTTGGCATACTTTGTTTGACTCACATCATTTTGCAGCATTATTTTACCCCTCTTACCAAGAACTTGTGCATACAATCTATATAAAAATTATATAGCATCACAAATGCATTTTCAATACGTTTTCTTAATTAATACATATTTATATGAAATATTAACCCTCAGATTTCCTATATATATCAGCTCGATTGACATAAAACATTGATTTCAATAAAAATGTTATTGATTTTTTGGCCAATCAGATATAAAATTAAATCAGGTACTTGTGCATACAAGCTAAACAGTTTAGGAGGAGTTGTTAACATGATAAAAATAAAAGATTTTGAATTTTGGTTTATTACAGGCAGTCAGCACTTATATGGTCCAGAGACTCTAAGGCAAGTCGCAGAGCATTCAAACTTTATGGTAGAGCAGTTAAATTTAGACTCAGCCATTCCTTACAAGATCGTTTTTAAACCAATTGTTACTAGATCAGACGAAATACTAAAAGTATTTATTGACGCAAACTCAGATGAGAAATGTGCTGGTATTATTACATGGATGCATACCTTCTCTCCATCAAAAATGTGGATTGCAGGGTTTTCTCAGTTAAAAAAACCTTTACTTCATTTTCATACACAGTTTAATCAGGAAATACCTTGGAATAACATAGACATGGACTTTATGAATCTAAACCAATCGGCTCATGGAGATCGCGAGCATGGCTTTATCGGTGCAAGAATGCGTATCGCACGTAAGGTTATTGCTGGCTACTGGGAAGATGCCTCTGTCCGTGAGAGAATTGGGGCTTGGACTAGAACAGCCGTTGCATACATTTGGGGAAACCATTTAAAGGTAGCAAGATTTGGCGATAACATGCGTGATGTTGCTGTTACAGAGGGCGACAAGGTAGAAGCTCAGATTAAGTTTGGATGGTCGATTGACGCCTATAGCGTTGGAGACCTTGTTGATAAAGTAAACAAAGTTACTGATGAACAAATAGATGCATTAATATCAGAATATGGTACAAAATACGATATTGTTGCTGATGCCAAAACTGGTGAAAAGTATGAAGCAATAAGAGAACAGGCTCGTATTGAGCTTGGTATTAAAGCAGCTTTGGAAGAAGGCAACTTTAGTGCCTTCACTACTAACTTTGAAGATTTGCACGGTCTAAAGCAGCTTCCAGGCCTTGCGTCTCAAGATCTTATGGGGAATGGCTACGGTTTTGGTGGAGAAGGCGACTGGAAAACCTCTGCTTTTGTAAATGTTATGAAGGTTATGTCAGATAACAAGGGTACTTCTTTTATGGAAGACTACACCTATAATTTAGTAGCAGGTAATGAAATGATTTTAGGTTCACATATGCTTGAGGTTTGCCCAACAATTGCGGCAACGAAGCCTCGCATTGAGGTACATCCTCTTGGTATAGGTGGAAAATCTGATCCTGCAAGAATAGTATTTGATGGCGCTTCTGGTCATGCAGTATGTGCATCACTTATTGATATGGGAAATCGCTTCCGTTTAATTATTAATGAGGTTAATGCTGAAAAGCCAACAATCGATATGCCTAAGCTACCTGTTGCTAGGGTTCTTTGGAAGCCAGAGCCTTCATTACAGGTTGCAGCTGAAGCTTGGATTTATGCTGGTGGTGCGCACCATACCGTATTCTCATATAACGTCACTGCTGAGCAGCTTATTGATTGGGCTGAGATGGCAGGAATAGAATACGTGCTTATTAATAATGATACAACCATTTTAAATCTCCGCAACGAGCTAAGATGGAGTGAAATAGCTTGGAAGCTTCTATAATTATACTGATTGTGATGTTTATTTAAAGAATAAATTTACAGCTACTATAACATCAATAAAAAATCCCGACCGGAGATAATTCGGTTCTTTCTGAATTTTGGGTATTATTTGACATAAAAATGCGCTGGCGGTTTAAGATAAGCAGCCAGCGCATTTTATATTAAAGTAGCTAAACTAAAATCTCCACTTTTGGGTAGAAATGCAAGTTTACATTTTTTTGTG
>DATCID010000065.1:0-3052 GCA_036507975.1 Ruminiclostridium sp.
GATAATGGCTGATAGTTGTCTACCCAAAATTCTACTTCATAGGTTTCTTCTTTTTTGTCAGCATCAGTAACATATTGTGTTAGTGTGTCCTGTCCTGCGACACCTACAAATTCATCCTTTGCGAATAGCTTGTATTTATAACATCCTAGCTGTGTAGGTGTGTACTTAGGAAAATCATCTATTTCACAAATGCCATTCTCACCTAAGCCGTTCCATTCCTGCAGCTTTGTTTCTAATACTCCGTCATTGTTGGCATCATACCACAGCTCAATTTTAGCAGTTGCTACCTTGTCGCCATCTGTGCTATTAACGTCATAGTGCCATGCTCCAAGCTCGTCATTTCTTGTTAACACACTATCGGTAAGGTTGACTTCTATGTTTGGCGAATAATCTTCCAATTCTTGATATTCAGAAGTATATGGGTCTGACCATTTGCCTAAGGTATTTCTACATTCAAGAGTTAATGAATATGTTCCTGGTTCTTTGTATTGCAGTTGCTTTATCATATCAGTGTTTGTGCCATAGTTTAGCTTGGCTGTATCGCCACCATATGACCATCTGTATTCTGTTATTGGATACTTGTTTATTACTAATTGGATATTGCCACTTACAGATGTATTTGATACGTTTATTATTCTGTTTTGTTTCCATGTATTTGATGATAAAGCAAATTGAGCATTAGGCTTGGTAGGATATACGTATGCATAATCTGTTGAAACATATTGCACAGGTACATCACTCATTATTGTGTCTTTTTGTTCATCCGTTAAACCTTCTAATACTATTTTGCTTTTATCAAGGTTATATTTGCATATTATCTCAGCAAAGTACCCGTTTTTGTCTGTAGTTGCTGGGAACAGGTACTGCCCTGAAAAGAATGTGTCATAGTCCACTGACTGTCCATTTATGTACAACTCTGTACTCGTTACAGTTGACATATCAGTGCTGTCTGTTGCATCCGCAAATGCTACCCCATCAAAGGCTATTTCGCCAATATTGTTTTGTATATTCACAGTTGGTATGTCTACTACTACAGGTATTTTAGTTTCACCTTCCGGTGGTGTTGGTATAGGTATTGTTATTGTGCCGGTGAGGAATGAATTTGTACCTGTTGCCGATTGGGTATGTGGGTCTAGATATTTGATTTTCGCAGTTGCATCCACTGTAATCTTATATGAATCATCAACTTTTGGAAGCTTCTTAATATCTCCAAGTGTTGTTTCAACTGTAAATTTGGCTTTACCTATGTTGCCTACACTACTTACTGTCTTTACATGTTTTTCAGTATCAACCAATATTAAGCCTGTTATTTTATCAATATTTAAATCCCATTCTTTTATATCTTGCCTTGTATAGTATACAGTTCTTGCAACAGGGTCTTTATAATATGCAACCCATCCACCAGGAGCGGGAGCATCTTCATCAAGGATAACATCATCCTGCAATACTCCTTTTACTTCAAACTCCAATTTCACTTTTTGATTGTCAAGCTCACTACCTTTTGGAATGTCTGGCATCTCTGATACCGCTGATATATAGCATTTTACAGGTAAATCACTTTTAATTGCACTTATACCAATTTTTTGAGCAACCGTTGGTATTGAAAAGGTCTGATACCAGATAGAACCATTGGTTCTTACATGCCACATCTTAGCTGAACCACTCTTTTGAAGTGTAGGAGCAGACTGAACATAAAGGTACTGATATACATTTGGGTCATAAGCTTTACCGTTATTAGGTATTCCTCCATAAGTTTTGAAAATTTGATATATCCAGTTTTTTGTGCCTTGTGCTAAGGCTCTAGTATATACTTCCTTTTCATTATAAGCAGCTTCGTTGTAAGTACTGATACCATCTGAAAGGTCTTTTTTAACCTCATTTGATTTACTCCAAGGCTCTTTTATCCAGTTTCTTTCAGAAAATTTTGTTTCAGTTGCTACATTTATCATCCACATGTTAGAAAAAGGATTACCATTCACATCAAAACCTAGATATTTCCATTCTCCCCGGTTTGTTTTGCAAGTATCACCGTGAGTAATAGGGTTTTGTTCTTTTCCCTTGCAGGCTGCTCCTTCTGGTTTTAAAAAATATCCTCCGTCATAATATATTTTTGGCTGTAAGTCATTTAAATTTTCATGTATTTGATAACCGCATTTGAAATAGTTTTTATCTTTTAGACTTGCATAATTACCATAAACAACAAGATTTTTTTGGGAAAATAATCTGTAATTCAGATAATACCCATTTACCTTTAGGGGAATAACACCTCCAGATGGCAATGAAGGAAGCTGAAAGTTAACTTTGAACTTGTTATATGTACTCTGGTCAAAAAATTCTCTTCCTCCATTTTCATACTTTAAAGAAGTATAGCTTGTTGCTGCATTTATTATGTTGGTTGCCGGAAATCCCGTAATAAAAAATGCTGAGCATAAAATCATGCACAGCATTTTTCTTAATCTATTATTCAATTAAATCACCTTCCATTATTTTATTTAAGCATTGTTTCCTTGGTTATAAATTCCTTCGCCCATACTTGCATTTTAAAGTTTGTTCCGCCTTGTCCATGTCCACCATAAATGTATATCTGTCTTCCATTTAAAAGATATACTCCATCTTTCCAAGCTTGATCATTTATCGCATAGCCAAGGTACTGGTCATGTATTTTCTTAGCCTGTTCATAATCCTTGCCAAACCAAACCTTCAGCAGCTCATAGCTATAGTTTTTTAAATCTTTATTGTATTTATCAACCTCATAGCTTGATAGTTCGTACAGCCAGCCTTTTCCTGAATCATAAAGGCTTCCCTCCTGACCTTTTGGAATTTGTGTCCTCTTAGCCGCAATACCTATTGTATTTAAAGGCAATGTAAATCCATAAAAGTTATTATTCATGTATTTATAAAAATGATCGCTATCATTAAAATAAGCTAATGAAAAAGATTTGTTTTTCTCACTAAAAAGGAAATCTACCTTTCCACCGGTGATGAGCTTCTGATTGTTAAACATAGCCTGGGCTGTATCCCATATCTCCATCATAGGAAACAAACCTTTATA
>DATCID010000066.1:0-2301 GCA_036507975.1 Ruminiclostridium sp.
AAGTGAAGCGGTTGATAGAGGAAGGTGAGGAATTTGTTGTTGAGATTCTTCGCAAGAGGGCTCTAATGATTATTCCAAGATATCGTAATTGCAGGGTTGCAATATCAGCGGATGCAACTATTGGTATCGGTCTTGTGAGGATGCTTTTTGAGGAACTTGAGATGATTCCTGAATTGCTGCTATTCAAATCGGATATGCCAGAATCACAAAAGATCCTTGAGAGAGAACTAGATGATCTAGGTATCTCACCAAAAGTAGCATTTTCTATAGATGGTTATCAGATAAAGAAGGCTTTAACAGATATAAAGGTTGATGCAGTCGTTGGGTCTGCTTGGGAGAAATATATAGCTGAAGAAGTAGGTATAAAAATAGCTTTTGATGTTTTGAATCCCACAAATAGAGACGTTTATGTTGATAAGGAGTATTTTGGGTATGAAGGAATGCTAAATATACTAGAAGTTTTTGCAAATGATTGGGAACGTGCATTTCGTTCAAAAGAAATAAATTGGAAAGAGTGCAGTAAAGAATAAAATTTAAAGGTGGAGGTGAAGAATATGGATTGCAATTGCTCGAAAATAGACAATAAAAATAAAATATCAGACGTTATGTTAGAAAAAACAAAGAAACATCCTTGTTATTCTGTTGATGCTCACAATAAGTTTGCTAGAATGCATCTGCCTGTTGCACCTAATTGTAATATTAGCTGTAATTATTGTAATAGAAAATTCGACTGTGTAAATGAAAGTAGGCCAGGGGTTACTAGTGAAATACTTACGCCTAAAGACGCTAAAATAAAGTTTGATATTGTAAAAGAAAAAATTGGAGAACTTTCAGTAGTGGGTATTGCAGGGCCTGGAGATGCATTAGAAAATTGGGATAATACTAAAAAATCTATAGAACTAATTAGAGTAGAAAATCCTGATATCGTATTTTGTCTTTCAACTAATGGGCTTATGTTACCACGATATGCACAGGAAATTATTCAACTAGGAGTAACTCATGTAACTGTAACTGTAAATTGCTTAGATAACAAGATTGGTGCAAAAATATATAAATATGTTAATTATAAAGGTAAGCAATACGCTTTAGAAGTAGGAGCGAAATTGTTATTAGAGAATCAATTGAAGGGTATTAAATTACTAACTAGTCAAGGAATTATTGTAAAAATAAATATCGTAATGCTTGAGGGAATTAATGATCACCACATACCTGACGTAGTTAAAAAAATGAAGGAACTTGGTGTTTTTATTATAAATATTATGCCATTAATACCTGCACAAGGAAGTGTTTTTGAAAATCATCCTCAAACTAAAATGAAGGAATTAACAAAAATGAGGGATATATGTGAATTAGATGTTCAGCAAATGCGTCACTGCAAACAATGTAGGGCAGATGCTATTGGCATGCTTTGTGAGGATCGTTCACAAGAATTTTCAAATAAGATTATGGAAGATGAGGTATTGGAAGTTGATGAAAAGAAAAATGTAAAAAAACTAAAAGTTGCGGTAACGTCTAAGAATGGTAGACTTGTAGATTTGCATTATGGTCATGCTAAAGAGTTTATGATTTATGAAATAAACGGTTCAAATTTTAGTTATATTGAAACAAGAGCGGCTGAAAAGTATTGTCTTGGGATTGAGGAATGTGACGAGGAGGAAGCTCGCAGAGATGCGGCAGTGAATTCAATTGCTGATTGTGATGTGGTTCTTACTTTAAGAATTGGGGATAATGCTGAGAAGAAGCTGCTTTTGCGAGGAATTCGTAGTGTAATATATTGGTATACAATTGAACAGGGTCTAAAATTGGTTCAAAAAGAAATGGCTAATTAACAAATTTTGATGGCGTTAAAACATTTATGGAAACAAGAGAAAGTACCAAGTGGTCATTCATTAGCCTTTGATTGCTCTGAGATATTAAGTTATATGGGAATAAAGTTGTCTGTGGATAAGGCTATTGTTGGTAATAATATTTTCGCTCATGAGTCAGGGATCCATGTTGATGGCATATCCAAGAATCCCTATTTGTATGAAGCGATTAAGCCTGAAGAGGTAGGATTAACCAGGCAAATAATAATTGGGAAACATTCAGGCGTGGCTTCTATAAAGTTTAAATTTCTTCAATGGAATTTAAGCTTAAGCCAATTGGAGGCTAAGGAAGTGCTAGAAAAGGCTAAAGACCTTGCAGTAGAGCAAAAGAGTGCTTTGTCTGACTGTCAGCTAAAACAATTATATAAAAAACAACATGAATTAATTGGATAAATAAATTAGAGGCAAGGAGGTAGGATTAAATATGAATTTCAAT
>DATCID010000067.1:0-15158 GCA_036507975.1 Ruminiclostridium sp.
AAGCCCATGCTCAGGCTCATCAAGTGTGGCAGTCCTTACCTCCAGCTCGCTATCCTTCCGAAGATGCGTGGCTATGGCGTTATGTATCCCATCAGGATATACCTTGGCAATATCCTGGCTTTCCTTTTCATGTCTGCCTTCATTCCATACTGTTACATGTATCTTCATATTATACATCTACTCCTTTTATAAATATTAAAGTCGAAACCTAACTGATTTCAATTAACTGGCATCTGGCCTTAGCAGCAGCTGTCCAAATTAATAATATCATTTCAAAATTCAGTTATCCTTTATTTAAATTCCTTTGACAATTCCATATCCATCCTCTATATTTTTTTATGTGACTGTCATAGACATAATAACTCTTATTCTATTTGCATTCAAGTGGTAAAACTCTATTTTCATTATACAAATTCTATTACCTTTTTTTCTTACGATTAGCAAAATCCGAGTCAATCTTTGCTTTCCATTTCTCATCAATAGGTATGTCGGCTCGAATTTCACTTACAAAACAGCTAACAGCCTCATAGTTCAGCCTTGTTCCTTCACTGTCTGCATGATAGTTTGCTGCTCTGCCAGCACCAATTCCAAATTTTGCAGCAGTGGAGATAGCGTCTATATTGGCACCAAGGAAAATAAACTCCATCTATATTTCTCTTTCTGGCGTTAAATCATGTACTTTATTTTATCGTAGTTATACCAACTCTGTTGTATTAGTTTTCATATTGTTATCCTCCATTTCTTTGATAATTAAATGATAACAATTTATATAGTCTTTGGGGTCGCTTTAAAAGCGACAATTATGCACCCAATAAAACTTGATCAAAAGCAAACAGAGCCTCATTTATTCCGAAAATATTATAATTACCTTCTTCGATAAAATACTCAATAATAACATCAAATTTATTGCTACGGGATAATGTATATCCTGCTCTGGCAAGTAAGTCCCTAGTTTCATCTAAATTAAGTTCTAATGCAATGGCAAAAGCTATGGAAGTTACCTTACTAGGGTTATAGCCTTTCTCACTGCGTATTTTTAAAAACAGCTTGCGGTCTATGTTGGCCTTCTTGTAGACATCTACGTCGCACATGCCTTTTTCATCAATTAACCTAAGTAATCTTTGTGAAAAGGATTCTTCCAATTGAGATATTACATCCTCAAGACTTCTTTTGGTTTTGGATAATGGTTCAGAATAAGTTTCATTCGCTTCGAAGTCATTTCGTATGACAGATTGGAGGCATTCATAGTCCTCAATCACTCTGCGACGCTTATTGAAATTATGTTCTTCAACATAATGATCATCTATGTATTTTTTAATTGAAGTGAATAGTTTCTCGCTTAGTACAAATGATTTCTTATCATATACCACCAAATAGACCATCATCTCATGCTTAAGAAGAAATTCCCTAATAGATGAAATCGCAATCCTAAGTGCTTCATCTTTTGGATAGCCATATATGCCAGATGAAATAAGAGGTAAGGCGATCGACTCACAATTATGGTGTTGTGCAAGTGCAAGTGAGTTTGCATAGCAATTTGCCAATAGCTTTGCCTCATTATTTTTTCCACCTTGCCATATTGGACCAGCGGTATGTATAATATGCTTAACTGGCAAGGCATATCCCTCTGTGATCACTGCCTGTCCTATGCTACATTTGCCAATTCCATCACATTCAGCTTGCAATTTATCAGCTCCTGCGGCTGAAAAAATCGCACCGCAAACACCACCACCCATTTTGAGAGCTATGTTTGCAGCATTTACAATAGCATCGACAGGCATCTTTGTAATATCATTTCTTACTATTTCTAGAGGCATATATTGTAGGCTCCTTTTGAACAGTGCTGCCGTTTTACTCTACTTTCCCCTTATTTTACCATAATTTTTGTTTTTTGTATTAATTATCACTGTTTTTTGAAATACACCACTGTAGCCTTGTGTATCCAGAACAGTCCATGTATTAACCCTAACCAAGATATCAATTCCTTTTTAAGCTCAGATAACTAATCGTTTTTACCAGTTGGAGTAATGTAGGTGTACGTAAAAAAAAGCTTCCAAAGTTTAGAGCCTTGAAAGCCTTGTCATTAAATGGTTGCAGGAGCATGAGTCGAACCTGCGGTCTTCGGGATATGAGAGCGTTTAAAGCTAATACTTATCATATTATTTCAACACCTGTATTTAATATCTCATCAATTAGCCCTATATGTTCTATATAATCCTTCATCGTGTAAGGCTGGGGCTGAATGTCAATTTTATACTCCAATGCTTGCATCAATAGAAACGTAAGACCATCCACTCGAGACATGTTTTCAAAGGCGGATGAGAACACCGCAATATCTACATCGCTATCCAATGTGTTTGTACCCTTCGCATATGAACCAAATAGGATGACCTTTTCAATAGGTATCTGCTTCTTTAATTTGTTAATATAATCAGTTGTTACCCGGAGAACTTCTTGAGGGATTGTACCCATATAAACTCCTCCTTTGCCTTATCCATAATTTCCCTAGTTTCTGTCTTGGTCAATTGTGATGTTAATTTCTTGCTGTATCAAGGTCGTACTGTGCATATTCTTCCCAGTAGCTATACTTCTCCTTATTGTCCAAACATGTGACCTCCAAAACCTAGATATGATAAAGATAATCTTAAATTGTGTTTCCTATGCTTTTATTTTACCACATATTAAAATGACATGTTTGTATTTTCCAATACGTGTATGCTTTTTATTAGTTCATTTGCAATATTTGGGCTATCAAGCCGCATAATGCTTCCTTCTTCACTACCAAAGCTTAAAAGATTGATACTTCCATACCATACAATCTTTTGGTCAATGACTGCAAATTTTTGATGTATATTCGATTTAAAAACTATGCTTATACCAGCTCTTTTCAATAAATCCAAAGCATCCTTAATTAAGATCATATTCCTGTCATTGAACTCTTCTATTGGCCTGGTTATTACAATTACTTTCACTTTATTTTGTAATGCTGCCTCCAATTGCTGCATCATATTTATTGTGCGCTTCTTGGTAATAAAGGGGCTTACAATCAAAATCTCTCTTGTTGCATTTATAATATCATTAGTATATACGGTTAAGAAGTTGTTCTTGTCAAAAATAACATCTATAGACTCTGTAGCAATACTTCCACCTTTTGCTTTATAGCCAATTGAAGCATATCCGGTAAGCCTTTTACTATACATTTTTTCAAGCATTCTTACATGAATATCTACATAATCATAGATTTGTACTTCATTTTTATTTTCGTAGAGTCTATGAAGCCTGCCTGCATATTGCTGTAAAGTTCCTTTCCATGATATTGGCATGGCTAAGAATAATGTGTCAAGACGCGGTTCGTCAAAACCTTCCCCTATATATTTACCTGTAGCCACTAAAGTCAACTGCTTATCGGTGGGTGTTTCAGATATTCTCTTCATAATTTCCCTGGTATCCTTTGTACCCATGCCGCCCGTAAGAGAAATCACGTCGGGGATTATTTTGCTCAATTCTTTGGTAAGCAATTCAACATGAGCAGTCCTTTCAGTTAAAACAACACAATTTCTGCCATTCTCATAACTTTTAATCACATCTTCTATAATAAGCAGATTTCGCATTCCGTTAATAACTATTTCAGAATATAGTTCTTGAATAGATACATCCTTTTCATCTTTATCCAATGAAACCCTGAGTGAAGTAAATCTTGGTATAATATAATGTTCAAAAGGTCTTTTCTCTGCTTGCTTTTTTGCATCATCTCTGTATCGTATAGGACCACATTGCATAAATATAATCGGATGGTGTCCATCCTTTCTAGTAGGAGTTGCAGTTAATCCATAAACATATTTTGCATTTATATTTTTAAGTATCTGCTCAAAACTAAATGCCGAAACATGATGACATTCGTCAATAATTACCATACCATAATTTTTTACGCATTCTTTTACCTCACCCATTCTATTTAAAGATTGCATTACAGCAATATCAATAATTCCACTAAGAGTGTCTTTTCCGTCTCCCATTTGACCTATAATGCTTCTTTCTTTTTTTCTCCCTCTCTTTTTTCCTTCATCTATGTCTGGCAAGCTATCATTTATAGTTAGAAATTCCATCAATCTTTTTCTCCATTGTAATACTAAACTAACTTTGTTAACTATAATAAGTGTGTCTACCTTTCTCTCAGCAATCAACTTTATTGCTACAACTGTTTTCCCAAAAGCAGTTGTTCCGCAGAGTATTCCATTATCATATTTCAATAATTTATCGAAAGCTATGGGTTGTTCCTCCCTCAGACTACCCTTGAATTCAATATCAATATTTTTCCCATAATTTGCCTTGTCAGTAAAATGGACATCTATATCATATTCTTTAAATACAGCTTTTAAGTCAGTTTCGCATCCTCTTGGGAGGCATAAATATTCTGCGGTTTCGTCAGAGCAGGATATAATCCTCGGCATTTTTTTAACCGATATTCGCATAGCTTGGGTTTTATAAAACTCAGGATTTTTGAAAGCCGCTAACCGTTTCAAATGATTTAATGCTCTTTGAGACAAGCCTACTTTCGGCACAAATAGCATATTTGCTTTTACAATTTCAATATTTAGTGGAAAATCATCTTTCAGTAATTTAGTCTTGCTTGTTTCCCAAGGTTTCTGAGCTTCCTCATTATCTTCTTTTAGTACTCCCAGTTCTTTTCCATAACAAAGTTTTGAAATAAACATTTCAACATCATCTTCAGAGAGCTTTTGAACTGTTGCCAGAAACGCCCATTGGTCGTTATATGGTTCACAATTATCGTCTATAAAAAAACTGTTTTTATTAATCCTTGCAGTTTTTTGGAAGGGCAAAGCAATTAAATTCCCTAAGCCGCCTTTTGGCATGGTGTCCTGACTAGGAAAAAATCTATCATACGATTTAAAGTTTATTTCATGCCTTCTACTCATTGCATAGGTAAGTAATGCACTTCCTAACTTTCTTGCCAGTATTGCGGATATCGAATTCTCAAAGAAAAACCATGCATGCGCTCCTTTGCCAGAACGTGAACGTTCAACTGCTGTAGGTATATTAAATTCTGAGCATACTTCTCTAAGTATCTGAATATCCTTTTGCCACTCTCCACCATCAAAATCAATGGCTAAAAAATAGCAAGTTTCATCTAAACATAAAGGATATATTCCCGCAACGAAATTGTCATGTCCTAGTAAATGGGCATTTATAACCTTTTCATCCAAAATTGCATATTCCTTACCTGTGCATTTAACACAAGTTCCCTTTGGTTTTGCACATTTTCCAGATTTCCATTCATTCAAACAGAACGGTGAATATCCAGCTGTACCTTTCTTTGGATTTTCCCATCTTTTTGCATAAACGTCATTTCTACCTTTAAAGAGTGACATAAATAATTTGATTTTTTCCATAGCGTTTGACAAGCTGTTTATATTTGATTGAAAAACTTGACCTTCTGATTCTGAGTTAGACAATTCTGAAGATGAGTCTGATGTTATAGTAGAACTATCTGTAGAAGTAACATCAACGGTTACTACATTAACAGCCTGATGCTCTGTAATACCATACTTTGCCTTTAGGCCTTTCATTTCTTCTTTTAAGCTACTGTTTTCCCCTAATAATTCTTGGTACTTTTCAAGCAACTCTTCAAAGTTCATAATGCCACCCTTTATATTATCCCTGTTTCAATGATATCTTTCATAACGTATTTTCACAGAGTTCAAAATATCAAATACGCCCTTCTCAAGAAGTATCGCCTAAAACGTAGCACCTATAAACTTATTGATTATTTCCAGTACTTAAGTATCGTTTCAATATCAACATAATATGCATGAAATAAAAATCTATAGAGTTAAAACCTCAATATTTAACCTTTAAAGCCTTGTTATTAAAAGATAAATTTAACCACACGGATTATTAATATTTTACAAATACACAGGTTTCAAGCTTTTTATAGACTCATTTGCAGCTATAGTAATTTCAAAGGTCTTCACTGAATCTGAATAGGTAGACTTTATAAATTCAGGGTTACCCGTCTTTATTGCTTCAATAAACGTCTGCACCGCTTTGAAATGAGATTTACCTTCAATGATCGTCTTTTCAATTGAATCTTTATTTGTATATCTTACTTCTTTATCCCAATCATAATCAATAACACAGTCATTGCATATTATCTGTAATCCGGCTCCATTAAAGTTTTTCAATTCTTCCAAATAGCAGGCTGTAAAAATTGTTGCCACTACTCCGGATTTAAATGTAACAATAGTTGAAGAACAATCTTCGATATTATATCCTTCAACATTTTCTATTAACCCCTTTGTCGCAGAACAATACACAGAATTAGCTTCTCCAAAAAAATATCTTATTAGGTCAAATATATGGGTACTCTGTTCAACGATTTGTCCTCCAGATCTTTCCTTCCTTCTCCACCATTGCACTCCTGGCATTCCACCCAGCCATCTTCCATTTACCAAACCAACTTTATGCCCTTCAATATATGCTTTAATTTTTGCAGCTTCTGGATTATATCTCTCTTGATACCCAACAGCAGAAATAATACCTGCTTTGTTTATTGCTGCTTCAATTTCAAGAGCTTTCTCTAAGGACACCTCAATGGGCTTTTCAATATATAAATGAATCCCTTTCTGGGCAGCAAGTATTTCCGCATCTCCATGACAATCCGGAGGTACACAGATGAATACTGCGTCTAAATTCATTTCTTTATCGTACATTTCAGCGTGGTTAGTGTATAAACGTGCTCCACTTATTTTTTCGCCGGTTGTTTTTAACTTTTCTCCATTTGAACTTACTAATGCTACTACCTCAACACCATCAATCTTAAGAAGATTCTCAAGATGAAAGTTTCCAAACCAACCACACCCGATTATGCCAACTTTAACTTTAGTCATTTTATGTTCTCCTTTTTTTAATATCTTATCATATATTATTCTAAATGAAATTCTTTAATTAGTGGTCCATATGCTTTGATTTTTCTAATTTATCCTCTGCTGCTATTGTAAAATTTGGTATATTTACTATAAGCCAATTATAAATACTGTATATTTCATAAAATGCCTTTTCAGGAATATTTTCTTTCAAAATTCGTACCCATGTGTTTAATTATGCTGACCAATAGTTTGAACTAAAACCTCTGCTCATATATGCACGAAAAACCCATAAAACTGTATCCACCAGAACTTCTGCGTCAGGTGCTTGCAATATAGATGCAATAAAACGCAAATGGTTATTATGATTGTCTTTCATCATCTCAATATTTTCTTTACCGCCAATAAGTTCAAGAATATCTTCCCTTTTAAGCATAACCTCATTCATTTTTGCAGCTAACATATCCATTGCGTCCAAATATTCTTTTACTGAAGCTTCACTAACTTTAATTATTTTCTCCGCACTATTTACAAGAGTTTCCTTTTTCATTCTAAACACATCCTTTAATATAATTTTGTACATCTTCAAGATTCGCATTATAATAAACATCTGTAAATTTTCCGCATATTTCTACACCTGCTTTTTTTAGAGCCCGTCCACCAATAATAATAGGTACATCGGTTACTTCTCTTATTGCTGTAATTTCTTTCAGGAGAACTTGGACATTAAAATAAACACATAAAGATAAGCCTATCAAATCAGGCTTTACTTCATCACAAAATTTAATCAATTCATCTATTGGTGTATTTGCTCCAAGATAATGGCTATCCCAGCCATTTTTTTCAAAAATATCTGAAACCATTTTTCCGCCTACTTGATGTTGTTCATTTTGAACACAGGAGATTACAATTTTTTTATTTTTTCTCTCCAAACTAATTATTTTTGGAAATAATTCATTCATTAAACCTTCTGTAATTGCAGTTGACATATGTTCAACTGCAACACTAATTTTATTATATTCCCACAGCTCCCCAATTCTATATAAACTCTTCATAAAAACTTCTTCGTATAATTCTATAATTGATAAATTTAATTTTCTAAATTCTAACATCACCTTACGACATTCAAACCTATTACCTTCCAAAAGAAAGTTAAAAACAGCATCCTCATATATTTTAAAGTTTTCCATTTAACGGCGCCTCCATGTAAAAATAATTTCATTTCAAGTAAACATCTTTAATTTAAACTAAATTTCATATTTCTACAAAGCATCCCAAAATACCTTTATATTCGTATTCTTTTTACCATTACAGGAAAAATCTATTATATAAGATATATCTTTTTCTAAAATAAAATTCATTCCTTTTGAGGACAACGTAAAAGAACTGCTGATTCACTCAACAGTTCTTTTTCAAAATTAATTCAGTCATATTATGGTTGTTGTACGTTTTCAATTTTCTGTAGCATCGAACCCTACAACCCCTGATTCTCTTTGCACTTCGGGTGTTAACCTAAACACTATTTCCCCAAATGTTATTACCTTCCTAACAATATTTCTCTTCTTTATTTTATTTGAAGAAGTTGTACAGCAAAGCCACCAAAATCACTTTTGAAATATATGGTTGTCAAATTGCCTTTAGCATCTTTTGGGTCTGTATTATTGTCAAACTCACAGCCTTGTGATTCAAGATAATTGATTGCCCTTTGTATATAGTTGGTGCTTATTGCTATATGCTCATTTCTGCTAAGATAAGGGTTCTTCATAACCTCTACTGCACCGCCTGCGAATATCGACCTGCTCGATTGTGAGAACAGTACCTGCACCGACAAGCATTTCTGGAAGTACCGTTATTATACACTTTATTGCCTCTTCTGCCTGTGCAGTTCGGAATGTGATCTCAGCACATGACAACCCCACCGTCAAGTAACGCTTTTGCAAGTGGTCCAGCCTTCTCTACGCCATTAATCTTAATTAGAGAGACACTGCCCATAGCACCAATACGTTCTAAAATATCATTCAAATTGATCTACTTCCTTACGAAATACATATTGTTTTCTAGTATATATTTTTGTTTTCACGATAATTCCGCCATATATTTTCGAAGAAATCATCTTCTTTGGGGATTTGCCTTACTTTTCGCCAGTTAAAGCTGCACCTGCCGTCTGCAAACTCCACTTCCTGCACAAGATCACTTCTTGTATCATCATCAAGAGTAAAGCTGAATATCTCCGGAAGAATTTCATACTGGCGATTTCCGTTTCTGTCTGAGTAGAGTGCTGAACCACGGCTCTTTCCGCCATTCTCCACATAATCCGCCATTGCACTCAAATATACATACTGGCATATTAATATATCATGAAGTCTATATACCTTTTCTAGATCCCTAGAGTTATCAATCTTAACGAAGTCCGAAAAATTTTTAAGTTGATTGTTAAGCTCTTCAATTGCTGCTTTTATTCCATTGTAATCACGGATGGCAGCTCCCACCTTACTCATCTTTTTTACTGCATTATCCCAGATTTCGGATACATTATTTTCATTACTTGTTACTGAATCACACATATCTATGACCTTAGTAACCTTGTCAGATACTGCTGCTTTAAATTTTTCTATTTCTATTGGTTCGCCCTGACGGTTACGAGCTATAAACTGAGCTACCCGGCTAGATCCGACTTGACCTGCATTTAGTGCACTTCCGCCGGGGCGATAAACCCCATGACTCGCACTAACCTCTCCAGCTGCAAAAAAGCCTTCAGTATTTGTCTGCCACCATTTATCTATTCCCAACCCACCATTATTGTGCTGTGCACATAATGAAATCTCCAGAGGCTCTTTAGTAAGGTCAACACCTTTGCTTTTGTAGAAATCAACAGCAGGTGCATTCATATGCAGCAAACGATCAATTGGCATACCAAAGGTCGCTCCTGCTTTTTCAAGGTACTCTTTTGCCTCAACACTCAGCATGCTAAAGTCTATGTTACCACCAAGAGGGTTACTTCTGAAATCGAGAAATACCTTGCGTCCCTTAATGCAACACTCTATATAGACTAAGATATCTATTATAGATGAGCCTGTTGCTACCTTGCGTACATCAAAGGGCCATTCATAACCCTTTAAAAAAACTTTTGACAGCATTTCATTTTTATCAGCGAAGAAATCTGACAGGAATTCCCTCTCATCACCCCCACCAATGGCAGTAGAAATAAAACGAGGCAGTACCTGCATATATGTTCCTGATACATTCCACCTTGGTTTGACCGATGCAAGTCCATACTGCCACTCTGTGAGATTTTTCCCCACAATACCCGCTTCAAAAGCTATACCGGTTGCACCATAATGCCCGAATGGATATACCGAGTCGGCATACATACCTGCTGGCCCACCTGTAGCATAAACAACATTTCTGCAATTAAACGCGACAAACCGTTTGGTTTTATCATCACTGCAACTTAGATTAAGGCAAAGCAGACCATTCAATTTACCTTCCCCTGTCATTATAGAAACTACCTGATATCCGTCAAATATTTTAATGTTTTTAGCATTTACTGAACGCTCTAGAGCTTCTGTCATCAACTTTGAAGTAAGGGGACCCGCTGATGTTGCGCGTCTTCTTGGGTCGTGGTCGGTTTTGTAGCCTATGTATTCTCCATATCGACTTACAGGAAATGGTACTCCTAAATCAGCCAGTTTTAGAAAGCACTGTGTGGATAACGCCGCTTCGGCAAGTGCAATATCTCCATCCACACACTGCCCGTTAAAAAGAGTTTGTGCAAGTTCCCCAACTGAATCGCTGTCATCACCCGACAAGGTCAGCTTATAATATGTTTGTTTATCAGAACCTGTGTTCCGTGATGTGCCCGAATTTATATGCTCCGTAACAATTGCTATATTCGTTTGTCCGTAGTTATACAAACGATCTGCTGCATTAAAACCTGCTGCACCAGTTCCCACGACAATAGTGTTGTATTCAAAAACTTCAATTTCATAGTTGTTAATTTTTATCACTTTTTTATTCATAACGGTAACCTCTACTCCTTCTGGATCTGAGCTTTTAATCATTTCCTAATTTGCTCTACGTGGAAGCTATTAAAGACGTTTGATATGAAAGCCACCATCAACATCAATATATTGACCTGTAGTATAAAGCAGCTTGCCTGAGCAAAACACCGAGACAGCATTTGCTATGTCTTCAGGTGTACCCCACCTCTTGATAGGGCAAATTCCATTTTCAAATAATGCGTCATATTTCTCCTTTACACCCGCTGTCATATCCGTGGCAATAATACCAGGTCTCACTTCATATACAAAGATTCCCTCACCGGCCAAACGGTCGGCATAAAGTAAGGTCAGCATAGATATTCCTGCCTTGGATATACAGTATTCCCCTCTGTTAACGGATGATACTTCTGCCGACATTGAGGAAATGTTCACTATTATACCCTTGTATCCATTTTTATACTGCTGACTTATCATTTGTTTTGCAACAACCTGAGACATAAACATCGTGCCTTTGGTGTTTACACCTATGAGTCGGTCAAAGCTTTCTTCTGACATCTCCAATAAATCTGCCCTGACATTAGGTGCAATACCTGCATTATTTACAAGCACATCCACTGAGCCGTATTTTTTTATTGTTTCCTCTATGCAGCGGTTTCTATCAGCTTTTTCGGTGATACTACCCCTTATATATATATAATCCATCCCCTCCGCTGTTAACTCATCTAGGGTTTGCTTATATTGTTCGGGAGAATTCATATCAAAAATAACAACTGAGTATCCATCTTTTGACAGTTGTCTGGCTATTCCCAAGCCAATACCCCTGCTTCCTCCAGTAACGATTGCAGTCTTTTTCATAATTTGATCATTCCTTTCAATATGTAGATGTTAAATCTGCTATGTTATTTCGTATTTGCTTCAAACTGCCTGCGTGCTTCATTATATAATGGAATGTACATCTCACTATCTTTTATGACACATCCCGTTCTTCCATGCCATCTCATTATTTGTGTACATTTGCTGCAGGTAATACAGGTTTTCTTTGGATCCATACCACCCTTGGTTAAAATATCATATGGCATATCAGGGTATGCGAATGCTTCTCTACCTATACCAACTAGCTTAACTGAACCATCAGCAATATTGGCGGCTCCAGCATTGGCAAGGAAATTCCTCAACCAACTGTAACCGTTTCCTACTACAGGAATATCACCCACAGCAGCCTGGATTTTTCTTGAAAATTCAAACATACGAGCTACACTTTCCAACGGGTGCTCATTTGGCAAATATCCACCTATTGTAGTCATATCAGAAGGTCTTGTAAAATACGGATATTTGAAGTATGGGTTTCCTGACGAATTACTCAAAAGATCTACTCCTGTCTCCGCAATCAACTTTGCAAGTGCTAACGGCTCTGTCATATCAGGCTTTAAGTAGTCCTCTATGTCAACTCCGAAAGCGTATGGGTATGGATGTGCATCAAATACATTAAACCTTGTAGCAATAATGAAATTTTTACCTACTGCCGCTCTTACTTTTTTTATTGTCTCCAGCAGAAATCTGGAACGGTTTTCAAAGCTGCCTCCATATTTGCCTTCTCTGGTATGCGATGCCAGTAGCTCAGATATCAAGTAGCGATGACATGCCTTTATATCAACTCCGTCGAAACCTGCTTCTCTAGATAAAACTGCTGCCTGCACATATTTATCCTGCAGTGCATCAAGATATTCATCCGTTATAACGGAAGAATCTGCTTTCAACCCTACTGGTGGATCCAGAAACGGGTCATGCTGCGGAACCATTGGCGACTGTTCTCCATCCGGGCAGGAATATCTTCCAGAGTGTGTTAGCTGGATGATACTTATTGATTTGTGATCGCTACCGCATCTGTCTATTGCATTTTTTTTATTTTCTTTCAGGAGTTCTGCAAAACTACCCACATTCTCTTTATTTATATGCAGCTGCATAGGGTTTGCTCTGCCCTCACGAACTACGGCACATGCCTCATACCACAGTAGTCCTGCACCACCGGCCGCAAACCTGTTGTACCTGCGTCTAACAAGCTCCGACGGGCTTCCGTCCAGGTTGCTATCACAGCCCTCCATAGGTAAAACAGCCATGGAGTTGGAAGCGATTTTATTACCAACTTTAACTAGCTTTTTAAGAGGAGATAAATCACGGCTTAGCTTTATATTTACACCTAGCTCTTTAATCTTTCCCTCTAGATCTTCATAACTATTGAAATTAAACTTTTCAAATTCAGCCAAAGAAAGCACTCCTTTAATTTATATTGTTAGTCGGTTGCAGAATGATGCAACTGCTGATTTAACTGCGTTCAACGGCAATTAATTGTTATATTTCACTCCTGTGTGGTAAATATAAGAGGCTACTAAAACACAATATGCCCACCACAAAGGAGAAATTGTAATGTTTTGTTTATCTGAATTCAAAAAATCAAATATTCTTGATCAGGTATCTTAACTCAATAATCTTTCTTTCCAAAAGCCGATTAAATTTATTGAACTCTAAAATAAACACTTTGATGTTACTACTTTTATATCTGAATCCTTTACTAATAACTACTATTAGCACTTAGGCATGAAACCCATGTCAGCGATGATTTGTTCATTAGTAGGTTCAAACCATCCTTTGAAAAAGATATTGCAAATATGTTTAATGCCAAGGAAAACAATTCTAAAACTCTCGTATCTGAAATCAATATGTTACTGAACATGACAGGTGAACATTAGAAAGACCAACTAGTCGTGGGATTATAGTACAATCTGCTTTAAAGCTACTGCATCCTTTAGAAACTGATCTGGGTCGTCATTCCTAACAAATTCGACCATACAGAAACGATCACCTTTTGCAGTCCTGATTACTTCTATATATTTTTTCCAGGTATCCATACCGTCAGCTAAGGGCTGTATTTTATTCCTATCCCACCAAAAAACATGGGTATTGCCAATCCATGGCAGAACCTGTTTGAGCCCTTCAATTTGCCGTTTAAAATCAAGATCAAACGTTGGTTGCCAATAACTTGCTATATTATCTCTTTTAACTGTTTTTATCAGTCTCAATGTAGATTCAGCAGTATCGGTAAGTGTGCTGGGATGATATTCAAAAGAAATTGTTATTCCTGTGCCTCTTGCCATTTCAGATATTCGGCTGGTCTCATTAACAACCTTCTCCCACCAGTCCCCATCGGCTTCCTGTGAGCTTCGGTTTCCTGCCCATACTCTTATAGTGGGAGCCTTTAATTCAACGGCTGTATCGAGCACCCCCCTGAAAGATATGCCCTCCTGCTCCTCACAGCCAACGTGATAATATGAACCGTAAGCCGCAACCTTCAGCCCAGCATCAGCCGTCATCTTATATACCTCTCTAGCTCGTTCAATATTTCCATGTGGAACATGTAAGTCACCACCCCATTCAATGCCGTCCAGTCCAGTCTTTGCAACCAAAGCTATAATTTCCTGCGGCGACAGTTTGCGGAATGTAATTGAGACAAGTCCTGTGTACATCATAAATTTTTCACCTTTTTACGCCATAGTTTCCAACATTTTCAATGTTACACTGTATTTCAACTCTTTACCCTCGATAAAACGTACAAATTCTTCTGCCATATAACAACCCATCCGCTCTACTTCCTTGCTTGTACTACCTGCTATGTGGGATGTGATAATTACATTCTCCATTTCGAGAAATTCACTATTCGGTAATGGCGGCTCAGGTTCGGTTACGTCAAGGATTGCTGTCCTTGTGGGCATGGTCTTCAATGCTTCTATTAAATCCTTTTCCACCACCTGAGCTCCACGTCCAGTATTTATAAACGTGGCATTGGGCAGCATTTTGCTGAAATACTCCTTATTAAGAATTCCTACTGTGGCAGGTAGATTTGCTATGTGGTTTGAAATTGTCTGGCATTGTAAGAAAATTTCAGTCAGCGTACATTTCCTTACTCCCAATTTCTCTGCCCTCTCGTCAGAAAGGAACGGGTCATACACAAGAACCTGAATATTGAAAGGCTTTAAAAGTTCTATGATTTTTGTTCCGACCATACCTGCTCCAAGTATTCCCACATTAACTGAATAATTGCCAGAAAAAGTATCCGAATACATTCTTGCAGAAAAATAATCTTTTTTTGTAATGATGTTATTCTGAAAGAAGCCTTTATTTGCCAGTAGAATCTGCGCCATTGTATATTCGGCAACCGGAACTGCGTTTGCAGCCCATGCGCTTACTACGGTAATGCCTTTGTTCAGAAATGGGTGGG
>DATCID010000068.1:0-24581 GCA_036507975.1 Ruminiclostridium sp.
ATAAGAAGACCTAAAATCTATGTAAACATATATGGCTAAGATTTATGTGAATGGCGGAGTGAAGAGCCGGATGCCTTAATTGGGCACGTCCGGATCTGTGAGGGGTAAGTACCGCGAGGTGCACCTACTCGACAATAGTTAAGGTATCGCCTGCGGCGATGGAATTTATAAAAGCTTTTATTTAATCTGTCGGCGCAAGCCGACTTCCCATAACTATTCACTATTCATTATTCACTATTCACTCCTCATTGTGCAAAGCACAATGAGAATTTGCTTTTTCTATCTATTTATTATATTATTAGGCTTAATGAAAATTGATATTTCTTATTTTATATAAAGTCACTACTAACTATTTTGGGAGTTTGTATTACAATAGTTCGTAGGCTATTCACTTGGTGGGAGGTAAAAATGTTATATAGAAGTACAAGAGGAAATTGCGCAAATATTAGTTCGGCTGAAGCCATAAAGAGAGGACTTGCATCAGACGGAGGATTGTTTGTACCTGAAAAAGTAATTCCCTTTGACAATGATCAAATTCTGAAAATGAGTGAAATGAGTTACCAAGAAAGAGCTTTAAATATATTAGAGGGTTATTTAGATGATTACACCCTAAGTGAACTAAAAGATTGTGTTAACAAAGCATATACTACTCAAAAATTTGAATCTGAGTCTATTGCGCCTTTGCACAAACTGTATGATTCAGTTAATATATTAGAACTATGGCATGGACCTACAAGTGCTTTTAAAGATATGGCCCTTCAAATACTTCCTCATTTACTGGTTAAGGCGCTGCAAAAAACAGGAGAAAAGGGAGAAGTTGTGATTTTGGTTGCAACCTCTGGAGATACTGGGAAAGCTGCACTTGAAGGTTTTAAAGATGTTAAGGGTACAAAGATTATTGTATTCTTCCCGAGTGAAGGTGTCAGCCAGATTCAAAGAATGCAGATGATAACTCAAGAAGGTAGCAATGTATATTCAATTGCTGTAAATGGAAATTTTGATGATGCTCAAAATGGGGTAAAAAGAATATTTACTGATGAAGATATTTCAGCTTTGCTTGAGGAGAACGGATATAAATTTTCTTCAGCAAACTCGATTAACTGGGGAAGACTACTACCTCAAATAGTCTATTATTTTTCTGCATATGCAGATATGCTAAAGAATCAAGAAATTAAAATTGGAGAAAAGGTAAATTTTGTTATTCCAACAGGTAATTTTGGTAATATTTTAGCAGCATATTACGCTCTGCAAATGGGCTTACCAATAAACAAACTAATTTGCGCTTCAAATGATAATAATGTTGTAACAGATTTTATTATTTCAGGTATATACAATAGAAATAGAGAGTTCAAGAAAACACTTTCTCCATCTATGGATATTTTGATATCTAGCAATCTGGAGAGACTTTTGTATTTAGTTACAAATAGCAATTCAGAAATGGTTTGCAATTGGATGAACAAGCTCAAAAATGATGGTTCATACAAAGTTGATCAGGACACTAAAAAGAAAATTCAAAGTGTGTTTTGGGCAAGCTATTCAAATGACAATGATACATTAAAGACAATTGAAAGTGTATATCAAGAGACTGGATATGTAATAGATACACATACTGCTGTTGCAGTTGATGTTTATGACAAGTATGTTATCTCTACTAGTGATGTTACAAAGGCAGTAATTGTTTCTACAGCCAGCCCCTTCAAATTTAATGAGAGCGTGGTTAAAGCAATTGCAGGAGAAGAGGCTGTTGCTGGTAAATCTGAATTTGAACTATTATCAGTGCTATCTGAAAAGTCTGGGCTTAAAATTCCTGGGCCATTAAAAGAGCTCGACAAGAAACCTATTCTTCATAAGGGAGTTTGTGAGCCAAATGAAATGATAAATAAAGTTAAAGAAGTTCTTGGAATATAAAAACTTGCGTTCAAGCGCAGGCAGGTACCATCTACATTGTAGCGGAATTTACTTTTTCATTTAAGTTCCGCCGTGTTTTTATCAATTTCGGTATTGATTTGTGATTGTTTCTGTGTTACTATATTTAAGCAGTAGATATTATTTATGCCGAAGTGGTGAAATTGGCAGACGCACTGGATTCAAAATCCAGCGGGGTTACACCCGTGTCGGTTCAAGTCCGACCTCCGGCACCATGACTTCTTAAAGACCTTGTAGCTTAACAAGTTACAGGGTCTTTTGCTTTCGCTCTTATTTCTGTAACCAGGGGACTTCCTGTAGACAATGAATATTCCATTGGTGAAGGAATGAACTGAATTTATGGTAAGAATGAAATCGTTGCTCAAGAGCTGAAATTGAAAACATTATCACCATTATTAAATAGGAGCAAAAAAACTATAGAAGTGCATAGAGCTTTTTATGTGTTGTTTTATCTCACGCACTATAGGGTATATTTGAACATTTTCAATATTACGACATAATATATAATATATTGATTTCAGAAAAAGGTGTTGTTTTATGATAATGTTGCCAACGTTAAGGTTAGGTTCAGTAGGTCCATATGTAAGAAGACTTCAAATGAATTTAAATGGGTTAAGCCTTAATTACAACAATTTTGCAATTAATGGTGTTTATGATGTAAAGACAAAAAATGCAGTGCAAAATTTTCAAGACAGGTTTAAATTAGCTCGAGATGGAATTGTTGGACCTGCCACATGGTCTGCTCTTATGGAAAATGTAAAAGCAGTTCAAAGGGCACTGAACTCAAGAGGATATAATTCCGGATACCCCGACGGATGGGTTGGCCCTGTTACAACAAATGCAGTAAGAGTATTTCAAAGAGATAATGGACTTAATCAGGTAGGGATTGTAATTCCAAGGACAAGGCAAAGGTTGTTTAATCCATATCTAAAGGATGATTTTGAATATCGCCCAAGTTCAAAAGCCATAAGCTCGCTAAATCCATATGTCGCAGCCCTTGCACAAAAATTTCTGAATTTAACCAAGTCTACTAAGTTAGATGTCAGAATTTATAACGCATTTAGAAGTTGGGATGAGCAAGATGGGCTATTTGCACAGGGTAGATCCAAGCCAGGAGATATAGTTACCAATGCCAGAGGAGGGGACTCCTATCACAACTGGGGATTGGCTTTCGATGCTGCACCATATGAAAATGGTAAGGTGTCAAACAATATAGAAAAATATAGAGAGATGGGAAAATTGGGACAACAAGCTGGGCTAGAGTGGGGCGGAACTTTTAAGAGTATTGTTGATTTACCACATTTTCAGTATACCTATGGGTTGGGCACTTGGGATCTCCTTAATGGAGTAAGGCCGCCAATTAAGTCTTAATTAGATATAAGGGGTAAAAGGGCTGCAGAAGATTTCTTACATCCTGCTACAGCCCCATCCTTTATTTTTGGCATAATTTGTTATTTAACTTTTGTATTTTCTTTTTAAGCATAGAGTACTGCGATAACCAAATTGTTACATAGGTAAAGATAAAAATGGATGCATAAATAATGATTGAAAATGACTTTAGTTCAACCCACCCTAAATAAATAGCAGTAGGAAAATATACGATGACTATTGTTATGAAATGTAGAAATGTCTGTTTTGCGATACTCCATTTTTCAACCTGAAAGAAGGCTGAAGAAAATGCAAATGCGAAACCGATTACGCAGCTTAATATAAATTGGATAGAATAAGCTGTTAAGTTAGATGGATTTCCGAGAAAGGCAGGAGATACCAAGGAAAGCTTTCCTAAAGTCAATGATATAAGCAAACCCACTAAACTCATAATAAAAACTCCTATTGGAATACCCAAAATGCCTCTTAAAAATGCTTTTTTTAACGTCATAATTTCACCTCATATTCCTAAATAATTTTTTATTTTATCTACATACCGTCTTGAGACAAATGTCTTTTCACCATTCATAAACTTTAAAGTTATTGTCCCAGTAATGCTCATATCAAGGCTTAAAACCTTACTGAAGTTTACAATTTCCGAGTTGGAGATACGCACAAAAGCTGAATTTGGAGGATATTCTTCCAATTCATACAAACGGTTTTTAAGGACATACACTCCTTTTGTGCAGCGAGCAAGAATTTTTTGATTTTCTGTATATACGCTGATAATATCATCAGGGTTTATAATGAATATTTCTGCATTATTAAAGCCAAGAATCAACCTGAGAGTATCATTTGATAATTTACTTACAAGGTCTGATATTTCTTTGGTAACCTCATTAGTATATACAACAAGCTTTGGAGTTTTATATGTAGCATCAACCTTTATTTCTACATTCAATCTAGGCACCTCCTATATGTTATGCAGTTAACTGTTAATAACAGTATATGCAATTGTTTAGTTCATTTCAATAGATTATACTTATGTGGTATATTTTAGGAAGTAGGTGGTGAAGGAGTTAAAAGTTAAAATTTCATAACGTAATATAAATAATACTAAATGTAATATATATTTGACACAAAGAATTATATATGATACTATAATTCTGGAGGTGATGAGATGGCGAAAAATTTAAAGTTAAAGTCTTCAAGAGCAGCAAAGGATATATCACAAAAGGAACTTTCTGATGAAGTAGGAGTTACAAGGCAGACAATTAATGCTATTGAAAGTGGTGACTATAATCCATCAATTAATCTGTGTATCGCTATTTGTAAAGTATTAGGCAAAACTCTTGACCAAATTTTCTGGGAGGATGATGAGAATGCGTAAAAGTGATTTAGATGAAATGCAGGTGCAAAGAAGAAACAAGATTGGAAATCAGGCATTTATGATGTTGTTTTACATTCTAATGATAGATATAGGTCTTGATGGTTTTGGATTTAGGTGGCTAAAATATCCTACAAATGTTTTTATTATTATGTTAGCGTGTATGACTTATTACTTAATTCGTGTAATTTGGGATAATGCTTTTGTAGGACCCCAAAATACTAATAAACCTATAAGAAAAAGAGTAATATTTATTGCTGCAATAGCAGTACTTACTGCGGTAGTAACAATACTTTTAAGCAAACAGAATTTTATAAAAACACAAGTTGTAGACAGTAATGACAATGGCGCATTAATTTTGTTTGTGTTTTCAATAGTAGCTCTACTTATTACATTAATTGTTAGTATAATATCCAAAAAACAAAACAGTAAGGATGATTAGTAAATTATAGGCTTCATATTAACTTGCAACCCTATTGTTTGTATTTATTCCTATATTTAACAGGCGAATAGCCTGTTTTCTTTTTAAACAAATTTGAAAAGTAATACACATCAGAATAATTTAGCCTATGAGCTATTTCTTTTACTGATAAATTCGTATTTGAGAGCATAGTTTTTATCAATTGAATTTTTTTGTTCAAAAAATAGTCGTATACAGTTAAGCCAACTTCTTTTTTAAATACTCTGTTTATGTTTCTTTGCGACATTGATACATGGATACTTAATTTCCCCAAACTCAACTTTTTTTCTATTTGGTTATCAAGGTAGTTTTTTATGATTAAAACATTATCAGAATAATCTTGTTTCTTTGTCCTCTCTGTTTCTGCAATCTCAGTTAGTATCTCAAAAATTATTAAGGTTATTTTTTTTTGCTGTAGATGGATATCTATACTCTCACTAGAGGCTATTTCCAAAGCTTTTGTAAATAGATGCTGAACATTGCAGTCCTCACAGACATATCTGTTTTTTAAGTTATAAACTTCCAGAAGCATTGGCAGAAGCTGCCCTTTTATATTAAACCACATAAATGACCAAGGTTCACGAACCTCTACATGATATTCGTGAAAACTGTCTTTGGGAAGAATAAAAATGTTACCTTTTGATGGATGATATTTTTTATTTTCAATGCTAATTACTCCATGACCTGAAATAACGAAGGCTAGTACTGAAACGTCTGATTTTACCCTTTTTATATAAAAACTCTCGTGGCAGTAGTCAGTACCCATCAATTCAACATGTATAGGTGAGTTGTCGATATCTTCTACAGGAAAGCTATAAATGTTACCGTGCATCATATTTCTGATTACATTTTCTTGTGTACTCATTTTACCCTCCACAAACATCAAATAATATGTCGATTAAATTAAATAAATACAGAAATAAAATATACTATGTCCTTATACCTCATCATTTTATCTGTTTAATCTATTTAATTGATATAATATATACATTATATTATAAATATAATATTAAAAACATACAAGGAGTGATATTGTTTGAATAATATAAACATCCCGAGGCCAGAATACCCAAGACCGGATTTTGAAAGAAAAGAGTGGCTTAATATTAATGGAGAATGGCAGTTTGACTTTGACGACAAGAATATCGGGGAAGAGAATGATTGGTATAAAGGTAAGGAATTTTCTAGGAAGATTATAGTTCCTTTCTGTTATCAAAGTGAAATGAGTGGAATTTCTGACAAAGATATGCACGAGATAATGTGGTACAAAAGGGAGTTTACTGTTCCAGAAAGCTTCAATGGGAAGAAGATATTTTTGAATTTTGGTGCAGTTGATTATGAAGCAAAGGTTTGGATAAATGGAGAATTTATGGGTTCACACAAGGGCGGATATGTACCATTTAAGATGGATATAACCAGATATCTTGTGAGTGGAAGTAATAACATAGTGGTAAGGGCTAATGACAGCTATGAATGCGTACAACCCAGAGGTAAACAATACTGGAAGCAGAAACCTGATAGATGCTGGTATACTTCCACCTCAGGAATATGGCAGACAGTTTGGCTAGAAACAGCAGGCTTTTTGAATATAGACAAAATTAGAATAACTCCAGACATTGATGCGAAGAATGCACTTTTAGAGATATTCTTAAATAAAGCTCCTCAAAATGCCGAATTAGATATACTTGTTTCATTTAAGAACCAAGTAAAATCACAAATTAAACTTAAAATATGTGATAGAATTTCTAGAGTCACAATTGATTTAAAGGAAGATGATTATATTGATGAGCTTAATTATTGGACACCTGAAACACCGAATCTATACGATTTGAAGCTTGTTGTTTCAGAAGATGGAGAAACCACTGATGAGATATCAAGCTATTTTGGAATGAGAAAAATATCTATAGAGGGAAGCAATATTTTCCTAAATAACAAGCCATATTATTTAAAGCTTATTTTAGATCAAGGCTATTGGGCTGAAAGCCTTTTGACACCGCCAAGTGATGAGGCATTGAAATATGATGTAGAAATGACTAAGAAATTTGGTTTTAATGGAGCTAGGAAGCATCAGAAAATTGAAGACCCTAGATATTATTATTGGGCAGATAAACTAGGCCTATTGGTTTGGGGCGAGATGCCAAGTCCATATGATTTTAATAGTGAGCAAACCGAGAATCTCACAAAGGAGTGGATAGCTTTTATAAATAGAGACTATAATCACCCTTCTATCATGGCCTGGGTTCCACTCAATGAGTCTTGGGGAGTAAGAAATATCATATCAGATAAAATGCAGCAAAATTTTGGACAGTCTCTCTACTATATCGCAAAGAGTATGGATAAGATGAGGCTTGTAAGCACAAATGATGGCTGGGAGCAAGTTAAATCAGACATTTGTGGTATTCATGATTATATAGCATGGGGAGAGGAATTTTCTGAGCGTTATTCTGATATGTCAAAATTCCTGGAAAAGGGAAGTGGACATAGAATTCCATATGCTTACGGATATAAGTATGAAGGGCAGCCCTTCCTTATAACAGAATATGGTGGGATTGCATTTGCTAATGACTCTGATGAAAACTGGGGCTATAATGGCTGTGTAAAGGATGAAGAAAGCTTCATAAAAAGGTATGAAAGCATAACCTCGGCAATTAAAAAAACACCTTATATAAGCGGATTTTGCTATACTCAGCTGACAGATGTTATGCAGGAAATCAATGGATTAATGACTATGGATAGAAAAGTAAAGATTACCACGGAAGCTATAAAGAAAATAAATCAATAAAGTCTATCAAGAGAAGTAGATGAGAAAAGATGATTCCTGTATTATATAGGATTCATCATTTCTTTTTGCAAAAACCAATTATTTTCTTGCCCGTCCTATTGTGTTATAATCAAATAAGCATTTCTGGTTTCTACGGGGGAAGTTATGGCAGTTAATATTGATGATTTATTTGACATAATAATAGTTGGTGCAGGGGCAGTAGGATGTGCAGTTGCAAGGGAGCTTTCTAGATATAACCTCAAAATAGCTGTGTTCGAGAAAGAAAGCGATGTGGCCTCGGCGACTAGCGGCAGAAACAGTGCTGTGGTGCATGCAGGATTTAATAACAAGCCAGGCAGTCTTATGGCAAAGCTTTGCGTCGAAGGAAATGCAGGCTTTGAAAAACTGTGCAAGGAATTAGATGTACAGTATAAGAAAACTGGCAAGCTTATTGTGGCTTTTGATCAGAGTGATTTAGTTGGAATTGATAAATTGATTCAAAATGGTATTAAGAACGGCGTAGTGGGGTTAGAATTTATTGATGCTGAGGTTGTGAAGAAATTGGAACCGCATGTAGGCGGCATAGGCGCAATGTTTTCACCAAATACTGCAATAACAAATCCATTTATATACACTGTTGCTCTTGCAGAGAATGCTGCTGCGAATGGCGCCAAATTTTATTTTGAAACTGAGGTAAAAGGCATATCAAAGAAGGATAAGCTTTTTAGAGTAAAAGCTGGCGATACATATTTCTACAGTAAATATATAGTTAACAGTGCGGGTTTGTATTCTGATAAAATTGCAGCTATGGCTGGCCAAAAGGGTTATACAGTATATCCTTGTCGAGGAGAATACTTTATTCTTGACAAGAGAACTAGCCAATATCTGAATATGCCAGTTTATCCAGTTCCTAGACCTGGTATTGGCGGACTTGGAGTACATCTCACACCAACCATTGAGGGAAATGTACTTATTGGCCCCAGCGCAGAGTATATTAAAACAAAGAATGACTATGGTGCAACTAAAAGTGTAATGGATCAGTTATTCAAGGAGGCAAAGGAGCTGCTTCCACCACTAAGCATGAAGCATATCATTAGGAGCTATACAGGTATCAGATCAAAAATTGTTGGGCCAAAGACAGGTGGCTTTGGAGATTTTATTGTTGAAGACTCACAGGTGGTTCCAGGGCTTATAAATCTCATAGGGATAGAATCGCCGGGGCTGACATCATCAGTTCCTATAAGCATAATGGTAAGAGAAATCCTTGCAAATAAAGAAAATCTTATTCCAAAGATCGAGTTTATATCTACAAGAAAAGGGATAGTTCAGTTTAGAGAGCTGGCAATAGAGCAAAAGGAAGAGCTTATAAAAGAATGTCCTGAATATGGAGAGATAGTTTGCAGATGTGAGGGAATCACCAAAAAGGAGATCTTGGATGCAATCAATAATCCACTGGGAGTAACTACGCTGGCAGGCATAAAGTATCGCGCCAAACCAATGATGGGGAGATGCCAAGGCGGATATTGTCTAACAAGAATAGTAGATATCCTGGAAAATGAAAAGGGTTTGGCACCGGAACAAATAACATTGCGCGGAAAAAAATCCAAGCTTTTCATTGGAAAAGTAAAGTGATTGTGAATCTAATAAATAACTTATAGGGTGAAATATATGTTAATAAATAAAGATGTAATTATTGTGGGCGCAGGGCCAGCTGGTTTGGCTGCTGCAATAGAAGCAAAAAAGAGAGGCGTAGATAGCGTCTTGGTTTTAGAAAGAGAGCCAAATGCTGGAGGCATACTAAATCAATGTATTCATGACGGATTTGGTGTTATAAAATTCAACGAGTCTTTAACTGGACCGGAATACGCTAAACGATATATTGATGAGGCAAAGGCGCTAAACATAGAGATTATTACAAACGTAATGGTTCAAGACATAAGCCAAGAAAAGGTAGTTACTGCTATTAGTCCTAGTGGAATTAAGACCTACAAAGCCGCTGCTATAATACTTGCAATGGGATGTCGTGAAAGAACAAGGGGAGCAATATGTATTCCAGGGTCGCGTCCTGCTGGTGTCTTCACCGCAGGAGTTGTTCAAAACCTAGTAAATCTTAAAAATGTTATGGTAGGCAAAAACATAGTAATCTTAGGTTCAGGCGATATTGGATTAATCATGGCTAGACGCTTGACTTTAGAGGGCGCAAATGTATTGGCAGTAGTCGAAAAACTACCCTACTCAAGCGGACTCCAGAGAAATATAACACAGTGTCTAGATGATTTTGATATACCATTATTATTAAGTCATACTGTAACAAAAATAGAAGGACATGAGAGAGTGAAGAGTGTTATAATCGCAAAGGTTGATGAGAAAGGTAATACAATTCGTGGTACTTCAAAGAAATTTTTATGCGACACATTAATACTATCAGTAGGCTTGATACCTGAAAACGAGCTATCACTTAATGCAGGAGTATATATTGATGAGACGACGAATGGCGCTAGGGTAGATGAAAACCTTCAGACCAGCGTACCGGGCATATTTGCATGTGGAAATGTTTTGCAGGTTCATGATTTAGTAGATTATGTTTCAGCAGAAGGTGAGCTGGCTGCAAAATCCGCTGTAGCATTTATAAAGGAGAGCAATACTGTAGCTTCAAATATATCTGTTAATGCAGGTACTGGAATCAGGTATGTTTTGCCACAAAGCATTTCTTCTAATAAAGATATAACTTTCTCAATGAGAGTAATGGAACCCTGTAAAAATAAGACAATCGTATTTAGAGATGGGGATAGAACTATAAATAAGAAAACCTTCAAAGCACTAAATCCTGCTGAAATGATAAGGATAGACATAAAATCTCATGAACTAGAGTATATTTTAAATTTGGAGGTGTATATTGATGAAGAATTGTAGAGAGATAGTATGTATAGTATGTCCAAATGGGTGCAGGATGAAGGTGTTTGTTAATGAAGAAAACAAAGTAACTCTGGTAGAGCATGCCATGTGTAAAAATGGTGTAGCCTATGCAAAAAAAGAAATTCAAAGCCCTCAAAGAAGCCTTACATCTACAATTAAAGTTATCAATGGAAATCTTCCTCTTGTGAGCGTGAGAAGTGACAGGCCAATAGCAAAAGAGAAAATAGAAGAAGCCATTTCTGAATTAAGAAAGCTAGAACTTCAGGCTCCTATTGAATATCATCAGATAATAATACATGATATTCTTGGAACAGGCGCGAATATTATATCAACAAAACAAGTATTGAAGAAAAAGTAGCTTTCATGAGGAATACCAGAGCAAATTGCATATTACTATTACAAATCGTTTGGATACTCGGAGGTTGAAAATGATAAGAGAAAGAATAAATTGCAATAAATGCAAGCACTATTATATTACCTGGGACAATAGAATGCCTTATGGATGTAAGGCATTCGGCTTTAAGACAAAGCAAATTCCCTCTGCAGTAGTTTATCAATCATCTGGAAAATCATGCCAGGGCTATGAAGAAAAAGTCAAAGAATCTCTTAAGTAATTTAAATAAAAAAATTCTGTTTGAGCTGTCCGAAATTCTTCCAAACATCTCTAAGTATATCTAAAAAAATTAAAACTTAAAATTGATAAAAAATTAACATTACTGTATTGACAATGGTTATCATTTACGCTACGATAATATTGAGAATAATTATCAATAAGGTGGTGGAGCATATGACATTAGACAAGGTTAATAGAGGAGAATTAATTGAAATTATTGCTATAGAAGATAAAGATATACGTGCGCAAGCCATACGTCTATGCATATATGAGGGCGCTAAGCTGAAGTGTTCAGAAAAATTGCCATCGGGACCAATTGTTTTGCAAAACAGAATGCAAGAGGTAGCTATTAGCAGAAAGCTAGCTGAACATATTACTATTTCAAGGGTTAGCTAATTGACAAATCTGCTACATATGGGGGTATTTATGAAAGAAGATTTTAAAAATATGCAGCAAAATGCAAAGCACTTGGTTCTTGTAGGAAACCCAAATGTAGGAAAGTCAGTTTTCTTTAATGCACTCACAGGTAAATATGTAGATGTCTCAAATTTTCCGGGAACTACTGTAGATATAAGTACAGGACGGTTTGATGAATATATAGTTGAGGATACACCAGGGATATATGGTGTATCCTCATTTAATGATGAGGAAAAAGTTGCCAGGGATGTTATTATCAATGCAGATCTGGTTCTGAATGTTATAGATGGTGTCCACATGCATCGAGATATTTTTCTAACGCAGCAGCTCATTGACATGGGTAAGAAGGTTATTGTTGCGGTAAATCTCATAGATGAAGTAACTAAAAATGGAATAAAAGTTAATATAAAAAAGCTGTCCGAGCAGCTAGGTGTCGATGCAGTGGCTACCTCAGCACTAAAAGGCATAGGCATGGAAGAAATCAAAGAAAAGATAAAGGATGCAAGGCTTGGCATAAAGACAGATGGAGTGCAAGAACTTTTAGATAGATATGTGGGAAGTGAGGTCTCTGAAGCTGAAGCACTCCTGCTTCTGGAGGAGGATGAAGTTTTATCTGAGAGAAAAGGTATGCCTTTGGGAGGTATGCGTGAAGAAATCTACAAAAGCAGAAGGTTAAGGGTTGACACAATTATAGATGGCGTTATATCTGATTCGTATAATGGCACAAGCACAAGCACAAAACTGGGGCGGCTATTACTTAAGCCCATCACGGGAATTCCTATATTGTTAGCTGTCTTAGCGGGTATGTTTTGGTTTATAGGCGTATTTATAGCACAAACCGTTGTAGGCTTCACAGAGGTTACTGTAATGGAGGGCATCTATAAGCCTTTTATTGAGGCGATACTTGGATTTATTCCGAAGGAGTCTTTTTTTAGAAGTCTTATCATTGGTGATTTTGGAGTTTTTACAATGATTCCAATATATATTTTAGGGCTGTTGCTACCGTTGACCGTTGGCTTCTATCTTTTAATGTCTCTTTTGGAGGATTCTGGCTTTTTGCCAAGAATTGCTGTTTTATCAGATAAGTCATTATCCAGAGTGGGGCTTAATGGCAGAGCAATTATTCCATTAATACTTGGCTTCGGATGTGTAACAATGGCTACCATGACAACACGCCTTTTGGGCTCCAGAAGGGAAAGGGTTATAGCAACATTTTTATTAGGACTTACAATTCCTTGCTCGGCACAGTTTGGAGTAATAATAGGATTGCTCACGCCGTTAGGCTTGAAATATATAATTGCTTATACTTTAATTCTTATTATTATATTTGGAGTTTCTGGCACTCTCTTAAATAAATTTCTTCCAGGGGAGTCAACTCAGCTCTTTATAGACTTACCACCAATCAGAATGCCTCAGCTTAGAAATGTTATGAAGAAAACTCTTACAAAAACAAAAGGATTCCTTTTAGAGGCAACTCCAATATTTGCAATAGGTGCAGTACTGATTACAGTTCTACAGTATACAGGGGCGTTGACTATGATTGAACATGCAATTGCACCGATAACCCAGCTGTGGTTGAAGCTCCCAGAAGAGGCGTCTATAGTGTTTATAATGGGCATAATCAGAAGAGATTTTGGGGCAGCAGGCTTAAGTCGTATGATTTTATCAAATGGGCAAATGTTAGTTGCACTGATAACCATAACGCTATTTGTTCCTTGTGTGGCGTCTGTTATCATGATATTTAAAGAAAGATCAAAGCTGGAGGCCACAGCAATATGGCTGGGAAGCTTCGTAATAGCCTTTCTGATTGGTGGAATTTTGGCAAGGTTTATTGTTTAGTAGGTTAAATTGAAAGTAGGTGGGTTATGCTAAAAAAATGTCCAGAATGCAAATATTTATTTGAATATAATTCAGAGAAAAAAGAAAATACAAATTGTCCAAGATGTGGTAAAATATATATAGAAAAGCGAGGATGTGAAGACTGTAAGGGCTGCTCTTTGTGGAATACTTGCAAAAAATGTTGAGGGGAGATTTTTTCTTTGGATACTGCTGATAATTGCTTTTTAAAAGAGAAATTAAAGGAATTTGGGTACAAGTATACAGGTCAAAGAGCTGCAATTTTGGATTCATTGATTCAGTGCTCAGGACAGCATGTGGGTATAGAGGAACTATTTAATTTAGTCAAAATTAAGAATCCGGAAATTGGCCTTGCAACGGTATATAGAACTATGATTCTGCTTGATAAATTATTTTTGGTGCACAAGCTTGATTTTGATGATGGGTTTAGTAGATACGAGCTAGTTAAACCGAATGAGGATCATCGGCATCACCATCTAATTTGTAACTCATGCGGGAGTGTCTCTGAGGTTGAGGAAGATTTGCTGGATTCACTTGAGGAACAGATTTTAAAGAAAAATGGTTTTTTTGTAACTGACCATAGGGTGAAATTCTATGGCTTGTGCAGTAAATGTAGAAGCTAAGAATTTTAATAAAATATCATATAAAAAGCAGGGGATAGTGGTAAGAATATAATTCTTTCTACTATCCCTTTAAATTTTTATTCTCACCTCATTTTTTTGTTGAGGAAATTAGAGTAACATTTCAAATAAAAGGGAAAAATCCGTTATATATATGAAATGGAGATACTAAAATGTACTCTATAAGAAGGATCTTTAACCCTGAGATTTATCAAGGAAAGTATAAGAGCAGAAACTACTTTGAAGGTTGGTATTACAAAATAATCGATAAAAGTTCCCAGAACATTTTTGCAATAATTCCAGGTGTTTCTATAACGAAGGAAGGGAAGCACGCATTTATTCAATTTATAAATGCCAACACTGGTTTAACAAAATATTTGAATTATAAAATAGATGATTTTCACTATTCAGAAAGAGAACTGGAGATATCAATAAATAATAATCATTTTAATAAACTGGGATTGACGTTAGATTTTAGCTCAGAAGATATAAGTGTATATGGAAATGTAAATTTTACAAACATAGTGCCTTTCCCTAAAAGCATATTAAATCCAGGAATCATGGGACCATATTCTTTCATTCCATTTATGGAATGCCATCATGGTATTGTTAATATGCATTGCGAGCTTGATGGATATATTACTTTTAATGGCAATAAATTAGATTTTACAGGAGGTTATGGATATATAGAAAAGGATTGGGGAAGCTCCTTCCCACAATCATGGATTTGGCTTCAATCGAATCATTTTGATGAATATAATGCATCAGTTATGTTTTCAATTGCCTCTATCCCATGGTTCCACAGGCATTTTGATGGGTTAATATCTTTTTTGAGAATAGATGATAAAGTGTTTAGATTTGCTACTTATACAGGAGCAAAGATCAAGAAGCTCACTTTTGATAATGACCGACTTTGTGTATCAATTGAGGACTCGAAATTCATTCTAAATTTAGAGGTTACAATCAGTAAAGGTGGCACTCTCAAAGCACCAAAGAAAGGAAAGATGGACATTGAAATAACTGAAACTATAACCTCTATTGTAAAAGTGGCTCTCACAGAAAAAACTGGTAAAAAGATTTTTGATGGGCTAGGGAGAAATACTGGACTTGAACTTGCTGGAGATTTCAGAAAATTTCTAAGGTAGCGATTTTAACTCCTATCAAAATATAGTATAATTATAGATATTAAAAATCTTAAAATCATATTTGGGATGAATTTATTTATAATTACGGGGGTGGCTATGGCTAAGTTGTATTTTAGATATGGCGCGATGAACAGCTCAAAAACAGCAAATGCACTCATGGTTAAATATAATTATGAGGAAAGAGATCAAAAGGTTCTTTTAATGAAGCCTTCAACCGATAGTCGTGATGGAAAATGTACCATTAAATCAAGAGCAGGACTAAAAGAGGAGTGCCTCATTATAAATAGGGATAGTGATATTTATAAAATAGTTTGCGAATATATAGAAATGAATTCGATTGTAAATTGTGTCATTGTTGATGAGGCTCAGTTCCTAACAAAATCACAGGTGTATAATTTAACTAGACTTGTGGATGGGCAAAAAATACCTGTTATTTGTTATGGATTAAGGGCTGATTTTAAAGGAGAACTGTTTGAAGGAAGCCAGTACCTGCTTGCTTGGGCAGATACTATTGAAGAGATTAAAACTATTTGCTGGTGTGGCAAAAAAGCTATTATGAATGCAAGATACCAAGGAAATACCATTATTAAAGAGGGTGAACAAGTTGAGGTGGGTGGCAATGATAGATATATAAGTCTTTGTCGAGCACATTGGCATGAAGTTATTCCGTCAGAGAAGTAGTTGAATAAATTCTTTTCACGTACTTCGTTATAAAAAAAGTTTGTAGATAGTAACACTTTTATCATAGTTGACATAAATTGTTATTAAGACGAAGTACATCGAGTGAAAGGAGATTTTAATTATGGGAGAAAGTTGTAATAACTGTGGTTGTAACGATAATATTTGTCACTTATTGACAAAGTATATTGGCCAGACAGTAACTATATTTACTAAAAGCGGAGGTCAGTCAGGCTGTGGCTTTACAGGCGTAATTCTAGGCGTTAATGAGTGCTTTTGCAGACTCATCACGAGTATTGGTCCAGCACCAGGTTGTGCACTTGGAAATGCTTGCGGAAATGGCATGATGAATGACAATGGTATGATGGGCGGCTGCGGTAATGGCAATGGCAACGGCAATGGAATGAATCAATATGGCGGAACTCCAACCCCAGTTTATAACGTTGGATCAGTAACAGATATACCAATAAACAGTATAGCATCCTTCGTTCACAATGCAATTTAATACGACAGACATCAGATAAAGAAGACTTGCAAAGTTTTCTTTATCGTACTTATTTCGAAGCTTGGCGGTGCTTAACACCAGCTAAAAGCGGGAGATTAGTAACCCTGCTGAGATAAAAGTAAAAATGTACATCAAAAGGTGGAGATTCAAAAAAGAGTCTCCAACTTTTATCATCAAATACGAAGAGATTTTTGGGTTCTTTCTCAAGTTAGGATATGTGTTATGTGCGACTCTTCTGATTTTCTGGATATAAAAGAATATTCCAGAGAATTGGGAGAAGTGATATATCCAAATGTGAGAAAGAACCGATTTTTGAACTTCAAGGGCTTTTATTTTTTACAGAAATAAAATTGCTGTACTAAATTACAACAATATGATAAGATTTAAGAAAAAGTTGCGGGGGAACCATTTTTGGTTGAGAAGGTTAAAACCTGACCCATAGAACCTGCCGGTTAATATCGGCGTAGGGAAGCAGATCAATTATTTTAATTTTGATTATTGCGTTCACCTACATTGGGTGGACGTTTTTTGATGTTAAAACATTTAACAATTTAATATGTATTTTGTGGGGGAACCATTTAGAAATAAATAAATAAATAATAAAACCCAATTTGAAGGGAAAAATTATTGTTTGTTGGATTCTAACGGTTGAGAAGGTTAAAACCTGACCCTTGGAACCTGTCGGTTAACACCGTTGTAGGGAAGCAAAAATTATTATGTATAATAATATAAATTTTAGTGCTTACCTGCTTAGGGTAGGCACTTTTTTGATTATATGTATCTAGAAAATTTGGACTAAAATTGCTATTGAAAGGAGTGAAAATTATTGAAAAAAGTTTTAACTATTGCAGGCTCTGACTGTAGCGGGGGAGCAGGAATACAAGCTGATTTGAAGACGTTTTGCGCACATGGTGTGTTTGGAATGAGTGTTATCGTATCAGTTGTGGCTGAAAACACAAGCAGAGTCATAGATATAGAAGACATAAGTCCTGAAATGATAAGAAAGCAAATGGATGCTGTATTTGAGGATATTGAAGTTGATGGGGTTAAAATTGGAATGCTTTCTGGACGCAAATGCATGCAAGCAGTTATTAATGGGCTGAAGGAGTACAAGCCCCAAAACATTGTTATAGACCCTGTTATGATTGCAAAAGGTGGACATGCCCTAATGCAGGAAAATGCACTTGATTTTTTCATATCAGAGCTCATACCATTTGCTGATATTCTTACCCCAAATATCCCAGAAGCAGAAGCGATAACAGGTCTGAATATTACTACGGCAGATGATATGGAAAAAGCAGCAGAGATTATTTATTCTATGGGTGCTAAGAGTGTAATTGTAAAGGGTGGACACCTAAATGGTGATGCGGAAGATATTTTATTTGATGGTAAGCGTTTTCACTCTTTTACAACCAAACGAATTAACACAAAGAATACCCATGGAACAGGCTGCACTTATTCTTCTGCAATAGCATCAAATTTGGCACTTGGAATGGAGTTATTTGAAGCTGTGCGAAAAGCAAAGGAGTATGTAACAATGGCAATTGAACATTCACTGAACATAGGAAAAGGGCATGGACCAATAAATCATTTTTATGAGATGTATCTTAACAAAAATGAGCTTGTCTAAAGGATAGTATTTTATTAAATTTTATAGCCGCACTGCGGCTGATGGAGGAGTAGAAAAATGACTTATAAAACACAAATGGAAGCAGCTAGAAAGGGAATTACTACTAAAGAAATGTCAGTAGTCGCAAAAAAAGAGGGTATGGCAGAAGAAAAACTAAGGGAGCTGGTTGCTAGTGGGAAAGTAGCTATTCCGGCTAATATAAACCATAAATCGCTTAGTCCAGAGGGCATAGGTGAAGGTCTGAAAACAAAAGTTAATGTTAATCTTGGTATTTCTGGTGACTGCATTGATTATACAAAAGAGATGGAAAAGGTTGATATGGCGTTAAAATTTGGTGTAGAGGCCATCATGGATTTAAGCAATTACGGTAAGACAAGTACCTTCCGTACTCAGCTTATCAACCGTTCGCCCGCAATGATAGGCACTGTTCCGATGTATGATGCAATTGGCTATCTAGAAAAAGATTTGATAGAAATCAAAGCAACAGATTTCCTAAAGGTAGTTGAAGCTCATGCAAAAGAGGGCGTTGATTTTGTGACCATTCACGCTGGAATAAATAAGCGTGCAGTTGAATGCTTTAAACGTGCAAAAAGATTGACTAATATTGTTTCTCGTGGTGGTTCTCTACTTTTTGCATGGATGGAAATGACTGGAAATGAAAATCCGTTTTATGAGCACTACGATGAGGTTTTAGAAATCCTTCGTGAATATGATGTGACTATAAGCCTTGGTGATGCTTTAAGGCCTGGAAGTATAAGTGATAGCTCTGATGCTGGACAACTAAGTGAATTGATCGAGCTTGGAGATCTGACTAAACGTGCATGGGCGCGAGATGTTCAGGTTATGGTAGAAGGGCCTGGGCATATGGCACTCAATGAAATTGCTGCAAATATGATAATTCAAAAAAGACTGTGCCATGGAGCACCCTTCTACGTACTAGGACCGCTTGTAACTGATATTGCACCTGGCTATGACCATATCACTGCAGCTATTGGTGGTGCGATAGCTGCTGCAAACGGAGCGGATTTTCTGTGCTATGTAACCCCGGCTGAGCATTTGCGACTACCTAATTTAGCTGATGTAAAAGAGGGAATAATTGCTACAAAAATTGCAGCTCATGCAGCTGACATTGCAAAAGGTATTCCGAATGCCCGTGAGATTGATAATAAAATGAGCGATGCCCGTCGCCGTATTGAATGGGAAGAGATGTTTTCCTATGCTATTGACGGAGAAAAGGCGAGAACTTATTTTGAAAGCACTCCGCCGACCGATAAACATACCTGTTCAATGTGTGGCAAGATGTGTGCGATGAGAACAACGAATAAGATTTTAGCTGGTGAGAAGGTAGAGTTTTTCTGAAAATTCAATGTAGAAGTATTTAACTTGCCAGAAACTATTTAAGTTCTAGAAGATTGAGAGGATTAATGAAATGAATAAAATTACTTTAGAAGTTGCTGAGATACTGAGTGAAGTTAGAGATAAAAAACCGCTTATACACAACATTACAAACTATGTAACGGTAAATGACTGTGCAAATGCTGTTCTTGCTATTGGTGCTTCGCCTATTATGGCAGATGATATAGATGAGGCTGCGGATATAACTGCAATTTCATCAGCGCTGGTTATCAATATTGGGACGCTGAATCAAAGAACAGTTGAAGCTATGCTTTGTTCAGCCAAGAAAGCAAATGAATTAGGAATCCCTATAGTATTTGATCCTGTGGGAGCAGGCGCATCAACTTTTAGGAATAAAACAACTGAAACTATTTTATTAAATGTAAAAATAAGCATACTTCGTGGGAATATGTCTGAGATATCCTTTATTGCAGGACTTGGCGCTACTGCTAAAGGAGTAGATGCAGCTGAAAATGATATAAAAAGTAATAATGGTGTTGCAATTGCCACGGCTGTATCCCAAAAGCTCGGTTGTGTAGTTGCTATTACAGGCGAAATTGATATTATTTCAGATGGAGAGCGTGTAGTAAAAATCTCAAATGGGCATAAAATGCTTTCAAATGTCACCGGTACAGGATGCATGACTACTGCTTTGGTAGGTTCTTTCTGTGGAGCAACAAACGACTACTTTGCTGCTGCTATTGGTGGTGTTGCTTCAATGGGTATTGCAGGAGAAATTGCTTTTGAAAAAGCGGGGGACGAAGGAATAGGAAGCTTCCATATTGCAATTCTAGATGCAATTAGTCAGTTAAAAGAGAAAGTTCTTTTAGAAAGGGCAATAATACATGAAGCCTAAAATAGATTACACTCTTTACCTTGTAACTGACCGCGACTTGATGAGCACAAAAACACTGGAAGAGGCAGTAGAACAGGCGATTTTAGGCGGTTGCACTTTGGTTCAGCTTCGTGAAAAATGTGCATCATCGCTAGATTTTTATAAATCTGCACTGGGTGTCAAAGCAATAACTGATAAATACAATGTTCCACTTATCATCAACGATAGGGTGGATATTGCAATTGCCATTGATGCAGCTGGTGTTCATGTGGGTCAAAGTGATTTGCCTGCAGAAGTTGTAAGAAAAATGCTGGGCATAGATAAGATAATTGGTGTGTCGGCAAGTTCATTAGATAAAGCAATTAAAGCACAACGCGATGGAGCTGATTACATTGGAGTTGGGGCACTGTATTCAACCAATACTAAGACTGATGTGAACGTAATTTCCATAAGGGAGCTAATCAAAATAAGAAAAGCTGTGTCTTTGCCTATTGTGGGAATTGGCGGTATTAACAAGGGAAATGCAGGCAAACTGTCAGAGATAGGTATTGATGGAATTGCGGTGGTTTCTGCTGTAATTGCTCAAAAGGATATTAAACAGGCTGCAAAAGAACTAATAGAGATATTTAAACAACATTAATAGCTAATATAGCTGTAGTGCATAGCTATAAGCTATTAATGTAATGAAGTCAAATTAGGAATTTATTTAATGATTGGAGTTTTGAACATGAAAACGGATGTAAAAAAATTAGCATTATCGGGTCTACTTGTGGCAGTTGCAGTTGTAGGCTCAACCTTTTCTTTCCCTGTGGGTGTTGCGAAATGTGCGCCAATACAGCACATGGTAAATGTATTGGCAGGTGTATTGCTCGGCCCATGGTATGCGGTAGGGGTAGCATTTGTAACGTCCTGTATTCGGGTTATGTCTGGGACAGGTACATTACTCGCGTTTCCTGGAAGCATGTGTGGGGCTTTGCTATGCGGATTATTATATAAAAAGTTTGGCAATATAGCTAGTGCGTTCCTGGGTGAGGTTATCGGTACTGGAATTTTTGGTGCAATTCTTGCATATCCCATTGCCACATTGCTTTTGGCAAAGCAAGCTGCAATCTTTGCATTTGTAATTCCATTTAGCATAAGCTCATTTGGAGGCGCAACAGTTTCTGCAATTGTTATATTTGCATTAAAGCGTACAAGAGCAATTGATGCAATTACGAAGGGAGTGTAGAACAAAACCATCCCGCTTTTCAAATAAAGCGGGATGGAGATATATCAGAACTGATTTCATATGATATTCCTAACTTTTGGACATCACCAAGCAAAGAGGGCACTCTCTGCCTGTAGTTTTTAGTAGGTATAATATAAACATTGCGAAGTAGTAATTATGTTTAGATCTCTTCACCAATATAAAAAGCATACATTAGATTGCAATATCCAGGCTATGAAAATATCGGATTTTTATTACACTCGACAGGCATCATCTATTTCAATAAAAGTTTGTAAGCATCATTTTCCAAAACTATAATTTTTTGTTCTTCTAGTTCATCAAGGGCTTTTTCAATGTCTTTTTCAGTATAATTGTTATACTTAGTTTCTATCCAATAACTTAAAGTCGGCCCCCAATTTCCCTTTTGAATATATCCGTTATCAATAATTTCTTTTATAATGCGGGACGAAATCCCATACCGGTCCAACATAAATATTTTATCTGGTCTACCTATTAAATTTTCAAGCCTATAAATAGTATATAGAGAGCCTATATAAATATTGTTATCCTCTAAGAAAATGGCATTTTGAGTAATAATCTCTTTAAGCCCATCATTGTCATAGTCTTTTATTCCAAGATTCTCAATTTCCAATACGTCCAGAAAAATGCTTGGGATTGATTTTCCTGTCTTCTCTCTCTTTTTTCTTTCTGTCATAATAAATCTATATTTACTATCGGATTCGAACTTTTTTATATAGCTTATACCCTCATCTGGTAGTTCCAAGGTGAATTTATCAATATCTATAATATATTGAAAATCTGATTGTGAATGTGAATAAGTTCCATCCCATACAGGAGTGATTTTCTTTTCTTTATACAGGAATACATTTGCACGGTATTCTCCATCCGTCCGGTTTCCATTTACTGGGATTGGTGTTGATAGCACTATAAATTTTGATTGATCGGCTGATTGTAAGGTTTGAAGATTAATTTTTTGATTAGGAAAAACTTGATTAGTGCAATATTTAAGTATATTATACTCAGTTCCATCTATTCTAATGGATATATCATACCACTGTGGATCATGTGAATTTTCTAGAAGTATAAGACTAATATCCTCAGGATGTGTATCTCCATCCAAGTCTTCATTTAGATTTTTCAGTAATTTTTCATTTCGGATTACTTTGTCTTTTTCTAAAATTGATAAACTCTTATTGGTGCTACTTATGTTATTTAATTGCTCTCTCTGTTGAACAGGTTTACTGTTACATGCTGAAAGAATAACTGCTATTACAAAAATTATTAACAATGATTTCCCCATACTAGTCATTACCTTTCTTCCTTAGTTATTAACTGTTTCATATCATAAGGGTTTTACAAACTATTTTATTTTTTTAACCTTTGCCTTAATTTCACTTTCAGTCAAGTTATAATCATCTGATGATAACAATACCTCATAAACATGTTTGTCTTTTTCATATGTGAATATTATTTTTTCGGCAGAAATATTTTTTTCTTTTAAAATATACAGAATCTTTTTAACAGTAGCCGTATGTTCTGCTTCATCTATTAGATGTATGTTTATTTGAGTATATACACCACCTCTTTCATAAGGTATTTTGCCTCCACCTGTCACACTTTTTATATAACTTCCGATATCACTAACATCGAATATGTCCTTAATTTTTGAGTTGTATTGTATTTGACTTTTGTATTGAGGATAATCCTCTTTGATAATTTTTGTATTGAAACTTTTTGAAATGGGAAAAAACGTACCGTCATCTAAACAGGTCACATTTACATAAAAGTTACCATAAATAATATTAATTTTTGTAAACCCTACATTAAATAATAGATTAGGGTACCTTTCATCCAAATATTTTGTAAACTCTACTCTTATACTCATAAGGAAAGTATATAATACAATGATAAACACCAGCAGTATTCCACTAATACTGATTAAGGCAATTTTTAATTTTTTTTTCAAAAATAACACCCCTTCATTTCATTTTATTGTTATCGAACCATAATAGACATTAAATTCTTTATTTCTAGCAGGTATGGCTAATAATTTGACTTTCTCCAAAAAACACAAGAGAAAATAATACAAATTAAAATTCCTATACCGTATGGAATAGTAAGTAAAAATGTTACATTTGCTGGAGCACTATAACCAGCATACTTAATCCCCCATAGCATATTGCAATATTCAAAAGCGACATTTGCACACATTATATTGGAGAGTATAATGGCAACTGCAATAAAAGCCACTGCTAAAATTCTAAACTTATTAATAATTATCTACCTCGCAAAATGCAAATATTTATTTCGCATAATATTCTACTGATGCAACCTAGTTTATAAAGAATATTTACTAAGTAATGTCATCTTATCAAGGAAAGTATAATGGCAATAACTGATAAAGCAACAAAAAAAATCATACTACTCTTTATGGAATACAAATATTGAGTTTGTTTAAGCATTATTAGCCTATTAATTTCAGCATCTGTTAAATCTGTTTTTACTAATCTGTAGTAACCATAAATCTGTTCATATGGATAAACACCTTCTGGCAACTGCTGTTTTTGCTTTTTCATTTTGTAAAATTGATTGTTTTCATCGTCAGTACATCGTTGTTTACTAAAAACGCCTAAATCACAAAGCAAAGATTTCATTTCATCCTTTATAGTTATCATTCTTTACCTCCTAAGCATATATTAATAGGCATTTGCGAATGCCCTAAACGCATTGATTTTACTGACATTTATTTGTTCATTTATATAAATTTTCTCTCCAGTTTGTTAAAATGTAAGTACCAGCAAACAATAAAACTAGAAACTGGAGGGAAAATTTATGGCTAC
>DATCID010000069.1:0-50868 GCA_036507975.1 Ruminiclostridium sp.
AAAAATTGGAAGTCCGTAGTGAAATGTCATTTTACTATGGACTTTTGTTGTGAAAAGTAGCATAATTAACCTAGTATTTTTTTCAAATTAATAATTGATTGCAACTTTCTTAATACAATCATCAAATTTAATGTTTAATAAATAATTAGTGAAGGGAGTAATATTAATAATGAATATTTCTATTACCAAAACTACAAATCCAAAACAGAAACCTGATCAAAGTAATTTAGGCTTTGGGCTACATTTCACTGACCATATGTTTATTATGGATTACACAGAAGGAAAAGGCTGGCATGATCCTGTAATTGTGCCTTATGCCCCTCTGCAGTTAGATCCTGCAGCAATGGTTTTGCATTATGGCCAAGCAATTTTTGAAGGCCTCAAGGCTTACAAAACCAGGAAGGGCGATATATTGCTTTTCAGACCTGAAAAGAACATGGCAAGAGTAAACAACTCAAACACTCTGTTGGTTATTCCACAAATTGATGTTGATTTCGGTGTTCAAGCAATAAAAGAACTTGTAAGAGTTGATGCTGATTGGATTCCCGATGCACCAGGTACATCCTTGTACATTCGTCCATTTATCATTGCTACAGACGCACATTTAGGTGTAAGACCATCAAATACTTACAAGTTTATTATAATTCTCTCACCTGTTGGAGCATATTACAAGGAAGGCATTAATCCTATAAAAATATATGTAGAGAGCAATTATGTTCGTGCCGTTAAGGGTGGCCTTGGATCCGCAAAAGCAAGTGCGAATTATGCAGCTAGCTTAAAGGCACAGGTTGAAGCTAAGAATCTTGGTTACACTCAAGTACTGTGGCTAGATGGTGTCGAGAAGAAATATATTGAAGAAGTTGGAACTATGAATGTATTCTTTAAGATAGATGGAAAAGTTATTACACCTTCCCTTGAGGGTACAATACTTCCTGGTATTACTCGTGCTTCAACGATAGAACTCTTAAAGGAATCTGGTATCTCAGTGACTGAGCGTAGAATCACTATTCAAGAACTTTATGATGCTCATGCTGCCGGAAAATTAGATGAGGCTTTTGGAACTGGTACTGCAGCTGTAATTTCACCAATTGGAGAATTTAACTGGAATGGCAACGTTATTACTGTTAATAATGGTAAAATTGGACAGGTTGCTACAAAGGTATATGAAACCATTACAGGCATTCAAAGTGGCAATCTAGAAGACACTTACGGATGGACTCAAAAAGTATAGCCCTAATATTAAAACAAAAAAGCCTTGATTTTTAGAGTTTTTATCTGAAAATTTAGGCTTTTTCTATTATACCAATCAAATTCAACATTTCGCAATAGTATACTTGCTTCTTGCAACTGCTATTTAGAGCTTATGAAATTAGCTTGACTTCTCAAGTTTTTCTATGATTCTCTCAAGTTCAAGTGAAGTGCCTTTTGAATTTTCTAAATATTGAGCATTGTATATTTCAGTGACTAGCAATGAAACAATAGCAGTCTTTTCGCGCTCCGTTAATCCTAATATATTCACAAAACATCACCTTTCAACTTATTAAAACATTTTGTTTCTATAGTTATAAAATATCTCATATATAATATATATTATTTATGAGATATTTTATATGGATATTTTGCACTATACTTTCAACACCTAATTATGACAATATACAGCCACGGAGGTTAACTTGAATATATTTCTAATTTTATGCTTTATAATTCTAGCTACAACATTATATCTTAATAATAAAAAGTCAATCATAATTTACATTAAAAAATGTTTTCTACCTTTATTCTGTATAATGTTCATAATAGCCCTAATAGCATATCCCAAAACGGCTGTAGAATCAGCATATAAAGGTATTCATCTATGGCTTGATATAGTGTTCCCTTCATTATTTCCCTTTTTTGTTGCATCTCAATTGCTTAGTAAATCAGGCTTTATTAATATTTTCGGCATAATATTAGAGCCAATAATGCGCCCTCTCTTCAATGTACCAGGCTGTGGGTCATTTGCGCTTGCAATGGGCATTGTAAGCGGTTATCCTGTCGGTGCAGTTATAACCACAGACTTGAGAAAACAGAAGCTAATAACAAGGGTAGAGGCCGAAAGACTGCTAACCTTTACAAATAACTCCGGTCCCCTATTTATTATGGGTGCAGTAGCTGTCGGAATGTTCAATCTACCCAAAGCAGGATATTTATTATATTTTAGTCATATTGCTGCATGTATAACCGTGGGCTTAATATTTAAGTATTATAAAAGAAAAGAAAGTAACAACCTGTTAAAAGCTACAACAAAAATGTCACAAAGGATAAAAATAGAACTTAAGCGAGTTAGGAACTCAGATGTAAATCCCTGGAGTTTATTTGGCGAATGCATTAAGAACTCAATATTTACAATATTAACAATAGGTGGTTTTATAATATTTTTTTCTGTTTTAATAAATATTATGATAACAAGTGGAATGATTGGCTTGGCAGGTAATTTAATTCCAGGATTTCTTAGTAAATTTGGACTAGAACCAAAAACCATTGAAGGCTTGCTTTGTGGGATGTTTGAAATAACTACAGGCGCAAACTTAATAAACTTAGCACCAGCAGATCTAAAAATTAAGCTCTGCTGTGCAAGCCTAATTATAGGGTGGGCCGGGTTTTCCGTTCATACTCAAGTATTGAGCATAGTAAGTTCCTCTGACATCAGAGTAAAACCTTATATTATAGGAAAAGCATTACAAGGAATAATTTCCGCATTTTATACATACATAGGATATTCACTATTCAATAAATCACTAATGTCAGAATCTCCTGTTTTCGCAAATATCTCTATGAAGTATGTAAATCAATGGGGAAATATTTTTAAAACGTCTCTTCAAAATGTCGTAATAGCTTCTCTAATAATGCTAATTATTTCAATATCCTATATATGGTTTATTAATATTTTATCAAAAAAAAGATTACTTTAGCTCTGCTCTATTTAACTTAATAACATCATTGGCATCTGATAAAATTTCCTGCACCTTATCGAGAACACTATCTGCATACTCGCGAGCTCCTAATCGTATCTCTCTAGCATTTTTCTGAGCACTAGCTACTAGCTCATTGCCCTGCTCATATGCCTTTTTAGTAATCTCATGCTCATCAACCAAAGATGCTATTTTATTTTCAGCATCCTTCAAAATATTATTTGCTTCTTTCTGGGCTTCTAACAATATTCTTTGGCGTTCTTCCTTAACCCATTTTGCTTGTTTGATATCATCGGGAAGCTTAAGTCGAATCTCCTTAATTATTTCAAGTACCTCTTCCCTATCAATTAAGCATTTTCCAGAGAATGGTACACCAGAGCTTCTCTCAACTAGATCTTCTAAAGTTTCCAGTATGGTCAATATTTCCATATTATAAGTCCTCCCTAGGTTCTTTGACTTTAAATTTATATAGTATGTCCTCTTCTATGCACTGCGGTACAAGTCCTTTAATGTTTCCACCATATCTAGCTAGCTCTTTTACCATGCTTGAGCTCAAAAAAGAATAATTAATATTCGACATCATAAAAAGTGTTTCAATTTCTGGTGATTGATTTTTATTTAATAAAGCCATCTGAAGCTCATATTCAAAATCCGATACTGCTCTAAGCCCCTTTATTATAACATTAGCCTGCTTTTTATTAACAAAATCAACCAGCAAGCCTGAGAAACATTCAATCTCAACATTATGACAGTCCTTTACTATTTTTTTGAGTAAATCAATGCGCTCATCAATAGAAAATAATGGATCTTTACTATGGTTAATCAATATTGCAACTATTAGCTTATCACATATTTTCGATGCACGCTCAATTATATCTAAATGACCATTTGTAACTGGGTCAAAACTGCCAGGGTATATAAATGTATTCATTGTTCACATCATCCTTTATTATCTCATTAAACTAGTTTGCCACGAAACCCAAGAACTCGTTTGCCGCGAGTCTACCTCCGCTAACTTCATAAGCGGCGGTACGCTTCCGACAACGATTTCTAACGTTTCATGGGGAAAAGCTCCCATGAAACCCAAGAACTCGTTTGCCACGGTCTACCCTCGCTAACTTTATAAGCAAGGGTACGACTCCGACAACGATTTCTAACGTTTCATGGGGAAGTGCTTCCATGAAACCCAAGAACTCGTTTGTAAAAAGTTAGTTTTGTTTTGCCGTATATCTGTTTTTTTGAAACTATGAGTGTTCCAATTTCATCTGGTAGCTCATCCTCAATATCAGTTTCAGCAATAATCAAAACTTTATCCTCTAAAACACCGTTTATTTCTAAATCGCATAACATTTTGGGCACAATTCCATTTTTGTATGGTGGATCTAAAAAAATTATATCAAACTTTTTACTTAGTTGGGATAGTTTTTTTAATATTAATTTTGCTTCTCCCAAAGAAACTTCAGATTTATCAAAAAAGTTTGTATTTTCAAGATTCTTTTTAATTACCTCAACACTTTTTTCACTCTGATCTGAAAAAAACACACTTCTTGCACCCCTGCTCAAAGCCTCAATTCCTAGACTTCCCGTACCAGAAAACAAATCTAGTACAGAAGCATCTTCTATATAAGGAGCAATAATATTAAATAAATTTTCCTTTACTCTGTCAGCAGTGGGTCTGGTACTTAGCCCCTCGAGAGTAAGTAATTTTTGTCCCTTCGCACTACCAGAAATCACACGTAATATAACAATTCCCCCCTAAGCTAAAGTAACCTTTTCTCCAAAATATCGCGCCAAATATTCCTTCAATCTAATATTTTTTGTAAGACCTGGATCCTCCTCTATCATTTTCTTTGCACAAACCTGAGCCAGTTTTAAGATCTCCATATCTCTATAAAGATTGGCAATCTTCAATTCTGGCAAGCCATGCTGTTTTGTTCCGAAGAATTCACCAGGACCTCTTATCTCTAAGTCTTTCTCTGAAATAACAAAACCATCATTGGACTGCGACATTATCTTCATTCTTTCCTTTGATACCTGCGAATTGGATTGATTGAACAATATACAGTAGGATTGTTGGTCGCCTCTTCCCACTCTACCCCTTAGCTGATGAAGTTGTGCTAATCCAAATCTCTCTGCGTTTTCAACCACCATAACAGCAGCATTAGGTACATTTACACCCACCTCGATAATTGTGGTTGAAACAAGTACACTTATCTCGCCTGAAACAAAACTCTTCATTATTGACTCTTTTTCAGAGGATTTCATTTTGCCATGAATTATTCCAACCTCTAAATCTTTGAAAACATTACTGCTTATCTCCTCTGCTATAACGATAGCCGATGCGGCATCTATTTCATCTGATTCCTCCACCAGAGGGCAAACTATATATACCTGTCGTCCTTCTTTAACCTTGTCCATAATAAAATTATTAATCCGCTCCCTCATAGCTTCATTTACTGAATATGTTTTTATGGCCTTTCTTCCTGGCGGAAGCTCATCAATAATCGATATATCTAGGTCTCCATATAATATCAGTGCAAGTGTTCTAGGTATTGGTGTCGCTGTCATTACTAAGACATCAGGGTTTTGACCTTTTTCTGTGAGAATTGACCTTTGCCTTACACCAAATCTATGCTGCTCATCAGTCACCACAAGCCCTAGCTTTAAAAACTCTACTGTATCCTGAATTAATGCATGTGTTCCAATAACCACATCTATACTGCCGTTTTTTAAGCCCTCAAAAGCAGCTTGCTTCTGCTTCTTAGGTTGACTACTTGACAATACTTCCACCGAAATACCAAATTTTTCAAATAGTGGTTCAATTGATTTATAATGTTGCTGCGCCAAAATTTCAGTTGGTACCATCAATGCTCCTTGGTAGCCACACTTAACTGCCTTAAATAAGGCTAGAACAGCAATTATTGTCTTGCCAGAGCCAACATCACCTTGAACCAACCTATTCATAATATTTCCACTTTCCATATCCTGCTCAACTTCTTTAAATACTTTCTGTTGTGCATTGGTTAGATTAAAAGGCAGTGATTTGAGGAACTCGGCTATTACATCTATTTTAGTATATTTTATACCTTTTTTTGAATCTGTTGCAAGACTCTTGTATGACAGAAGACCCAACTGTAGCATGAAAAGCTCTTCAAATACCAATCTATATCTTGCTCTGTCCTTTTCATACACAGATTCCGGAAAATGTATCTGAAATAAGCTAAACTTAAATTCAGCTAAACTATACTTATCCCTTACAAATACAGGAAGCAATTCTTCCAGTTCAACATTTTCGAAGCTTACCAGTGTTTCTTGCATTATTGTCCTAAATAAGTTTTGTCCCAAATTCTTTGTAGAGGAATAAACCGGAAGAATTTTCAGGCTTTTTTTCAATTGCTTGTTGTCAACTTTTTCAAATACTGGATTAACTATTTGAAGTTTATTAAGTTTTCTTTCCACTTTACCATAGAATACATAATTTGTGCCTATTAAAAAAGAGTTTTTGATATAGTTTTGATTAAACCACATAGCAGTTATTTTGCCTGTACTATCCTGTATAGATACCTTCGATATTGTCATCCCTTTTTTGGGTCTTGCTTCATTAACATTTGAAACTATGGTACCTTCAAATGAACATAGTTCTCCATCTTGGATATCCAAGATATTTTTAATTTTACTTCTATCCTCATAATCTTTTGGGTAATGCGTCAAGAGTTCAAGAATTGTATTTATCCCAAGCTTTTTAAACAAGGACAATCTTGTTTCTCCCACTCCTTTTACATACCTGATAGATTGATTTTGTAAATCCCCAACCGATATCTGTCTCAAGGTTAACCTCCATTAGCCGTAATGCGACTACAAAAAGTTATTAACTGCCTCAGTTAATAGCCATAAGGCTAATAGGCTTACTAACACAAAAATAATTGTATCATATTTTCCTTCTTAGCAAAAGTTAAGTAAAGACCCTGATTAATTTGTTTGATTAATTTGTTAGTAAATTTTAATAAAATCGCCTACTTTTCTGTGTCAGAAAATCACAAAAAAATAATGCTTAATATGAGATAAACATTAAATTGAAATTATATTCAAAAAAGCTTGCAGACAAGAGCTTTATTATGGTAAAATAGTTATTGCTTTGATGTCGATTTATAGAGAAACAAAAATTCTCCATTATTTGAAGGAGGTGTTATATATGGCAAAGTGTGAAGTATGCAGTAAAGCAACTGTTTTCGGAAACAATAGAAGCCACGCGTTAAATGCAACTAGCCGTACATGGAAACCAAATGTAAGGAAAATAAAGATAATTGATAATGGCACGAGAAAATCAATTAGCATATGCACAAGGTGTCTTCGTTCAAACAAAGTTACCAGAGCTATCTAATTTAAGTTAATTATTTTAAAAAATAAAAAAGCGTCTATACGCTTTTTTATTTTTTTTATGTTTTTTTGATTATGTAAGCATTTTTTTCTCATCAAATGGACGTTTACTCCATTAAAAGTTTATTTGAACTGAGTCTTCTTTATACTTACCCTATTTTAAATACCTTTTTCAATATGCTTCCAATAAATCTAGGCATCTTTACAACTACTATTCTCATAAATACACTCCCTCCAAAAATAGCTCCTCACTATCTATCATATTCTTTTAGTTACACTTTCGTGATAATAATTCATAAAAACTTTTACTGTCTAAAATAAAGCTTTCATGAATATATATATATTGGATAAGCATTAAGGAATAACTAAATGATTTCAGAGGAGAGCTGCTAATGTATTTTATTCTAGTTACTAATTTTAAAAAGAAACTTTTACTATCATTTTCAATTTTATCATTGTGGGTATTAATAGTTGTTGGGACAGGGGTTTTAATAGATGAAACCGTAAAATATACTGTTACTGTGAATAGTAATATCTCTTTTTCATATCCAGCAACCTTTAGCATATCAAATATTTTCTCCAAAAATGATAACGCTGCACCATATTTGCAAGCTAGCAATAGCAATTATAAAAAATTTATAGATTCCAGATCCTCTGAAGCAGGATTTGAAATAAGCTACCCTTCTATTTTTGAAGTTAACAAGCAAAACTTCCCTGGGAGTGAAATATTGTACCACATTGATTTTCGAAACAAGCAGGATAAAGCAAAAGGCGGATTTGTTCAAGTTTGGAGCCTACCATATTCTCTTGAGAAATTTCTTGAAGAATCTAAGCAATCTGCAATGGTAGATTACATTGATTTTACTACTAAAAAAATCAAAGTCAATAATTTAGATGGATACTTTTGGGAATATACATCTAAGGGTACTTCTGAGAACTATAAAGCTCTTGAGGCCTTCCTTTCAAAGAATTCAAGAATTTATAGAATTAGTTATTTCATGCCTGAAAAGGAATATAACACCAACGAATACGAAATATTCTGGCAAATTGTAAACTCATTAAAAGTGAATTGACGGAATATTATTCAATCAATAATATCAGCACATTTAGCAATCTTGACACAATTTCTTCCAAATGACTTTGCTTTATAGAGTGCATTATCAGCATCTCTAATGAGTTCAATCTGGTTTTTAGATGTCTCTCTAAAGCATGCAATTCCAAAGCTTGCTGTAACAGAGGCTGATATGCCATTATCGTAAACTACATTATTAGCAATCTTGTGTCTTAAGAGCTCAACTTTTTCAAATGCTTCTTGTATTGACGTGCGTGGTAAAATAAGTACAAATTCTTCTCCACCAAATCTAGCAATTGTATCTGTCCCACGCAGGTTATTTTTGACTGTTTGAGCAACACTTTTTAAAACGATATCGCCAAACATGTGCCCATATGTGTCATTAAATTTTTTGAACAAGTCAATGTCCAATATCACTAGAGATAAATCATATCCCAACTCCCTTGCCATATTAAATTCACTTTCATATTTTTGGTGGAAGTATACTCTATTAAATACACCAGTCAGTCCATCAATAGTAGCCATCTCCTGCAAATTTGCATACAGCTCAGCATTTTCAATTGCCATACTTACCTGCTTGCCGATGGTTGTAAGAAGACGTAAGTTGTCATCATTAAACGTATTATTGTTTTTATGTTCTATAAGAGTAAGTCCAAATTTTCTTGATTTTGAGCTTAATGGAATGCATATAAAAGACCCTACATTCCGTGTTTTTATAAAATCATATTTATCATGATCTACCATATTTTCTAAAATTGGCTTCTCATTTTCTAATATGTTTATTAATATTTTGCAATTGACATTGTCACTTAATATAGCCAAATCTTCTTTATTTTTAATATTTGTAAACTGAACCTGCAATCTGTTCCCATTTGGATCAAAAAGAACAATTGTGGAATAGTTAACTCCCATGACACCTAGAAATACGTCATTAACGAACTTCAGAAGCTCGTTGGTGTCAAAAATAGAACCTATTGCCTCACTTATCTGCTGTAATGTATAAAACTCAGCAATGCTGGATGTAAGGCATCTATTTGTATGCTCAAGTTTTTGGTTTGAGTTTATAAGCTTATCATATTGATTTTTAATTTCATTTCGTGCAGTTTCAAGCTGTTCATATTTTTCACCTAGTTCAATAACCAGTCTTTCATTTTCCTTCTCATTATTTACATTTCCCTTATAAAGTTTTGTACTTATATTTATTGTAGTAATCAATATTATATAAAACCAAATCATTTGAAAGCAAACATACAAAACATTTAAATTATTAATATCCTTTAAATTCAGCAGAAAATATCCTATAAAAAAGTATCCAACTTTAATTACAGCGCTCAAACTTAGTAATATTAAGCTTGTTTTTCTCCCTCTATAAAGAGTTGAAAAAACTAATGGGAAAATCAGTACTAAATATTCTATACCTTCAGAAAAACCAATCAGAAAAAATGAAATCAATACAACTTCAATTAATCTAAACACATCAAAAACTTTATCAGAATACATTTGAGCATTATTAACAAACTTAGTCTTGATTACATTAAAAATAACTAAGGCTACAATGAATATATTTATCATTATGCCTTGTTTTATTATAACATTAGTATTAATATTAAATTTCATTGTAATAACAATTGATGTTATTAATAATACAATAAATACCCAGCAAAGGTTTATTAGAGCCTTTTCATATTTTTGTATTTTATCCATATACCCTCCATAAGCCACATTACAATTACAAAATGTAATAATCTGCAACCTCAGATGCACTTATACTTTAAAATTTTCCCAGTAAATTTCAATTAGGTCACCATATTGAATGCCATCTGTAAAATTTGCAGGTCTTCCGTTTAATTTTAGCACTATGTTCCCCTTCGGGGTAGTTAAGTCAAACTTAATGTAGCTAAATATATCCACAAAAATATATGGTCTATCTTCAATAAGAACAATCCTCTCTCCATTTACGGTTACTTTAAACTCTTTGTCTGAATTTCCCGAATCAAAATTCATATCTTTTGAGATAAACCTGTCCTCATGGACAGGTGCATTACTTTCTATTTGAACATTTAAATGATAACATATTATATCATCATTATTCTGCAGAACATAGTCAAGTCTTCTTATTTCCCTATTAACAAGTAACTCGCTATCTTTTAAATCAAGTGCAAATTTTAGTAAAAGATCACTTAGCGTAATTGTTTCATCAATTCTTACATTATCCGTCTCATTAATCTCAGCTAGCGCATTGCATGTTTCCACATTTATAGAAGCATTTGGTAAAAGCACCATCACCTCACCATTTAGACTCACTGTAATTTCATTAGGATTTTTAATATAGTCACTAACATACTTCCTTGCATTATTGCCATTTTGAGCAGGATTCACATTTATAATATCACCAATACTTATTTGTGTATCTAAACTGGCTACTCTATCATTAACAAAAATCTCAGCGGCGATACCATGCTCACCTTTTATAGTCATTTGCTTGCCGTTTAAAGTAAACTTTAAGGACTTACCTGTTCTACCAATTAGCATGTTAGGATTATACCCTACTAATATCAAAGCATCTGCTACGTTGAGCTTTTTAGTATTAAAAAGTCTTATTTTTTCTCCATTTACCGACACAGACATAAAATCCTGTCCCTTTTGTGTGTATGCCATCATCGCTATTCCCAAAGGAGTTATTGATTCAGGTCCAGATAATTTTCGAATTTTAGTTCTTATATTTTGAATAACATCTCTTCCTCTTATAGCAACCCTATCACTTTGAAGTCCTAATCCATTTGCAATTTTGTCTGTAAGTCCAGGAATTTGGCTTCCTCCTCCAATAAGGAATACTGCATTTGGGGCTTTATGATTAAATTCTAATATTTTATCTGAAATACTGTTAGCTAATAAATCTATTGTTGGCTGCAGTATTTCTAGAGCACTCTTGTTACTTACCTCATTCTTTTTTCCGAGAATATCTGTATATTTTATAGTTTCTATTCCTGAAGAAATAGTAATTTTTATCTTCTCAGCTGTATTAAAATCAACAAGAAATTCTTGTGCAATTCTCTCTGTAATTTCATCACCAGCAATAGGTACCATTCCATAGGCAACAACTGAACCATCTTTTGTAATTGCTATATCTGACGTTCCTGCTCCAATATCAACTAAAACCAAATTGAGAAGTCTTAAATCCTTTGGAATAGTTACACTGATTGCAGCGATAGGTTCAAGAGTGAGACTAACTACTTTAAGCCCTACCTTGTCCATAACAGTATACAAACTGTCCACAACAACATAAGGTAAAAATGTCGCTAAAACCTCTACTCCAATTTTCTTTCCCTTATGACCTACTAATGATGAAATAATATAACCATTAAGAAAATAATTGACGACACTATATCCTACGCAATAAAAAGGCATTTTTTCTTCGTTCAACACCTCAATATCAAGCTTCACTTGAGCATTTTGTACAGCGTCAACTTCAAGGCTTCCTATTATCTCTGTTGTGATTTCAAGGCCTTGTTCAACCTCATATTCAAGTTTTATCTGACTAGTCCTTAAAACTCTTCCAGCGGCTGCAATAGCAACCCTTGTTAAACTAAATCCTAGCATTTTTTCTAATCTATTTTTCACTTCACAGATCACTTCAGCTACCTTGTTTATATCATGAATTTGACCATCTAGCATTGCGCGGCTTTTATGCTCATAAACTTCCGCAGCAATAACTTTAAAGCACTCTTTCTCATAAACCCCAACAATGCCAACCACTGTTCTTGTACCTATATCTAACGCAAATATTAAATCCTCAGTGTTAAAGTTTTCTTTTTTCACTTGTTTATTTAATGACTTCTGTTTTTCAGTCATGCACTACCCCCATAAAATTAGTAGTTATAACCATTTAATCCTTGCTATAATAAGTGCAGAATTTGTTTATTTCACAATTTTCACAGTCTGGCTTTCTCGCTTTGCATACTTCTCTTCCATGATATACCAGCTCATGGCAAAAATCGGCCCACCTTGACTTTGGTACTATTTTTTGAAGATCATATTCAATCTTTTCAGGATCCTCATTTTTAGTCAATCCAATTCGCTTGGATAGCCTTTTAGCATGGGTATCCACAATAATTCCCTGAATACCATATATCTCATAAAGTACAAGATTTGCTGTCTTGCGACCCACACCTGGTAGTTCAAGAAGCTCTTCCATACTATCGGGAATTTTACCATTATATTTGTCAAAAAGTATTCTGCAACAAGCTTTAATATTTTTTGACTTATTTCTGTAAAAGCCAGTTGATTTTACGGCTTCTTCCAGCTCTTTTATATCAGCATTAGCAAAATCTTCTGCTGTATTGTATTTTATGTACAAATTCTTTGCAACAATATTAACCCTTGCATCTGTACATTGAGCTGACAGTTGTGTTGATATCAGCAACTGCAATGGACTATTGTATTCAAGTGAACACAAAGCCTTAGGATATAATTTATCAAAAACATCAATGATTTGTATGGTTTTTTCCTTTTTATTCATTGGCTATTAAACCCCTTTATTTTTTCTTTCTACTGCCAATTCATAAAGCTTAAGGTATTCTCTGCTTGGCTTTTTCCAAGAAAAATCACTATCCAAAGCTCTTAAAACAAGCTCCTTCCATATCCCAGGTTTGTTTTTATATACATCTATAGCTCTCTCAAGAGCTAGCCTAAAACCGTTAACTGAGAACTCTTTAAACGAAAAGCCATTTCCCTCTAAATTATTCTCATCATAGTCTATGATGGTCTCGGCTAATCCACCAGTCGCTCTCACAACAGGTATGGTACCGTACCGAAGGCTTATTATCTGCCCCAACCCGCATGGTTCAAATCTAGACGGCATCAAAAAGAAATCACAGGCAGAGTATATTTTTTTTGCTAAGTTTGAATTAAATTCAAAAAATGCCACAACATTGTTTGGATACTTCTTTTGTAATGCAGAAAATGCATTATGATAATACTCATCTCCAAGACCCAAAACTACCAATTGTACATTTTCTTTTTTGATAAAGTCTTCAACACAGCCAAACAATAACTCTAACCCTTTTTGTCCAGTTAGCCTCGTTACAATTCCCATAAGAGGCGCATCGCTTTTTGATAAATTAAATTCATTTTGGAGAGCTAGCTTGTTGCTTTTCTTTAGCTCAGCGCAGCTCTTATCAAAATTTACATACAGACTCTTATCTTTACTAGGGTCAAATTCATCATACGAAATACCGTTTACAATTCCAAAAAGATCATTTTTCCTATTATCTAATACACCTTCCATTTTTTCGCCATATGCTGGAGTCAATATTTCACCAGCATACTGTTTACTTACAGTATTAATAATATCAGAATAAACAAGTCCACATTTCATAAAACTAAACATGCCATAAAACTCAGTTTTTGCTGAAGCAAAGTATCCCTCTTCAAAGTTTAAATATTTAGTGACCTCTGCCCCAAAATTGCCTTGATACTCAAGGTTATGAACTGTGTAAACTGTAGCAATGTCCTTATAAAAGTCTTTCTTAGAATACTTTTCTTTTAGCATTAAGCAAATCGGACCAGTATGCCAATCATTACAATGAATTATATCTGGTTTAAAGTCAATACAGGGTAGCATATCAAGTGCTGCCTTACATAATAAAATGAACCTTTGTGCATCATCGTTAAAGCAATATATGCCTTGTCTGTTAAAGTAATGGTGATTCTCAATAAAATATACTGGTACAGCTTTGTTATTTGCATCAAAAATACTGCTTTCCTTTACAATACAAGTTTCTATTCTATCTCCCATTTGTACTGGGAAGTCAGCAACATACTTAGCATCTACATCTATGATACCATATCTAGGCATTACTACTCTTACGTCATGTCCTAGTATAGATAGCTCTTTGGGCAATGAACCCGCTACATCAGCCAATCCACCTGTTTTAGCGAACGGTTCAACTTCTGCAGATACAAAAAGTACTTTAAGCTGTTTGTTAGATAAATTCACTTAATTACCTCCAAGAAATAATAGTTTTAATCATTTACTAGTTCTCTAATCATATTTATAAATATATCAGATATTTGTGGGTCAAACTGCACTCCCTTACACCGTTCGATTTCTTCAATTGCAAACTCCATTGTCATACCCTTACGATATGTTCTGTCGCTAGTCATGGCATCAAAAGCATCTGCGATACACAATATCCGACCCAACAAACTAATCTCCACTCCTTTTAGCTGATTAGGATATCCTCTTCCATTATACATTTCATGATGCTCTAGTATGGCTCTTAGGCCTTCGCCCAAAAACTCAACATTCTTTAATATATTATAAGAAATTTGAGGGTGCTTCTTTATCTCCTCAAACTCTTGATCGGTGAGCGTATCTGTCTTATTTAAAATAGTAGCAGAGACACCGATCTTTCCAATATCATGCAATATTGCGGCATATCTCAAATCTTGAATTGTTTCTTCGTCTAAATTCATAGTGGCCGCAATCTCACAAGATATCTCCATAACTCTCTGACAATGCCCACTTGTATATGCGTCTTTTGCTTCAATAGCATGTACCAAAGACATAACTGTTTGGATATACCCTGTATTTAAACTTTCCGAGTATTTTAGCAACTCATCATTTTTAATTCTCAGTTCTTCTTTAGTTTTATTTAAATTATCTATGTTATAATTTAGATCATCGTTAACGGCAGCGGTTTCCTCGTATAAAGCTTCTATTTCTTGTTTTTGTGTGTAGACATCATTAAATAACTGAGATTTGTCCATTGCCACCGCAGCGTAATTTGCAAGACTTTTTAAAAAAGGCAAATTAACTTTTTTAAATGAATTTTTTATAGGAGTTTCAACGAAGATTACACCTAATTGTTCATTTGAAATGCTTAAAGGAATTGCAAGTTTATCGCCCATAATTCCCCTTTGGTTTAATAAAATATTGTAATTTATAACTACTTCATTTATATTAAAGCACTTAGTTATTACAGAGTCTGTATCAAAATACTTGCCAACCTCACCAAATAATTTTTCTCCAAGCTCATATTTACAGTAAATATCTTGAGCATCAACATCTTTAAAACAAATCAAGCTCCTATCACAACCAGTAAATTTTTTAAACACTTCAAAGAGATACTCAACAATGTTGTCCATATCTACAGTTGAATTAAACTTCTCGGAAGTCACTCTCAAAACTTCAAGTTCATTCTGCTTTTCTGTCAATAGTTTAAAGGTTTTTAAAGCATTCCTTTCATTGATTGGATATGAAAAGCGTATCTCCTTAGAGAACATGTTCTCATGTTTTTTGATAACCTTTTTAACTTTATTCTTCCTTTTCTTATTTAGTTTAGATAAAAGGATAGTTTCAATAATATTGTGTATTAAAAATATTACACCCAAAATAAAGCTAATATATAAAGGAACTATAGCTTCTTTTGTATATCCATAAACAAATAGTGGTATTGCTATAAAAGCAACGATATATTTAGATATGTGAGTATAATATTTGCAACGGTTCATGTATTCCTCCAACTAGTTAATAATTAAAGTAGTATATTTTACCACATTTCTAATTTTAAAGTTTTTTTATAATATTAGCAACAAAAATAGTAATTTTTTTGCAATTATTTTAAAATATACAAAATAATAAGGGGTACTAGCATATATTCATATGCAGCACCCCTTATATAAACGGATTTTATTTTATCTTCGCGGAGGTACTAATCTCCGGATTTTCAATCGGTAGTTAAGTACCTCCAAGCTCGAAATAAGTGCGACTAGAGTTCAGAAAACTACATCTGAACTAAGTCTTCTTTATTTTGTTTCACCCAAGGTAACTTGTATCGTCTTCTTGGTTCCAGCTCTATATAGCTCAATTTCAACAACATCACCAGGCTTTAATTTATTCTTCTCTTCTTCTAATTCGTTATAAGTAGTAACAGCTTTTTTATTAAACTTAGTAATAACGTCTTCTGCCTTAATGCCTGCTTTTTGTGCTGCTCCCAATATCTCTACATCAGCTACAAATATTCCCATTGGCATCTTGTTTGCTTTTGCAATTTCCTCTGTATATCTCTGATCAACAGAGATTCCAAGGTATGGCTTTGAGATGAAAGTGTTTTTAACTAACTCATCAGCAATTCTTTTTGCATCATTAGCCGGAATTGCAAATCCTAAGCCTTCAAATCCAGTAGCAACCATCTTAATTGTGTTGACACCTATTAGTTGACCTTTAATGTTTACCAACGCCCCACCACTGTTTCCCGGATTAATAGCAGCATCAGTTTGAACAAGTTTAATCTTTATGCCACCTTCTAGCTGAACTGTCCTGTTTAATCCACTTATAACACCTGCTGTTACAGAGCCCATATATTCTAATCCACCAGGATTACCAAAAGCAATTGCAGACTCACCTACTTTAAGAGCATCTGAATCTCCAAATTCAATGGCTGTAAGGTTATTTTCATTTATTTTCAAAACAGCTAAATCAGTTTTTGAATCATATCCCTTTATTGTTGCAGTGTATGGTTTATCTATTTTATTTGCAAGAAATACTTCTATTTTAGCACCACTATTAATGGATCTAGTTTTGTCATTTGTTGCACCTTCAATTACATGATAATTAGTAAGAATGTATCCGTCTGAACTAATTATTATTCCTGATCCTTCTCCACCAGCTGGCTGTGCTCCAAATAAATCATTTGAACCCTGATAAGTGGTTCTAATTCCTACTACCGAAGGTCCTACTTTTTCAGCTACACTTGTAATGGCAGATTCGGCACTCTGAACTATTTCAACCCTTTTCAGCTCACCGACACTTGGCTGAACACTGTCAATTGTTGAATTTGGAAATACATTCCCAATAAAGCTTTTTAGTTGAGGCTGTACAGCTGGTGCAACCACAAGCAGCATTACAGTAAGAATTGCTCCTCCAACTATCGAGCTTATTATAGAAATTAAAACATATTTCCATGCATCAGATTTTTTATTATTTGGATTTTTGTAGCTTTCTTTATAGTAACTATTTGCATTAGTACCATTAATGTCTTGTTTGTTCCCATTATTCTGAGAATCCTGAATTTGCCTGTTCTTCTGAGTTTCATCATAAACTTTATTTGTATCTGTACTTGAATCTTCAAAATTATAATTATTATTTACATTCTCAAGACCACTTACAGTACTGTCCTGTGACTCATCAGTCTTAACATCATTAACTTTATTATCAGAACCTTGTGTATTTAGTTCAACTGGAGTGACAATATCATCTTGCGCTACAGCGTCGCTTTGAGTGGCATCGTCAGTTTTAGCGGTATCATCAATAGGGGCTATAGGCTCATTCTTAGTTGTAGCGTCATTTGGTACCGTATCTTTTTTTTGACCATTATTGAGTTCTAAATTGTTTTGTTCTTCACTCTCATTTATTTTTTCGTTTCTATCATCGTTCATTATTAAGTCTCCCTTCTCTTGCTTATATTATTATTGTAATAAAGGAATTTTAAAAAACTATGAACAAAATGTTAATCTTCACTATTATTCTTAAAACAATCAAGAGTAAATGTAAACTTTGTTCCTAAGCCAATTTCACTTTCAACCCAAATATCTTGCTTGTGTTCATTAATTATATTCTTGACAATAGCAAGTCCCAAGCCAGTTCCAGTCTTGTCCTTTCCTCGAGATTTGTCTGATTTAAAAAATCTATCCCAAATCCTCTTTTGCTCGCTTTCATCTATTCCGACTCCATTATCTTTAATTGATATTAAAACCTTATCTTTATTCTTTACAGTTTCTAAAATAATTTTACCGTTTTCATTAGAAAATTTAACAGCGTTATGCAAAAGATTTATGATGACTCTTTCAATAGAGTCTCGATCCGCGGCAACTAGAAAATTTTCATTCTCAAAATTTGCTTCTATTTCAAGATTTTTTGATGTAATCAAAGTTTCAAGCTTTATTACGCATATACGAACAAGCTCATTTATGTCAAATGGCTTAATAATGAGCGCTATCTCTCCAGATTCCATTTTAGACAAATCCAGAAGATCGTTAACTAGCCTATTAAGTCTATTTGTTTCATCTCTGACAATTAACAAATAATTCTTTTGACGTTCAGGTGGAATAGTTCCATCCAGTATTCCCTCAACAAAACCTCGAATAGAAGTCATGGGAGTTCTTAGTTCATGAGATACGTTGGCAATAAATCCTCTCCTCATCTCTTCTAGCTTTTGTAAATCCTCAACCATTTGATTAAAACTGTCTGCAAGCTGTCCTATCTCGTCTTCTGAATTAACAACGAGTCTGTTTCTAAATTCACCACCAGCAATTATTTTTGCAGCATTATTAATTTGCTTTAAAGGTCTGGTAAACCTCAATGAAAAGATATACACCAATATTATAGCCAAGAATATAGCAACACCACCTGAATTAACAAAAAGTCGAAACACAGCTGTCCGAAGCTTTTGCACCTCTGGCACAGGTGTGAGTAAATAAACTGCTGCAACTGTCTCTTGTTTGCCACTACTAGGTATTATCTGGAATGGCATTTGTACTGTTAGCCAAGAACTGCCCTTATCTTTATAATCATCTTTAAAAAAGCCAAAGAAATCTCCAGTTTGTACGATAGTAACGTCTCCATTATTCATAACATCTAAATATTGCTTTGGATCTGGGAGTATAGGATATCCTGTTTCATCAATATATTTAGACAAAACGTTATCATTAAGGTTTGGCTCACTTATTACTACGTGACCACTATCATCCACTATCCAAACCAGTGAATTGCTAGACAAGCTGCATATGTTCAAATAACGCTGGAAATATTCCTTAGCAGTAGTATTGTCTGTATTTTTTAAATACATAGAGAATACGCTTTTAATATTTTCAGCGGTTTGCTCAAGTGTTGCCACTTTTTCCTTGGTGACAAAATCATTTAAAAAATAATATAAAAACCCTCCTGTAACTATAAAGCTAAGAACTAAAAGACCTATAAAAATAACTACAAGCTTTTTAAAGATAGTTTTTTTTAATTTAAACATGATTATTTCACCTCAAACTTATAGCCTACACCCCAAACAGTTTTAAGTTGCCAAGACTGACCTTCCAAATCTATTTTTTCTCTTACTCTTTTCACATGTACATCCACTGTCCTAGAATCGCCATAGAAATCGAAATCCCATACGTGCTCTAAAAGCTGTTCTCTGGTAAATACTTTGTTAGGATTAGATGCTAAAAAGAATAGAAGTTCAAGCTCTTTTGGAGGCAATTCAATAAGATTACCTTTGAGTCTTATGGTATAGTTGCTCTTGTTAATAATCAGATTTGGGAAGGCTACTTCTAGTGTATCTACTTCTTTATGCTCATATCTCCTAAGTACAGCCTTAATTCTCGCCACAAGCTCTTTAGGTTCAAATGGCTTCACCATATAATCATCAGCACCTAATTCCAAGCCAAGAACCTTATCAAAGGTTTCACCCTTTGCAGTTAGCATTATTATAGGTATGGAGCTCACCTTTCGAATTTCCTTGCACACCTGCCATCCATCTATGCCGGGAAGCATTATGTCCAGTACTACAAGACTAGGTGTCTGCATTTTAAAAGTATCTACAGCATTTATTCCATTGTATGCATATAATACCTCATAGCCCTCTTTTTGAAGGTATAAACCTATTAATTCACAAATATTTCTATCATCATCTACTATCAGTACTTTACTTTTGCTGTTCATAAGTACTCCTCATTTTTATAAATTTAATAATAATTAATTATAACAATAGTATTTTAAAAAGTACTAAAAAAGTGAAATTATTAGCAAAAAATTAATATATACAAAAAAAATGGATCACATAAATATAATCCACTTATTTTCATATAATTATTATTTAATTTTTTACAGTAACCTTAACTAACCTTCATTTCCAATCTCAGCTTATCAGCAATCATTGCAATAAATTCCGAATTTGTTGGCTTGCCTTTACCGATGTTTACAGTATAACCAAACAATTTGTCTATAGCCTCAACTTGTCCTCTGCTCCATGCCACTTCAATCGCATGACGTATTGCACGCTCTACTCGGCTTGGAGTTGTATTATAACTTTTTGCAATTGTCGGATATAGAAGTTTAGTTATAGAATTAATTACGTCCAAATCCTTAACAACCATCATAATAGCATCTCTTAAATATTGGTAACCTTTAATATGTGCAGGAACGCCAATCTCATGCATAATATTAGTAACCTCAATCTCTACACTTCTTGTCGTATTCGTAATATGTGCTGGTCTCTTTTCTGTGTTAAAGAAATCACTTCTGTGAGATGAAATTGATGATGATAATGAGGATACAGAAGTTGAATATGTATTGTCTTTTAACTGTCTAATTCTATTGACTAGAACATCCATATCAAAAGGCTTTACTATGTAGTATTCTGCTCCAAGTGCAAGTGCACGCTGTGTAATCTTGTCTTGTCCAACTGCTGACAAAATAATAAACAGTGGCTTTTTTTCTAAGTTTGATGCCCCTATTTTTTCTAATACTCCAAGACCATCAAGATGAGGCATTATAATATCTAGTATCGCAATATCTGGAGAAGTTTGAAGTATTAGATCAACTGCCTCTAAACCATCTCTTGCTAAACCTACAACTTCGATATCGTTTTGATTTGACAAATATTCACACAAGATATCTCCGAATTCCCTATTATCGTCTGCAATAAGCACTTCAATTTTTTTATTACTCAAAGTAATAACCCCCTACATTTTTATTTTGCCATAATATTACAAGCACTATTATATTTTGAACTCGACAAAATTTCAAGTTTTTTACACAAATTTCCAAAAAAAAATATTTTAAAAACAAATTTCCCCGTGTACGCCTTTATATTACCATATTTCTCAAATTATATAAAGAAAAAAACATTATATTATTGCCCAGTAAGAGTAATAATATAATGCTTATTTAACTAATATGCTATCCTACTTTTAGCTCTTCTAATTGAGCAGATGCATTTACATTTATATTCTTAAGCATCCATTCTATAAATACCCCATACCCTCTAGTTGGATCATTTACTAAAACATGAGTCACTGCTCCAATTAATTTACCATTTTGTATTATTGGACTTCCTGACATACCTTGCACAATTCCACCAGTTGAATTTAACAATTTTTTGTCTGTGACTTTTATTACCATGCCTTTTGATCCGCTAAAGGATTGTCTTGCTACCTTCTCAATATATATACTGAATTCTTCAATATTATTGCCTTCAATATTTGATAAAATAGTTGCGGGACCTACCTTTACTTGTCCTCTAATACCAATAGGATATAGCCTATCTTTGATGACATTAAATTCTTCATACATTTCTCCATATATACCACAATCATCATTCTTATAAATGTTTCCCATTGGTGCTCTATTCTCCATAAAGATACCCTTTAATTCTCCTGGCGTCCCTTGTTCTCCTTTTTTGATCGCAATTATATTTGACTCTAATACTTCTCCACTATTAACAGGCATTAAAATTCCTGTATCAATATCAGTTATACCATGACCTAAAGCTCCAAATATATGGGATTGAGGATCATAAAACGTCATGGTGCCTATCCCTGCCGTACTGTCTCTTACCCATAATCCAATATGGTATTTACTATCATTTACTCCTTCTATTGGTTCAATTGTAGTGTTATAAACAGAGCTTCCTCGTGTATACTTTATCTCTAGCTTCTTTCCATCGCTTTTATCAATTTGTTTAATTAAATCTTGAATATCTAATAATTTTTTGCTGTTGATCTCACATATAATATCACCTGTTTTTATTCCACCATCTTTTGCAGGTGCCTTTCTCACGCCAGCAATTGAATCTACTTCACTAACTCCTATAACGAGAACGCCTTCCATTTTTATTTTTACTCCAACGGTATTTCCACATGCGACCAGTTTTTTAATAGGGATAATATCTACCTGCATAGTTTTGAGAGGGATTAAACCAAAAGCACTGAAATTCAGCTTAACAGTTCCTTTTTTCTGAGTCTTAAAGGTGATTGGTGATATAAGCTCTAAATAATTACCATTCGCTTTAATATCATTATTATTAAGCTTCAGTACATCATTATTATCAGCTTTTATATTTACAAAATAAAAGCTTTTAAAATTATAAATATATTCTTCTCCCTCTAAAAGTGTAAGCTTTGCAGGTATAACAGAAAATGCTTGTAAATAGCTAAATGAAACAACACAACAACAAACAAATAAAAATACAAACAGCTTTTTTTTATTGGATTTTAAATAGTGCATATAAATTCACGCTCCCGTTAAAAAAAATACCATTTTTCTGGCTGCTTGCTTGTTTTTACCATTTTGTGACAATGATAACAAAGTCGCGCTTATTAATATACAAAACGAAACCTCAAAATCATATTCATAAGTTAACCTTTATGGATTTTTATTATTCAAGTAAAATAAAACATGAAATGTAATAATTTTTTAAATTTTTTCAGATGTCTACGACCGCTAATACTCCCATTTCTATAAGCATGAGATAAGCGGCGCTTCAACTTTAGATAACGATTTTTAATATGAGATGAAGAAAAATTTCCTTAAATCTAAGAATTCTGTTTAAGTTTGAATATTTTAGCAGCGTTAATAAGTTCTTCTGCATGTTTAATGGCAAGAATTGTAATATCTGATCCTCCTATTATTCTGGCAACTTCTTCGATTCTTCCTTTTTTATCCAGATATCTCACTGTAGTAAATGTGTTTTCATCATTGGAATTTTTCTCAATATATAGATGGTTGTCTGCCATGCAGGCCAATTGAGATAAATGTGTAACACAAAGAACTTGATGGGTTTTTGATATGTAAGACAGCTTTTCTCCTACTTTTTGTGCAGCTTTTCCACTTATACCAGTATCAATCTCATCAAATATAAGAGTTGGAATGGCGTCTACATTGGCTAGAATGGTTTTTATTGCCAACATTATCCTTGACATCTCTCCACCTGAAGCAATCTTGCTTAGTGGTTTTAGTGGCTCTCCAACATTGCTTGAAATTAGAAATTCAACAATATTTAAACCATTTTTAGTAAAATGTTGTTCATTCTCGTTTAATGAAATATTCACCTTAAAACTTGAATTTTTCATTTCAAGATTTTCCAGCTCAGCCGTGATGTTTTTTTCCAAAATCAATGCAGCCTTTTGCCTCTCTAGATGAAGTTTTTTGGCACTGTCAGATAATTTTATCAGAATTGCAGAGCGCTGCTTATTAAGATCTTCTATAAGTTTTTCACTCTGTAAAAGTTCATCATATTCTTTTTGAGATTTTTCAAGGAATTCTAAAACTTCATCAAGTGTTGAACCGTATTTTCTTTTGAGTCTTGATAATATATCAAGCCTCTCATCAATATGAGACAAGGCATCAGGGTTAAACTCTCCCTCTTCCCTCTTTGCACGTAAATCCCCACAGATGTCTTCTAATTGATAAATTACAGTCTCCAATTTCTCATAGACAGGAATTAAGTCCCCATCATATTTAAGTATATTTGATAACTCTTGAAGTGCTTCATTTGATTTGTATAGTACTGATTTACCATTGTTGTTGCCCTCATTTAGTAATTCATAAGAGCTTATAATAGCATTAATAATTTTTTCTGAATTAGCTAAAATCTGCCTCTGTTTATTTAGGCTTTCATCCTCGCCCTTTTTAAGCTTAGCCTTTTCAATTTCTTCAATTTGAAATTTAAACATGTCCATTCTGCGTGCTATCTCACCTTTATCACCAATAAGTCCATGAATCTTTGACATAATGGTCTTAAATTGCAAAAATATTGCAAAATATTCTGCTTTATACTTTTCAATAGTTGTTCCACCAAAAGCATCTAGCAATTCTATATGCGTCTCTGTTTTAAGAAGTGATTGGTTATCATGCTGACCATGAATATCTAGAAGCAGCTCTCCTATTTGCTTTAGAGCTGAAACATTCACAAGCCTTCCATTAATTCTACAAGTATTCTTACCAGTTAGGCTAATCTCTCTTGAAATAATAATGTTCCCATCCTCATATTCAATCCCTAACTGTTCCAAGATATCATTTATATATGCATTTTTGTACTCAAATACTGCCTCTATAAATGCCTTTTCCTTGCCATTCCTAATTAAATCCTTAGTTATTCTTTCACCTAGGACTGCATTTATTGAGTCTATTATAATTGACTTGCCAGCACCAGTTTCACCTGTAAGTACATTTAGTCCTGGCGCAATTTCAAGACTTAGCTTATCTATTAGCGCTATATTCTGAATATCAAGCTGAACAAGCATAAAATATTCACCTACCCACTATTAATAAATTGTAATTACGAATACCCAAATAAAAACTTTCATAAACAAAAATGTTGTTACTAATCTCCCGCTTTTCAATCGGTAGATAAGTACCCAGAAAACTACATCTGAACTAAGTCTGCTTTATCATTTTGTTAAATTTGTTGACTATTTCCTCTGCAATTTTTTCAGCTCTGCAAACCATTATTAATGTGTCATCCCCAGCAATAGTACCCAATATTTCCTGCCATTTTAAAGAATCTATTGCAGAACCTGCCGCCTGTGCCATACCAGAGAGTGTCTTTACTACAACAATATTGTTGGCGTAATCACTTGAAACATATGCCTCAGTTAGAATAGTTGTTAGCCTATTCGAAACTTGGTTTTCTGTTTGAGAAAATGTTGCATATCTATATCTACTATCAGAGGACAGTACTTTAATTAATCGGAGATCCTTAATATCTCTAGAAACAGTCGCTTGAGTTACATCCATGCCTTGTTCCTTAAGCTTGTCCGCAAGCTCTTCTTGAGTTTCAATAACGTTGGTATCAATTATTTCTAATATCTTCGCATGCCTGTTATACTTCATTACTTTAATCCTCTTTTCTGTCATAGATTTTGTTTCTCAAAACTGTAAAGAAATTTTTTGAATGAATTTTAAGTATTTTTACCTTGGTATTTGTTTTTTCAATTTCAATATAATCCCCGCCTGTTATTTCATAAATCTTTTGTCCATCAACAGTTACTATTGCTGTATGCTCAAAACCATCAGATACACAAATTTTTATTCGGCGCTCATCATCTGAAATAAAAGACCTTGAATATAGTATATGAGGACAAATAGGTGTTATAATAATAATCTTTGAGCTTGGTTCAGCAATTGGCCCACCAGCAGATAATGAATACGCTGTTGAACCAGTTGGAGTGGATACTACTATTCCATCACCTGGAAACGTATCAACAAAATTATCATCAATAAATGTACTCAAATGCAGTATTCTCGGTATGCCCGCACGAGAAATTACCACATCATTTATTGCAACTTCTTGTGCAAATAATTTTCCGCACTTATATATTTTAGAAGATAGCATTACTCTTTCTTCAATTTTAAAGTTATCACTAAATATATTTTCTACAGAATTATCAATTTCCCCTCTCTCAATATCTGTTAAAAATCCCAGCGACCCAAGATTAATACCTAAAATTGGCAAATTATACAAATATGCTGTTCTAGCTGTCTTTATAAAAGTACCGTCACCGCCAAGGCAAATAATTAAATCACATTTATTAGATATTTCCTCTACCTCAGCATCAATTCCATCCATGCCACCAATAGAACTAGGAGTTGGGAGTATAGCTTGTCCACCTCGTCTATTTATACTTTCAATTAGCTGATTTGTATATATTAACCCTATGTCTTTTTCTCTGTTTGTAATAACACCTATATTTTTCATTCTATCCTCCAAGAGACGCCTTTTTACTGTCATATACAGTTTAACAAATGCATTAACTTTTGGCTAGAGATAGGTGTGCCTCTGCTACCACTCTATCAACAAGTTCATTTATATCATTGCAAGAACCGCTCTGGTCTTTTTTAGAAACATATATTAAATACTCTATGTTGCCTTCAGGACCTTTAATTGGTGAATACGACAATTCTTTTATATATAAATTTTGAGCAAGCATAAAGTTTGAAATATTTAAAATAACTTCTTTATGTACCCCACTATCTCTTATTACTCCATGCTTGCCTACTTTTTCTCTTCCAGCTTCAAATTGTGGTTTGATCAAGCAAACAAGCTCTGCATCATCCTTCAGCAGCGCTAAAACAGTAGGCACAACCTTGGTCAATGAAATAAATGCTACATCTATAGAGGCGAAATCTGACAAAAATCCCACATCTTCTAGTTTAACATATCTTATATTTGTCCGTTCCATACAAACAACCCGTTGATCGTTCCTCAGCTCCCATGCAAGCTGACCATAGCCTACATCAATTGCAACCACTTTGGAAGCACCATTTTGAAGCATGCAATCTGTAAAGCCACCAGTCGAAGCACCGATATCCAAGCAAATTTTATTTTCAAGCTCTATATTAAATGAGCTGATTGCCTTTGCAAGCTTCAGCCCGCCCCTACTAACATATGGATTGGTATTTTCTCGTATCTCAATTTTGGACTCTAATGAGAACTTAGTTCCAGGCTTATCTTCACGAACTCCGTCAATCCATACTACACCTGCCATTATAGCACTTTTACATTTCTCTCGGCTTATAAATAAGCCTTTGTTAACAAGCAATATATCAAGTCTTTCCTTCTCCAATTTTTATCCTCCAAATTCGCTATACCTTAAGTATCAGCAACATAATAATAGCTTTTATATATGTACCTTTATTTATTTTTTATGATTTCTAAAATTTTATTTGTAATGGAATCAAAATCCAATCCTAAATTTTTAAGCAGTTGATTTCTGGAACCATGAGGAATAAATTCCTCTGGCAAGCCCATAATATTCAAATTGGTTTTTAATCCATGTTTATTCAACACTTGCAATACCCTGCTACCAAAGCCTCCAAACCTACAATTGTCTTCTAATGTTATAATGTGTTCAAACCTCTTGCCACAGTCAATAATAAGCTCTTCATCTATCGGTTTTACGAATCTTGCACTTATTACCTCAGCACTAACACCATAGCTTTCAAGCTTTTCTGCTGCAGAAATAGCGGTATCCACCATACTTCCAATAGCTAAAATGCAAACATTTTCGCCCTTCCTTAGAACTGCACCTTTCCCAAGTTGCAGTGGGATTTTTTCTGCCAAGCACTCTTTTCCCCTGCCTCTTGGATATCTAATGGCGATTGGTCCAGTTTGTTTATTTATAGCAAAATCAACCATCTGTCTTAATTCACAATAATCTGCAGGAGCCATAATAGTCAAGTGAGGTATGTGATTTAAAAAAGACATATCAAATACACCTTGATGAGTTTCGCCATCCTCGCCAACTATTCCTGCTCTATCAACTGCAAATATTACATGTAGCTTTTGTGTTGCAACGTCATGTATTATCTGATCATATGCTCTTTGGAGAAAGGATGAGTATATGGCAACAACCGGTATCATTCCATTTATCGCCATCCCAGCAGCCGACGTAACCGCGTGCTGCTCTGCTATCCCAACATCAAAAAATCTCTGCGGAAAATCAGTACTGAATTTGTACAATCCTGTTCCTTTAGCCATCGCAGCTGAAATAGCCACAACTCTGTCGTTTGTGGCGGCGGCAATGCGCATAGCGTCCCCAAACACCTCTGCGTAATCCTGAGCACTAGTTCCATCTGTCTCACCTGTTTCCACTTCAAAAGGCGCTATTGAATGAAATCTATCAGGTCTTTCTTCGGCAAAAGAATAGCCTTTGCCCTTTTGAGTACACACATGAACCAAAACAGGACCTTTGATTTTTTTTGCCGCAATGAGCGCTTTACTTAATTCTTCAAAATTATGTCCATCTACAGGGCCATAATACTTATACCCCAATTGCTCAAAAAATACGCCTGGAGTAAACAAGTATTTTAAAGTACCTTTTAACTTTGCGACAGCAGCTCTAGCTTTTCTGGTAAAATTCGGCATCTTGTTCAGAAAATTATCTATATCCTCTTTTGTCTTTGTATAGACTGGTTCAGTACGTAGTTTGCTCAAGTATCTTGACATTCCGCCAACATTATGTGCTATAGACATTTCATTATCATTCAAAATAACAATAAAATTACTGGTTGACCGTCCCGCATCATTTAATGCCTCATATGCCATTCCACCAGTCATTGCGCCATCGCCAATTACAGCTACTACACTATAATTTTCGTTTTTCAAATCCCTTGCGCGAGCTATACCAAGAGCTGCCGAAATTGACGTGCTGCTGTGACCAGTATTGAAGCAGTCATGCTCGCTTTCACATGTTTTTGGAAAGCCTGCAAGTCCGCCTAACTTTCGTAGAGTGTCAAACTTATCCTTACGACCTGTTAAAATCTTATGCACATAAGATTGATGACCTACATCCCAAACGATTTTATCATTCTCAGTTTTAAAGTTTATGTGAATTGCAATTGTCAGCTCCACAACACCTAGGTTTGAAGCTAAGTGTCCTCCTGTCTTTGAAACCTTATAAATGAGAAATGTTCTTATTTCATCTGCCAAACACGCAAGTTGCTCGTTATTTAAATGTCTTATATCTTCAGGAGAGTTTATACTATCCAAATACCCCACTTATTATTACCCCTTTAATTCCCATTGTTTTTCTTAATTTTATTCTTTTTATTATCTCTTTTTTTATTGTTTTTAGCAAACTTAAATCTTCCTAATGAAATACAAGTAATCACAGCAACCTTATAAATAATATAATTGCTATTTTGAAGAGCTATAGCTTTCCCAAATGACTTTCCACCAACTGTTAACGAAGCCACCATTGCAGTAATTGACAGCGCAAATAATGAGTTTTGCGAATTAGTTCCTGAACCTAAAAACCTGTATACAATGAAGGCAACCGCTGTTCCACTTAATACACCGCAAATATCACCCACAACATCATTACAGAAATTTGAAACTTTATCTGCATTTCTTATCAACATTATTGCCTGCTTAGCACCATATAGCTTTCTTGACGCCATTGAATGAAAAGGGGCTTCATCTGCAGCAGTTGCAGCAGTGCCAACCAAATCAAATAATATGCTTATAATAATTATACCAAAAACCATAAGAAAGGAAACGATAGTAGAGGCACGACCAATTGTTTCATTTGAGAAAAAAGACATGAAAATAGAAATAAAGAAAGTGACAACTGTAATTAGAAGTGTCCACACCCTTGTCTCTTTTTTTGAGCTAATAGCATTAGCCCTGAACTTAACCTTCTTTTCATCGGCCGGATGTTTATAATTATCTTCCACACCAAACCTCCAGATATATTAGAAAAACAGGTGGCAGTTTATTGAGTAAATTTTACGGCTTAGGTCAGGCAGGATTTCCCTGAAGTGTACTGGAATGTCGCCAAACCAGGGGTTTCCCTTTAAACACGTCACCATAGCATCACCGCATATGGGGCCTGATTACCACTTAGTCCACACTTTAATCCCCAACAAACCACTTTTACGAACAGTCTAGGGGTTTTCCCCAGCAGTCAAGATGATTCCTAGCCTCTTTTGCAAAAAAGGTTTCAAGCAGCAATAATGCTCTTATATCGGCCAATACACTAAGCATCCGATCCGTTATCCACCAAATTTCACTCAAGGCAGGCTACTCTGTTCACAGCATCATAATAATACCGCATAACAGGTTTAATCCCTAGTCGTAGTCGAGGTAGCAAGCACGAAGCTTTACTCTCCTCCCACAAGAAAGGGTCTCCACGGAAAAGGGGTCAACGCCCGCATGCCATTGCAGATCGCCCCTAAGCCTTAACTCCCAGCACCAGCCCACCACTGGGCGTAGCAAGCCGGCACAAGGAACTTCATCGATGTGCCCTTTAACGGATTTTTAGGCCCGTCTTCAGAACCATTAGTACTGACTAGAATACTGCGCCACCCTGTTTTTTTATCAATATAGTATTATATAAATAATATAATATAATATCACTTTCATTTAATGCTATGATAAACATATAAATGCCTATCAAGACAGTATTATAACACAAAATTTAAAATAAACAAAGGGAATCTTAATTTGAGCGCCGCACAAGCGACAGTGCTAATTCTTTAAGGAATTGAGCTTTTGTATCAAATTTTTCCAAAAAAGAAACACCTTCATTTGTTACATCGTCAAGCATCTTTTTAGATTTGTCAAGACCATACATAGTGACATAGGTTGACTTTTCACGTAGGGCATCGCTTCCTGGATTCTTGCCCATATCCTCTATACTTCCTTCTACATCTAATATATCATCCTTTATTTGAAAAGCTAATCCAAGATTGGACGCATACTGAGAAAGAAGCTTTAGTTCTGTCTCAGTAGCACCACAAATGATCGCAGCTGCTTCAACAGGTGCCTTGATTAACGCTCCTGTTTTTAACCGATGCATAGCTTTCAGCTTGTCACTATCAACTCTTTTACCTTCTGAATCCAAATCAATTACCTGTCCGCCAATCATTCCTAGCGCCCCAGCATATTCTGCTATTATTCCCAACGCCTCGAGCTTTCTTTTATTATTTGAAGTCATAGCGTCCTTTATCATTTTTTCATAAGCCAAATTTAAAAGGGCATCTCCTGCTAAAATTGACATTGCCTCCCCAAAAACCTTGTGATTGGTGAGCTTACCGCGTCTATAATCGTCATTATCCATAGCAGGTAAATCATCATGTATTAATGAATAAGTGTGAATCATTTCAATTGAACAAGCATATTCCAAAACCTCTTGTAACTCTTTATCAAACATTTCTGTAGTAGCAAGAGCAAGAACTGGCCTAAGTCTTTTTCCACCAGCCATCAAGCTATATAACATAGCCTCTTTTAATCTTTTACAGTAAGAATTTTCAATTGGAATGCTTTTGGCTAGACTTTCCTCAACTATATCTACAAGAAACATTTGCTTTTCTTTAAAATTCATATATCAAATTCCTTTTCTATTAGATTTCCTTCTTCATCCTGAAGCAATATGGAAATTTTCTTTTCTGCCTCGTCAAGCTTTGATGCACAATACCTTGATAGTTCAATGCCATGCCCAAAATTCGTGATGGATTCCTCCAATGAAATATCACCCTTCTCTAGCTTTGATACAGTCTGCTCTAACTCCAGCATGGCCTCTTCAAAGCTTCTATCACTCTGCGCCTTCCTCACAATCTTAGTCATAAACTTCATCCTTTCTTACTGAAATCACATTGCAGTCTACCCTTCCGTTTTTGAAGCATATTTCTAGGTTATCTCCAATATGTACTTGCTCTAGCTTGTTAACAATATCACCCTGTGGCTTTCTGACCACACTATATCCACGCTCAAGTATTTTCAACGGGCTAAGCACATCAAGCTTACCTGTAAGCATGCCAAATTTAGATTTATTATCATTTAACCGCATTTCATTATTTTTAAATAAATGTTTAAACTCATTATCAAGCTTTAACCTATATTGATTCACCTTATCATATGGCTGACGAAATACATGTCTAGAATTTGCTTTTTGTATTTGAGTGCGGCACATTGTCAGCTTTTTTAAAAGAGAGCTTTTCATTCTCACCTTATAATTTTGTAGCTTATATAGCAAAACCTCTACATCTGGAACAGCTAGTTCTGCAGCTGCTGATGGTGTAGGCGCTCTCATATCAGAAACAAAATCGCAAATTGTAAAATCAGTCTCATGTCCTACTGCTGATATAACAGGAATATTTGATGCAAAAATACTTCTTGCTACAACCTCCTCATTAAATGCCCAAAGTTCTTCTAATGATCCTCCACCTCTTGCAACAATTATTACGTCCACTTGATTTAATTCATTCAATTTTCTAATTGCAGCGGCAATTTGGCCTGCTGCCCCAGCTCCCTGTACTGCAACAGGATATAAAAGGATTTTCATATTGTTATGTCTTCTATATGTGACATTGATAATATCTCTGATAACAGCACCCGTTGAAGAAGTGACTACACCAATGCACCTTGGAAGTACAGGAATCTTCTTTTTTATGTCAATATCAAATAAACCTTCTTTTTGGAGCTTGTCCTTTAGTTGTTCAAAGGCAAGGTGAAGTGCTCCTAAACCATCAGGCTGCATATCACTCGCATAAAGCTGATACTGCCCATCCCTCTCAAAAACAGAGATATATCCACATACAATTACCTTTTCGCCATTTTGTGGGGCAAACTTGATTGTAGAGGCTTGAGACTTAAACATAACACACTTAAGCACACTATTCTCATCCTTTATTGTAAAATACATATGGCCGGTATAGTGATGTTTAAAGTTTGATATTTCCCCTCTCACAAATAATCTCGACAAAATTCCATCATTTGATACAAGCTGCTTTATATAATTATTAATATCTGAAACTGAATAAACTTTGTTCATTAAACATATCTCCTGCAAAACGGTAATAATAACAGAGTTCTTGCATTCATAGGGGTTCTTTTACTCACTATGAATCTTAGGAATCAGTAAAAAAGGTAATGTTAAAAATTCACATTACCTGATTTTTAAAACTAATTTATTAATCTGTGGAAACTATTTCATCGCTTTCATTATTTAGTATCTCAGCACCAACATCAGTTTTGGAAACTTTTGCCAAAAGCCCATTTACAAATGCTCCTGCATCTGCATTACTGTACCTTTTAGCTAATTCAACTGCCTCATTAACCGAAACACTAAATGGTATATCATCACAGTATAAAATTTCATAAATACCTATCCTGAGTATAGATAAATCAATCTTAGATAGTCTAGTTATCTTCCAACCCATAGCCTTTTTCTCGATAATGCTATCAATTAAAATTATTTTTTCATTTACCCCATCAACGATACTTCTAATATAATTCTTATCGTTATCATTAAAGCTCTCTTCTTCCAGGGCCATGTCAATTTGTTCACTTTTATCACTTTTCTGTATTTCGAACTGATATAACAGTTTCATCACAGCTTCCCTGGATGCACGGCGTCCCATTAAAATTCCTCCTATGTAGTATTAAAATTTAACTTTTTTACTATCTATATGTTCCTGGAGGTAATATCCTATCAAGTAGGTTCTTAATATAATCTTTATCTCGAGACAACCTCTTGCCAATATAGTATCCAAAAACGACACAAACTACAACAAACAAAGCCTTCAGAACTCCAAGCAGCAATACAATTATCGCAATTGAAAGACCAATTGTAGCACCCAGGAATTCTCCCTTGTGCGCTCTATAAAGTTCATATAATGTTTCCTTATCCATTGTTTACACCTCCATATGCTATTCAACCCTGGCAGACTTATAGCCAGTGAAAATGCTCTCTATCAGAACCTTAACACTATCAACCTGCACACCAGTACATTCCTCTACAGATGCCTTCACTTTGATTTGCATATCCTCAGACAATAAAGGAATGTTTATCTCAGGATTTACTATAGCTTTAACTGTGATGCTAACACCTTCTCTAACCTTTGTAACATATGCTTTTGAATCACGAATGCCTGACATCTTTCTCGAAGTAGCCAGTGCAATGTTTTCAATTGAGTTCAGAGTGATCCTAATGTCACCATTTTTATTATATTTGATAATAGCCCTTTTATCTCCCTCAGGTTTAAACCCAGAAAGAAGGAAAGTCAAGCTCAAGCAAAAAAATATTGAAGCAATAATGAACATGACTATTGATGGATTTCTATTAGCTAATACCTCCTTAAATAAATATGTATAAGTATCTGTCAATATGTCAGACCTAATAGTAACAAGCATTGCCATCATGGATGCAATTGTCAAAAAGAATGCATATATAGCCAATAAAACACGTAATATAATGTTCATAAAACTCCACCTCTTTTCTTTTATTTGAAGCAATTTATAGCAAAAATCCAAAAATAACCTTCTCGTATAATTTATTATATTTCATATATCTATAAAAATCAAATTCTTGTGCATATTAGAATATTTTATGATAAACCATCCTTATATACACATTAATAATTATCTCCAGCAAAATGGGTTATAATACCTTATTTAGATTCTGGTTCCTTTTTTATTTCCTTATCAAAGTTAACACCCTGAACGTGAATATTGACCTCGACAACATTTAAACCTGTCATTGTTTGTACTGCAGTTTTAACCTTCTCCTGTATATCCCAAGCAACTTCTGGGATTCTTGAACCGAATTCTACAATAATATAAAGGTCTATTGCAGCCTCTTTTTCTCCTACCTCTACCTTTACTCCCTTTGAAAGATTCTTCCTTCCAAGGATTTCTGCAATGCCGCCTGCTATACCACCGCTCATTCCAGCAACTCCAGGAACGTCAGTAGCAGCAATCCCTGCAATGATGGCCACAACCTCTTCTGAAATTTTGACAGATCCATAATCATCTAAAATACTATTTTCCACTTCTTCCATTATACACCTCTCCATCTTATACAGGTTTATAGAGAAGACTTAGTTCAGATGAAGTTTGCTGAACTTTAGTCGCCCTTATTTCGAATCTTGGCGACACTTTACTACCGCTTATTTGAGCGGGAGTATTTAGTGACGCCGTGAAGATAAACTTTGTAAAATTATATCACTTAAGCATATAATTATCAATGGATTTAATCTTCAGTTAAAAGAAAGAGTTAAAAGAAAGAGGCTATCCTTTTAATTAAAGATAGCCTCAATTATATATTAAGTTATTACAAGATTTAAATTAGAACATTGGTTTGATAACAATTTTATCAAAAGGAACATTAGCCTGTCTTACTACTATATCAGCTATCTTTGCTGCATCTGCCTTTGAAATAGCTGGTGCTTTTACAACGATATCTACACCACCATCATCTCCAAATAATGCAACAACATCACTAAAGCCTTTTCCCTTTATTAAGGTTTCAATTCTCATTTCTTTTTGTGAAACATCGACTATCTTCAACATTTTTTGTTGGGCTTGTGCTTTATCGTCCTTAGTTGCCAGCTGATCAGAAGTTATACCCTTCATTGTTTCTACATCTTTGTCTCTAACAACATCTCTATCCATTTTTGCTTGCGCAAAAAAGTTGTTAGCCTCTTTAGATGCTGTTGCCGCCTTTAAATCATTCTTTGCAGCATCAGTTGCTGTTACATCCAAATTATCAACATATACTGCGTCGCCAACTTGTGCAGAGTCTTCCTCACTGAATTGTGAGCTCTTGTTGTAGCTGTACTGTAGATAGCCTGCAATAACTAGCATTAATACAAGGGAAAGTACGATAATTTGTTTTCTTTTCAAAAATTTCATAATAGAGACCCTCCTTACAATCTTATAGTTTATTTTTTCCTTAACTTTCACATTAAGGATTATTCCTTGTTCAAGATTATGTATATTCGTTCTTACTACAATTTATTTCTTTTTTAATAAATAAACTTTCTAAAGTGATTAATTGTTGTTGCTTTGAAATACTTGAATCTTATGTGAAGCAACCTCCAAAAGAGCCTCAGTTGCCTTCGCTAGATCACTTTTTATCTCTATATCTCCTGCTCCATCTGCTACAATGACTACACCTTTTACTTTAGGCAATAGTTCTTTCACAACAAAAGGTTTCTTCACACCTTGATTTTCTTCATATATAATCGTGTTGTCATTGTCAGATTGTGTTATCGACCTTGAACCTCCTTCCTTATCAGTTTCCTGAGTATTACCCTCACTTGTTTTAATATCAACTGCTGGAACTGATTCATTTCCTGAGTAAAATGTTATCATCACCTCAACTTTACCTGCGCCTTTAATTTTTGAAAGAATTGTCTTCAGGTTATCTTCCATTTCTCGCTTAGGATCTTCACTTGCCTGTTTAATTGTTTCTACCGTCTCAGCATTGCCCAGACTTCCTGGTGCGCTACCACTAACTCCCTTTGTTTTACTTCCGTCAAACAATACACTCCCTGCAATTAGACATATAACTCCTATTATTGCTATGATTACAGCTTTTTCAATTAGCTTTTTGTTACCGTACCTTGTGATTTTCTGTTTTATGTCTTTTAAAATCTTGCTGAACTTATCCATCTTCATCCCTCCAAATACCATTTGCTTATAACGCCAAAATTTTGTTTATGGCAGCTTAACTAGATTACTGTAACAACAATGTTATCCTTTTGAATTTCAAGCGTTTTATTAAGATTTTGCTTTACCAACTCAGTAAGCCTTTTGCTTTCAGCATCCATAACCTTCAAGGATTTTATGCTTTTGTTTTTATCAGATTGATTTGTAATATCAACCTTTTTTATTGCGATGACAGGTTTTACTTCCAGGCTCTCAGACTGTTTTTTTCCCTTCTTAAGTTCTAAATATACCGTATTGATTTCTCCATATTTATCTGAGGTGTAGTCTTCATTTATAACTATTTCTGCCTTTGACGACTCTACACCCTCTAACTTATTTGCCTCATCTTGTATTTTGCTTATCAGCTTTTTTTTATAAACCGTTGAAATTTGTTTCATTTGCGTATCTTTTAAAACCTTACTGCTGTTTTCTACCTCTTTTTTATCAATATAGAAGCTATCTGCCACGGTATTCGCACTTAAGTCAAAGCCTTGATTTTTTAATGTCAGAAATGGATTTATAACTGCTATTAGCAAAACAAAGCCAGAGACTAAATTAATAATTTTTTTAATTTTTCCGGTAGGTATAATAATTTCAAACAAAATAAGAATTATAGAAATAGTTACAATGTTTATAATCCAACTTTTTAAAAATTCAAGCATTTCCTCACCTACCTAATCATTGCCGATAAATTTGTCGTGCTGATTACTACTGTAATAGCAATCAAAAACATAAACGCAACAGCGGCAGTTATTCCTAGGATATATGTCAATGAGCTGGCCATATCACTAAGGCAGCTAGTTATTTTCTTGTCTGATATTGGTTCAACAAATGCGCAGGCAAGCTTGTACAGCACAATGAGAGCAAGTATTTTCAATAGTGGCGCCAGACAAATTATTATTATTCCAATCATGGCAATTAGCCCTGATGCATTTTTTATTACCAGTGTACAACCAACTACAGTGTCAGCGGCATCGGCCAAATATTTTCCCACAACAGGGATGAATGTCCCCAGAGCAAATTTCGCTGTTTTGCTTGTTACTCCATCTACTACTGCACCCATAGACCCTTGAATGGAAACCACTGCAATAAAGACCGTTAATATAAAACCCAAGCCCCATGTGCATATTTGCTTCAAAAAGCCAGAGAGCTTTGTCAGTTGAACTTTGTCCGAAATGTTATTAACAATATTCAATACAGTCTCAAGAAGTATTAAGGGTATGAAAAAATTTTTAATGACTGTAGCTCCCACCTCAACCAACATAATAAGTATGGGTTGAAATATTCCTGCTGACGAAAAGTTTCCAGATGATATAAGTAATGTGATTAAGAGTGGAATTATTGCATGCATGAAACTCACCATGCTGTCTATAATAGTCATGCACATCTTCATTGAAGTGCTAAAGCTAACCATTAATACCGATACAATTACAATATAACAGACAAAAAATGCAAGTTCCCCGACACTTTCACTTAAAAAAGAATTCTGCAAATTCTTTAGTATTGCACAAATTATAGCTAAAATAACAATTTTGATCAAAATATCTACGTTCAAGAAAATCTCACTTAGCAAATATCTAACCACTCGATTAAGCATCCCAGGTATACTAAATTCAAAATCCCCCTTTGCTGCAGTTGAAACTATATTTTGAGGATCAAACTCAGGAAATAACTGCTCAGAATCGCTAGTGTAATATTTCTTTAAGCTTTCACTAATAGAACTATTGTCATTTGCTTTAAGCTGCTCATTAATTATATTTAAATTCTCATCACTTTGAGCAGCTGGCTGTTCAATTGACTTGGTATTTGTTTGTGCAGCGAAAACATTAAACGGGTAAAAAATACATATCATCAATAATATAATGAATAAGCCGCGTTTATATTTGCATTCTAAAGTTATTTTTATTAATACTTTTTTCATTTGCATTTTCTTGACCCCCATAGTTATTTCAGGACAACCCTTTTTTAAGTATGCTTTCATAATTTACTAAGGCATCAGATTTACAACCAAATCCAGTAGTGATGAAATAATTGGTACTGCCAAAATCATAATAGTCACCTTACCCGCAAGCTCTATCTTTGACGCTACAGATGATTCTCCTGCATCCTTACACACCTCAGCTCCAAACTCTGCAATATAAGCAATTCCTACTATTTTCAAAAGAATAGTTATATATGTTGGATCAATATCTGCTCTTTTGCTAAAGGCTTGTACGAAACTAATTACTGCAGAAAGCTTTACAACAATGATAATAAATATCAGTAATCCTGTTGCTATGCTCACTTGTAATGCTATCTCTGGGCGTTGGGCTTTTAATATTGAAGATAAAACAACTGCAATTATGCCTATACAAACAATTTGAAGTATATCCATATCATATGTAACCTCATTTTAATAATTGGTTTTCTATAAAGAACAACTAAGTAACGTGTTTTATTATTTAATTGTTCCTATAACTGAAACATGGTTTTTACAGCAGCAAAAAGGCCTGCTATTTCTTTGGATACCATCATTAGAACAACAATTATCCCTGCCAATGTTGTCATCATTGCTTGCTCTTCTCTACCCGAACGTATAAGAACTTGATTTAGCACTGCAACAAGAATACCTATCGCTGCAATTTTGAAAATAAGATCTACACCACTCATGTGAACCTCCGTTAGCCGCAAAGCGACCATAAAATGTATTTTGACTATCATCCGCTGTATACTAGAATAAAATTATTGCAATTGACAAACCGCTTAAAACTCCCAGACTCCTATACATCTTTTCATTTTTCAGTCTCATCTGTTCGGCCTTAAGCTCTTGAAGCTTTAACTGTGAGGATATAAGTTTAATATTGTTTATTTGTCCCTCTAAATCTGAATTACCAAGCATTTTGCCAAAAGTCATTAGTATAGCCTTGTCCTCTTTATTTAAAGAAAGTTTTGTATAATTCTCTTCTACTGCCTCCTCCCATGCAGCATCTGCGGTGACACCATTTGTGCCAAGATTTTTTGCTGCCTCACTAAATAGTATGGCAGTTTCGGAATTTGATCCTTCATAAATTCTACTGAATGCCTCTGATAACAAATTTGATAAATAACTTATCTCATTCTCCAACATTTGTAGCAAAGCCTGTAACTCACGAAGAGCTTTTGGTCGTTTTGAGCAGTCAGCGGCTAGTGAATACCCTATAAAACTAGTTGCACCTATAAGAGCAATTGCTCCTAAAAATTTTATTATCATGCTGAGCACCTCTTGTAGACTGCTGACATTTGCGAGTTAACAACCTCTTCTAGAGTTCCTGGACCATTTTTACTGCTTAGTACTATGTATCTTTCAAATGCTCCAGATTTGATTAAAGCCAAAAGCTCTTCTCTCATTTTAAGCTCGGATATGTTATAGCCGTGAGCTGAAGCTATTATTTTGACACCGGAGTTTAGAACCTTTAAGATTGCTTCTTTATCACCATGAGTTCCTATTTCATCGGTCATTATTACACTGGGCGACATACTTCTTAAAAGCATCTCCATTCCAAGAGTTTTGGGACATCCATCCATTACATCTGTTCTAAAGCCAACATCGTTTTGCGGAATCCCTTTATGGCAGGCGGCAATTTCTGACCTTTCATCAACAATTCCAGTCTTAATGCCAGTAAAATCAAAGTTTTTATCACCATTACTTACAATTCTGGCTATATCTCTTAAAATAGTTGTTTTACCGCATTGTGGAGGACCGATTATCAAAGTATTATATATGTCGAAGCTACCCTTGGTTATATATTTGATAAGGTGATTGGAGCATCCCCTTATTTCTTTTGCCACACGTATGTTTAATCCATTGAAGTCCTTGATATTCTTTATTTGACCGTCTAACATTATGACTTTGCCGCAAAGGCCAACTCTATGTCCTCCACGAAGGGTCAAATATCCTGATTTGATTTCATCCTGATAAGCATATACAGAATTCTCACTCATGAGCTCCATGGTTTTCAAAATCTCTTGCTGCATTACCACATAAGCATCTTTAATATCTTTTGAAAGCTTGCCACTTGTCGTAACAAACCAATCAGCATTCTTGTAAAAAACCATTAATGGCTTTTTAGCCCTTAGCCTTATTTCCTCAAGATTGTCCAAAATTTCTATATCCACTTTTAATAAAATATTTTTTATGCTCGGTATTAGGAATGGAAATATGTCAATTTCAACTGATCTGATTTTTTGTAATTGAGGATTAGTCATTTTTGTTCATCTCCCAAACTTTTTCTTTAGAATTATTTATATATATATATTAGGCCTTGTCCAATTTTATGACTTATTTAGAAAAATCATTTACTTTTTATTGGTAAAGCAGGCATATTACAGGATGTAACCATTGGATAAATAAAAAAATCACACTATTCAGCTAAAGATAAATTCTATCTGAATAATATGATTTAATTAATATTATAATTTAAGCTCTATACCTTAAAGTTATTTCACATCCCATTTAACTGAGAAATTTCCTTCTGTTTCACTACCGGTAATTATTAGCTCGTATTTTCCATCCTTTTCGGCATTAAGCTCTTCAGTCCCTGATTTGTTTGTTTCTAATTCAAGTGCAACATTTTCATCGGGATCAAATATTTTAAGTGTTAACTCACCCTTCTTACTTCTGATGAATAATCTATTACTATATTAGCTCCCTTCTCAGCATTAATTGTTTTAGTTTTAGCTCCTGTAAAAAGCTTATAAGAACCGTTTATTTTATTACCAACATTTGAACCACTATACAAAACCTGCATATTTTTATCACAGCCCGTAAATACAATCAATGTTAGAAAGACTACTGCCAAACTTATAATAATGCTTCTCCTCACAATTAATCCCTCCTATTATCTCAACGACACTTTTCTATTCATCATGCGTCCAATCAAGTAGAACAGAACGCATATCATTATTACAACAAACACGTATCCACTCAATCCTATTGTAATGTTAGTAGGTGTTAAGCCATTAATATTCTCCAGTAAGGATCCAAGCATATTTTTAGTCGAGAGTGATGCACTTACGTTTCCAACTAAGTTTAACTCTATAGAAAATGGAACAAATATTGTAAGTACTGATTGAACAATTTGTAAAATTACATATGTTGCCAAAAACACTAAAAATGCTGATGCAGCACCCATTCCATAGAAAGCAGGTCTGTTGGCAACTGTAATTGAAAAAAATATCTGGGCAAGTAAATATAATATTGATAATAATATCATCGGAATAAGAAAGTAAATTACTTTTTCAAGACCATATTTCTCAAATTCACTCATTATCTCAGCTAACATTGTACCATTAACCCCAAACCCGTACAGGCTGACACATATTGCTACAATTGCAACAACAAAGCTGATAACGATCCACGTAAAAGCTACAATTGTCTTTGAAGCTAAGAGAAGCTGTGGCTTAACAGGAAGAGTAAACATCAAATAGCCTTCATTTGAATAGAGATTTTTATAAAATCTCATTACAACAACAACAAAGGTGATTATAACCACAGCAATTCCAACTAATATAAGGATAAATGACGATGTACCCGTAAGCCAACCTAGATTAAGCTGCTTGGCAACCAAAGCCATTACTGCAAAAAACATAGCGATAAGGTAAAAGAATGGTATAACACGAGCAGTATCCTTTATCTCATATTTTAATAATTTTCTTAACATTTGAATACCTCCTCAAAAAGCCCTTCTACAGATTTACCAGTTGTTTGGCGTATGTTGTCAACAGTGTCATCAATCAGCACCTTGCTCTCACCAATCATAATTACTCTATCAAATATTCTCTCAACATCATTTATTAGATGAGTAGAGAGTAGTACTAAAGAATCCTCAGAGTAGTTATTCAAAATAATGTCTAGCATTGCTTTCCTAGATGCTGGATCAAGCCCGCCTAAAGGCTCATCTAGCAAATACACCTTAGCTTTACGTGACATTACAAGTATTAGTTGAACTTTCTCCTGCATTCCCTTTGACATACTTTTAATCTTCTGCTGCGGATCCAACTTGAATTGCTTAAACATTTCTTCTGCTTTCTTTCTGTCAAAATCAGCATAAAAATCTTCAAAGAAATCTAAAGCATATTCTGCCTTGTTGTTTTCTGAGAGATAAGTTTTCTCGGGTAAATAGGATATTAAAGACTTTGTATACTCATTTGGAATATTCCCATCAATTGTAACCTTACCACGGTAGTCATTTATTAGTCCTGCAATGATTTTTATCAGTGAAGTTTTTCCGCAACCATTTGGTCCTAGTAATCCAACAATTGTACCTTTTTCAAACGAAAGAGATATATTATCCAGCACTGTTTTAGAACCATATTTCTTTTGCAATGAGCTAATTTCAATAATCTTACTCATTTTTATCTTCCTCCCTTTTACCATCCAATTTATTTGATACCACATAAACAATCTCTTCTTTTTTATAGCCCAGTTTTAGCATAGAGTTATAATAATTGTCTGTATATTCCTCTGCCATCTGATCTCTCGCTTTTAAAATCTTTGATTGATCCTGAGAAACATATCTGCCTGATGTTCTTTCAGTGTAAAGCAATTCGTCTCTCTCCAGCTCGGACAAGGCCCTTTGCATTGTATTTGGGTTTACAGAGAATTCCACTGCCAGCTCGCGAACAGACTGTAATCTCTTTCCTGCTTCCCATTCGCCAGATACTATTTTAAGCTTTACATCATTCATAATTTGAATGTATATTGGAATGTTGGATGAAAAATCACTTGACATTAAATCACCTCCATTTATTTTTTAGTTATGTGCCACACTATATTTCATTGTTATCTCCAGCTTTTATTGTATTATTGTATTAGTTAACTAATACAATAATACAATAAAAGAATAATTCTGTCAATGTGTTTTCATAAATAACTCCAAATTATAACTTTTAAATAAAAAGCTGCCTCTCCATAGAAATTTAATTCCATGAAAATGCAGCTTTCGTGCTTGGTACTATGAAAAAATTTATATCTTTGATCCATAGATAAGCTCTTTATTTAAATACTCTCTACAAACAGTGCATATACTCCTCAGCCTCACTACCCACAACAGGATAGCCTGCACCCTTTGCACAGAAGATTGAGTTTGATGTGTACTGCGTATCTGCATCCTTGTTATAGTCGCTATTCTCAATAACAGCTGCCTCATTATGACATATATCATAGCCATCAAAAAATAAGCTTATACTGCCCTTGCCTTTTGTAAAAGAAACCAGCTCAGTACTATAATTCATGAAATTAGCTACTGGCCCTCTCCCGTTTATTATTACTTTACCACCAATTGTAATAGGCGCTTCAAATGTGCCCTGCAGCTTCTGCACATCTGATAAGACTCGACCCATATTACCTTGCTCCACCTCTATTTTGAAGCGATAATACGGTTCAAGCAGCATGCAATCTGCTTTTTCCAAGCCCTGGCGTAGCGCACGCAGAGTAGCTTCTCTGAAGTCGCCTCCACTGGTATGCTTTAGATGAGCATTTTTGTGGTCAACTCTTCCTCTGTTTCGAATGCTTTTGGTATGATATAAAATTTGCTCAGAAAATGTGGTCTTACCAGCATCCACATGTGCTAATACACCTATTGTTTTGTTCACATTTCACCCCATAAAGAAGACTTAGTTCAGATGAAGTTCTCTGAGATAAAAAAACTGCTAACATTCATAAAATGTCAGCAGTTCGTTTAATTATTAAAAGTCACAGATTATTCTTCTTCTTTGTCATCATGCTCGCAACCGCATTCGCAGTCACAGCCTTCGCCTTCATCTTCACAATCCCACTCTAATTCTATCTTTTCGTGGCAATGTGGACATTCTATTGATTCTGCGTCTTCATCAATTATGTCCAAATCTACTTCAATATCCTCACCGCAGTATGGGCATTCAATTTCTTCAAATTCAAGTTCATCTTCCTCTTCATAGATGATTTTCTCGAGATCGGCAAGATCCTCGTCAATACCATCAACCTGTTCAGCAATTTCGTCTTGAACTTCTTCAACATCCTCAATCGCAAGAGAAATGTCATCCAAAACATCAATGATAGCATTCAACAACTTACCTTCATTTGTTGAATCATTAATTTTCATACCTTCAGCCAAGCCCTTAATGAAAGCTACCCGTTCGCTAATATAGCTCATAATCCTACCTCCTCATTATTGTATAATATTTTTATTTTACTCTTTCCATGTACTCATTAGATCTAGTATCAATCTTTATTATATCACCAGTGTTAACAAAAAGCGGAACTTTTATAACAAACCCTGTTTCAACTGTTGCAGGCTTAGTTACTCCATTGGTAGTATCTCCCTTGAAACCAGGATCAGTTTCAGTAACTTCAAGCTCAACAAATGTAGGTGGCTCAATGCCAAAGACATTGCCCTTATGGGAAAGGATTCTAACTACTTCATTTTCCTTAACTAAATCCAGTGTATTCCCAATTGTATCCTTGTTTATTGGAATCTGCTCAAAAGATTGAACATCCATGAAATAGTACAAATCATCATCACGGTAAAGGTATTGCATATCTTTTCTTTCGATATGAGCTTTTGGCATTTTATCAGTTGGGTTAAAAGTTCTTTCAACTGTAGCACCAGTTACTACATTCTTCATTTTGGTTCTTACAAAAGCAGCTCCTTTACCAGGCTTTACGTGTTGGAACTCTATTACTTGAAAAATATTATTATCCAACTCAAACGTTACACCATTTCTAAAATCACCAGCTAATATCATACTTTACCTCCGTAATATAAATAAATATACATTTTATGGATAAATAATAACGTAAAACTGATTAAGCTTTAAATGTATCCTAGTTTATATTAAATTAAATTTGTCTTTAAGGCAAGAAATATTTTCAATATAACAGATAAATACGTAATTATTATTTAAATTTAATAACTTGTTAATGCTTTTGTAATTAATTACCTGCAATCATAGAATTATTAATTCTTTTGTGGATTTTGTCAGCACAATAGGATTATCATCTTTTATTATAATAGTGTCTTCAATTCTAACTCCACCCAACCCTTCAACATATATTCCGGGTTCAATAGTAACCGCCATATTATTTTCTAGTATTTTGTCGCCACCTAGTGAAAGCCTTGGGCTTTCATGTATTTCTAATCCTACACCATGACCTAATCCATGTCCAAATTTTCCTTCAAAACCATTTTCATAAATAATGTCTCTTGCTATTTTATCCACTTCTTTTCCTGTCAGCCCTCTTACTGCACCTTTTTCAGAGGTCAATTGAGCCTTCAAAACTATGTTATATATATCTATCAGCTTTTTATCCGGCTGACCTAGAAATACCGTTCTTGTTATGTCAGAGCAATAATGATTATATATTGCGCCAAAATCCATTGTTATTGCATCACCCAATTCCAGTTTTTTCTCTGACGCAATTCCATGTGGCATTGAAGATCTAAGTCCTGATGCAACAATTGTTTCAAATGAAGCTCCTGAGGCACCAAGTTTTTTCATTTTATATTCCAACTCAGCAGCAACGTCTAGCTCAGTGATGCCAGGCTTTATCATTGACAACACATGTAAAAATGCACCATCTGCAATCTGTACTGCCTTGTTTATTGTCTCAATTTCCTGTGCATCCTTGATGCTCCTCAACTCATCTACAACTGAGCCAATACCCATTAATTCCGTATTTTCAAACTTTTCTGTAAATAATTTATATGAAGCATAGCTTGCACTTTGATCTTCGAAACCAAGCTTCTTTACACCCTCAGAATTTATTATTTCATATATTGTATCAATTATATCAGGCTTGTGCTGAACAATCTCAAAAAATAGTGCCTGCTTTGTTGACTGCTCAATATATCTGAAGTCTGTCAGTAAATATGCTTTTTTATCAGTTATTAACAAATTTGCAGATGTACCAGAAAATCCAGATAGATACATGTAATTTTCTCTTTTAGTTATAAGTGCTCCATCCACATTTAAATTCTTAATTTTACTTCTAAAAATACTTAATCTATTTGATAGTATTTCTTTATCAACCATTTTGATTTCCTCCTATAATCCACTAAACAAAGATGATTTTCTCATGGGAAGTTATTATTTAATTGTTCCTAAATATTTGCTGCCGCGTGCAGAGCCAAAATATAGCTCATTTTTCCAAAGCCACATATTTGTCCAACGCAAACTGGAGCAATAACAGAGGTGTGTCTAAATTCTTCTCTGCTATATATATTGGAAAGGTGTATTTCAATTGTTGGAACCTCTATTCCCTTTATAGCATCTCTAATAGCGATACTGTAATGTGTATACGCACCTGCGTTTATTATAATGACATCGTATACTTCTCTAGCAGCATGTAGCTTATCAATAATCTCCCCTTCATGGTTTGACTGAATAAAATCTGTTTCCATTCCAAGCTCTTTTGAAGTAGAGATAACTTCATTGGCTATATTAAGTAGTGTTTCGCTTCCATAAATATCCTGTTCTCTCACACCCAACAAATTCAGATTCGGGCCATTAATAACCAAAACCTTTTTCATCTCTCACCCATAACCCTTTCAAAATAATATTATTTAATTCTAAATGTACAGAGACTGTGGTCTCTAATTATTGCAATTTTACATTTTGTTCTTTACACTCTCATATATATTTTTCATTTCCAACGCATCCTCAGCCATCATGCCTCTGGATTCACAAATAATTACTGGTTCCATGTTTCTCTTTACTAGTACCGGAGCTAGTTGCTCAAATTCCGGTCCATACTGTTTATCAACAAAGTTCCAATGTTTTTTTTCTCCACCTTTAGTATACTCTATTCTACTGAAATGACAGTGAATTTGCTTAGTTCTATCTTTGCCTATAGAATTTTCTATTATATCAATAATACTGGCAAAATCTTCTTCGAAATTTATACTGCCAAGACCCCTAGCATGTATATGACCAAAATCAATGGTTGGAATAATTCTTTCATCTATTTTGCACATTTCCATTATTTCTTCAAGCGTACCCAATTGGTTATGCTTGCCCAAAACCTCAGGGCAAATACTAATATCCCCATAACCTGCCATATCTGATAACTCTATAGTTTCCTTCAGTACTTGCATAGCGGTTTCAAGTGCCCAGTTTCTATCTACTTTACTGCAAGAGCCCGTATGAATAACTATTCGTTTTGCGCCCATCCATTTTGCTGCCCTTAGCGTATCCAAGATAAACTTTATTGAATTCTCTCTTTTTTCTATTTCTTCACTTGCCATACTGATATAATAGGGAGCATGAAGGCTTACAGAAATATTATTAATTTTGGCTTCTTTACCAATCTCTATAGCAGTTTTTTCACCAATTTTTACACCCTTTGTACATGAGTATTCATAAGCATTTAAGCCCATCGAAGCAAGCCAAGCCGGCATCTGTAATGATGCTTTGTAACCTTGTTCATAAAAGCTATCAGAATTTCCTGCCGGTCCAAATCTTATCATGGCTTCTCCCATACTGCTTCTTATTTATTTTCAAGGAAAACTTTCATTGCCTTATAGAACATATAAATATCAATTTTGCTAGTTACTTCAATTGGTGCATGCATAGATAGAATAGGTACACCGCAATCAAGAACCTCAACGCCCAAGTTTGCAACATACTGTGCTATAGTTCCACCACCACCCTGATCAACCTTTCCCAATTCAGCTGTATGCCATACTATTTGATTTTCATTAAATAGTTTTCTTATCATGCCCATGTACTCAGCATTCGCATCACTGGCATCATATTTTCCTCTTGAACCAGTGTATTTTTGCACTACAACACCATTTCCCATATAGGAAGCATTCTTTTTGTCATATACATCAGCATAGTTTGGATCAACTGCTGGATTTACATCAGCTGATAGCATATTGGAATTTTCAAGGCATTGATTAAGTAATACATCAGAATAGTTTTCGCTTGTCAAATATATAATTTTTGAGATAAAGCTCTTCAAGAAGTTTGACTGAGCCCCTGTATTTCCTACACTACCAATCTCTTCTTTGTCGGTTAGAATACAGAGTGCCGTTTTCTCAGATGGATTAATATCTATCATTGCTTTTACGCAAGTAAATGAACATACCCTATCATCCTGTCCATAGGCTCCAATCATACTTCTGTCCAGTCCAATATCTCTGGCCTTAAAAGCTGGTACTGCCTCCAGTTCAGCTGATAAGAAATCTTCTTCAACGATACCATATTTCTCATTGAGAATTTTTAGTATATTTAACTTAACCTTTTCCTTAACTTTTTTATCATTATATGGTCTAGAACCCAATAGAATATTTAATCCTTCACCAGTTACCGCATCAGTTGCCTTCTTTTGCATCTGTTCCTGAGCTAGATGTGGAAGTAAATCTGTTATTGTGAATATTGGGTCATTGTCGTCTTCACCAATGCATACCTCAATACTTGTTCCATCAGCCTTTACTACAATTCCATGAAGTGAATATGGAATTGTAACCCATTGATATTTCTTTATACCACCATAGTAATGTGTTTTTAACAGAACAAGTCCAGAATCCTCATACAACGGATTTTGTTTTATATCAAGTCTTGGAGCGTCTATATGAGCACCCACCATGTTAATTCCTTCCACCAAAGGCTTCTCCCCAATTACAGCAAAGGCCACTGCTTTGTGCTTATTAATACAGAAAACCTTCGCACCTTTATTTAACTTCTTACCTTGCTTAAATAATTCCTGTAAGTCCCTATATCCAGCCTTTAGTAATTCTTTTTCCACAAAAGAGCAAAACTCTCTTTCTGTTTTTCCTTTATCTAAATATTCCTTATAGCTCTCACACAAATCAAATGCCTTGCCAACCTCATCTTCACTCTGTTCCCAAGCATTCTTAATAACGTATGATAGCTGATCTTTTAGTATCTCTGCCTGCGTCTTTTCTTCAATCATTTTTTTATACCTCTCTTTTGACTTCGAATTAAAAAATTGATAATATTATATAGTATTATCTAATCCTATATTTTAATTAATATATATTAGGATAATTAATTCTAGTTTAATTATACTTTTCAAAGGAGAAAGTTACAATGCATGATAGCCATATTCATTCAAAATTTTCTACTGATTCACATTTAGAGGTACAAGCTGCTTGTAAAAAAGCAGTTGAAATTGGTCTAAAGGGTTTAGTTTTTACTGATCATGTAGATTATGATTATCCAGATTTTGATGATGATTTTTTAATCGACTTCGACCAATACTTTAAGTTCTTTAATAAGCTTAAAAATGAGTGGGAAAATAAATTAAACATACTTATTGGTATAGAGATGGGATTTCAGCCACATTTGTTAGATAAAATAAATAAAATACTGGATACATATAACTTTGATTTTGTTATAAATTCTGTTCATATAATTGATCATATAGATCCATATACAGGTGTATTTTTCAAAGGAAAAACTCAGCACCAAGCTTATGAAAGATATTTACAGGAAATTTTGTGTTCAATTAAATCCTATGCTAATTTTGACATCATCGGCCATATTGGGTATGTTGCTAGATATGGAAATTTTGAAGATAAACCATTAAGATACAAAGACTATAGTGACATTTTGGATCAAATTCTAAAAACTACAATTGAGATGGGTAAAGGGATAGAGTTGAACACGTCTGGCATAAGAACTGATTTACACTCTCCAATACCTGGCTATGATGTTTTTGATAGGTACTTTGAGTTAGGTGGTGAAATTGTGACTATCGGATCAGATTCACATTCTGAAGAGCATCTGGGTCATAGCTTTAAGGAAGCTACAGATTTTCTAAAAAAGATAGGTTTCAAGCAAGTAGTTCATTTTGATAAAAGAAAACCAATATTTGAAAAGATCTAGAATTAAAGTTAATTTTTAAATTTCATATGTAATGGGGTGCTTTAAAGCACCCCCAAATGATAATTATTTCTGAAATAAGTCTATGGAACCCAAAACTACGTGTGCCAATCCAAATCCAAGTACACCAGCACCAATTGCAACTGTTGTGTCACGCTTATCCATGCCATGTTTTTTCATGTCATAACCTCGCATTGCCAAACCTGTTGCCGTGACCGCTGTACCTAAAATTGCAGGAATTAGTCCTTCTCTCAAAAGAATCACTCCTCTACTTAGAAATAAAATCATTATTAATATCTACGTTTTTAAAAAATATATGTATGAAAAAATATTTAATAAAATTAAAAACTTTCCAATTTCTAAGTTTCACAATAAAATCAGCAAACGCAAGTCTGATAATAATAAATTTCTAGAACGAAGTGTCGATGACCCTAAACATTCACTTGATCTTAAACTTGATCCTGATCTATAAAATCAGTCGGCGAAGTCGACTTACCATAACTATTGTCGAGTAGGTGCACCTCGCGGTACTTACCCCTCACAGATCCGGACGTGCCCAATTAAGGCATCCGGCTCTTCACTCCGCCATTCACATAAATCTTAGCCATATATGTTTACATAGATTTTAGGTCTT